>NZ_CBCSCA010000005.1:0-102210 GCF_965137885.1 Bordetella sputigena
CGCCCATCCCCATGCGGCGCTGGTCGAGCAGGCCTGCCGGGCCATGGAGTCCGGGGCGGCAACGGACCTCGCCACGCTGGCCGAACAGGCCGGCATGAGCCGCTTCCACTTCCACCGGGTGTTCAAGGCCGTCACCGGCATCACGCCCAAGGCCTACGCCCAGGCCGTCCGCGCATCACGCGCGCGACAGGAACTCGATCACGGACGGTCGCGGGGCCGCTCGGTCACCGACGCCATCTACGAAGCGGGCTTCAATTCCAGCGGCCGGTTCTACGAAAGCGTGCCCGCCATGCTCGGCATGACCCCCACCGAATTCCGCCGTGGCGGCGCCGGCTTGGGCATCCGCTTCGCCGTCGCCCAATGTTCATTGGGCGCCCTGCTGGTCGCCGCGACGGAAAAAGGCATATGCCAGATCACGCTGGGCGACGATCCGCAGGCCCTGGTGCGGGGGCTGCAGGACCGCTTTTCCCAGGCCAGCCTGGAAGGCGGTGACGAGGAATTCAAAAGATGGGTGGCCCAGGTCGTGGGCTTCGTCGAAAAGCCGGAGATGGGCCTCGCGCTGCCGCTGGATGTGCGCGGCACCGCTTTCCAGCAACGCGTCTGGCAAGCCCTGCGTGAAATCCCTCTGGGTAGCACCGCCTCCTATGCGGAGGTCGCCCGCCGCATCGGCGCGCCGGGCGCCGTGCGCGCGGTGGCGCGCGCCTGCGCGAGCAACGATATCGCGCTCGCCATCCCCTGCCATCGCGTCGTGCGAACGGACGGCGCCCCGGGCGGTTACCGATGGGGCGTCGCGCGCAAGCTGGAGTTGCTGGCGCGCGAAGGCGGCCAGCAACGTTGAGCCCGATCAGCCCGCCAGACGCTGCCAGGTATCGACAACGGTATCGGGATTCAGCGACATCGAGAGGATGCCTTCATCCTTGAGCCACTGCGCGAAATCCGGATGGTCGCTGGGCCCCTGGCCGCAAATACCGACATACTTGCCCTTGGCCAGGCAAGCCTGGATGGCCCGCCGCAGCATGAACTTGACCGCTTCGTCGCGCTCGTCGAAGTCCGCCGCCAACAGCTCCATGCCCGAATCGCGGTCCAGGCCCAGCGTCAGCTGCGTCATGTCGTTCGAACCGATCGAGAAGCCGTCGAAGTAGTCCAGGAAGGAATCCGCCAGAATGGCGTTGGACGGCACCTCGCACATCATGATCAGCTTCAGCCCGTTCTCGCCGCGCTTCAGCCCGTTCTTGCCCAGCAGTTCGACCACCCGTGCGGCCTGGTTCAGCGTGCGCACGAAGGGCACCATGATCTCGACGTTGGTCAGGCCCATTTCGCCGCGCACGCGCTTCAATGCCTCACATTCCATGCGGAAGCACTCATCGAACTCCTGAGCGATATAGCGCGACGCGCCGCGGAAACCCAGCATGGGGTTTTCCTCTTCGGGCTCGTAGCGCGAGCCGCCCACCAGCTTGCGGTACTCGTTGGACTTGAAGTCGGACAAGCGGACGATGACGGGCTTGGGCCAGAACGCCGCGGCGATGGTGGCGATACCCTCGGCCAGCTTCTCGACGAAGAAGGCGCGCGGGCTGGCATAGCCACGCGCGGCCGACTCCACCGCCTTTTTCAGTTCGGCATCGACGTTCGGATAATCCAGCACCGCTTTCGGGTGGATGCCGATGTTGTTGTTGATGATGAATTCCAGGCGCGCCAGGCCCACGCCTTCGTTGGGAATCTGCGCGAAGTCGAAGGCCAGTTGCGGATTGCCGACGTTCATCATGATCTTCACGTCGATGGCGGGCATTTCGCCGCGGCGCACTTCCTCGACCTCGGTTTCGATCAGGCCGTCATAGATGCGGCCCTCATCGCCTTCCGCGCAGGACACGGTCACCGCCTGGCCTTCCTTCAGGTCGTCGGTGGCCGTGGCGCATCCCACCACCGCCGGGATGCCGAGTTCACGCGCGATGATGGCGGCGTGGCAGGTGCGGCCGCCGCGGTTGGTGACGATGGCGGCGGCGCGCTTCATCACGGGTTCCCAGTTGGGATCCGTCATATCGGTCACCAGCACGTCGCCCGGCTGCACCTTGTCCATTTCCGAGACGTCGGCGACGATGCGCACCGGACCGGAACCGATCTTCTGGCCGATCGCGCGGCCCGTCACCACCACACGGCCGGTGGCCTTCAGGCGGTAGCGCTGCTGCACTTCATTGCCGCTCTGCTGCGACTTCACGGTCTCCGGGCGCGCCTGCAGGATATACAGCTTGCCGTCGACGCCATCGCGGCCCCATTCGATGTCCATGGGACGGCCATAGTGCTTCTCGATGATGACCGCATAGCGCGCCAGCTCGGTGACTTCTTCGTCCGTCAGCGAATAGCGATTGCGCTCGGACACCGGCACGTCCACGGTGCGCACGGCGCGGCCCTGCGGGCGCTCGGGGTCGAACTCCATCTTGATCAGCTTGGAGCCGATGCGGCGTCCGACGATGGGATACAGGCCTTTTTCCAGCGTGGGCTTGAAGACGTAGAACTCGTCGGGGTTGACGGCGCCCTGCACCACCGTCTCGCCCAGGCCATAGGACGACGTGATGAAGACCACGTCCTTGAAGCCCGATTCGGTATCGATGGTGAACATGACGCCGGCGCTGCCCTTGTCCGAGCGCACCATGCGCTGCACGCCCGCGGACAGGGCGACGTCGGCGTGCGCATAGCCTTTGTGCACGCGATAGGAAATGGCGCGATCGTTGTACAGCGACGCAAAGACGTGGCGGATCTTGTCCAGCACGTCATCGATGCCGACCACGTTCAGGAAGGTTTCCTGCTGGCCCGCGAACGACGCGTCCGGCAGGTCTTCCGCGGTGGCGGACGAACGAACGGCGAACGAGCCCTTGCCGTCCGCATCCAGGGCGGCGAAGGCGGTACGGATCTGTTGTTCGAATTCGGGCGAGAACGGCGCGTCGATCAGCCACTGGCGGATCTCCGCCCCGGCCGTCGCCAGTTCACGTACGTCTTCCGGGTTGAGCGAGGCGAGACGATCGGCGATACGCTTGTCCAGGCCCGACGATTTCAGGAAATCGCGGAAGGCCTCGGCCGTGGTCGCGAAGCCGCCCGGCACGCGCACGCCCGCGCCGGCCAGCTGGCTGATCATTTCACCTAGTGATGCGTTCTTGCCTCCTACCGAGTCCACATCCGCCATGCGGAGCTGCTCGAACGAAACGACGTACGACATTGAAGTCACCTTTTACAATGGAAAGAAAGCGAGTTTGGTCAGGGCACGGAAACGCGCGCTGGCCAAACTGGCCTTGGGACCGCATTGGGGTGACTTATCGGGGCCTGATTGTACCCGGTAGGATCCGCCCTACTTCCAGCCTCGTCGGAATTTTTTACATATGACCAACACCCCGCTCGAACGGACCGTTTACATCGTCTCGGACAGCACCGGCATTACGGCCGAGACCTTCAGCCATTCGGTACTGGCGCAGTTCGAGAACGTGAACTTTCGCCAGATCCGCCTGCCCTTCGTCGACACCCTGCAAAAGGCGGAGGAAGCCGCGCTGCGCATCGATCGCAATGCCGCCGAAACGGGCATGCAGCCCATTGTCTTCAGCACCCTGGTTCATCCCGAAATCATGGCGCGGGTACGGCAGGCCAACGGTATCTTCCTGGATCTATTTGGAACCTTTGTAAGCCACATCGAACAGGAACTGGGCCTGAAGTCCAGCCACTCCATCGGCCGCTCGCACATGGCGGCCAACAGCGAGAAGTATCGCAACCGTATCGACGCCATCAATTTCAGCCTGTCCCATGACGACGGCCAGTTCGTTACAAATCTGGGCCAGGCGGATGTGATTCTGGTGGGCGTGTCACGCTGCGGAAAAACGCCGACCAGCCTGTACCTGGCCATGCAGTATGCGATCAAGGCTGCCAACTTTCCGCTGACGCCCGACGACTTCGAACGCGGGGTGCTGCCGTCGACGCTGGCGCCCCACCGCAGCAAGCTGTTCGGCCTGTCCATCCAGCCCGACCGGCTGGCGGAAGTGCGGCACGAGCGACGTCCCAACAGCCAGTACGCGTCGATCGAGCAATGCCGCTATGAGGTCGCGGAGGCCGAGCGCCTGATGCGGCGCGAAGGCATTGAATGGCTGTCCACGACGACCAAATCCATCGAGGAGATTTCCACGACGGTGCTGCAGGAAGTCGGGCTGGACCGGGGCGGCTGAAGCCGCCACGTGGCGGTGGGCCTGGCGGGCGGCTATCCGCCCACCGGCAGACAAGGGAAGCGGCGGCGCTGCTCGAACAGGCAGATCGCCGCCGACACCGCCACGTTCAAGGACTCTACGGCCTGCGTATCGTGCGGAATCCGCACCTGCAGGTCGGCCGCCTGCAACAGCTCCGGCGCGATGCCCTGCCCTTCGTGGCCGAATACCCACGCGCAGTGCGCCGGCAGGTTGGCATCGTAGAGAGAAATCGAGTCATGCAGCGCCGTGGCGACCAGCGGCACGCCCAGGCGCGGCAGCAGGTCCGCCACGCTGACGCGCTCATGCAGCGAGATCGCGAAATGCGCGCCCTGGGCGCTGCGCAGCACCTTGGGCGACCAGGCCGCGGCGCAGCCCTCGGACAACAGAACGCGCTGTATGCCAGCGGCCGCGCAGGTGCGTATCAATGTGCCGACATTGCCGGGGTCCTGCACCCGATCCAGCAGGACACAGGATTCCTCGATCCGGTCGGGCAGGTCCGGCTGGGGCGGCTGCACCAGGAAGGCGACACCCTGGTCGCTTTCCACGCTGGCCAGGCCGCGCAGCAGCCGCGCTTCCAGGCTGACGCAGATTTCCTCCGGCAGCACGCGCGCCAGGCCGGCGATTTCGGGATGGTCCAGCCGCGCGGCGTCGAACAGCGCGCGCACCGGCGTCCCGTGATGCCGCAGCCAGGCCTGGCAGAGATGGATACCGTCCAGCAGCACCTGGGATTCGCGCCGGCCCGCCGTCGCGGCGATGCGCTGCAGGGATTTCACCAGAGGGTTATCGCGCGAAGCTATGTGCTTCATGGCACGATCAACATATCCTTGACGGGAGAAAAGCTGCGCCGGTGTTCCGGACACGGGCCGTGCTCGCGCAGGCGCTCCAGGTGCATCACCGTGCCATAGCCCTTGTGCTGGTCGAAGCCATAGTTGGGATACTTGCCATGCAGGCGCACCAGATCGGCGTCGCGTGCCGTCTTGGCCAGGATCGACGCGGCCGAGATGGCCGGCACCAGCGCATCCCCCTGGATCACGGTCTTCACGCCGCAAGGCAGGCGCGGCGCCTGATTGCCGTCGACCAGCGCCAGTCCGGGCTTGATGCCCAGCCCGAGCACCGCGCGGCGCATCGCCAGCAAGGTCGCGCGCAGGATGTTCAGGGAGTCGATTTCCTTCACGCTGGCGCTGGCCACGCACCAGGCGACGGCGTATTCCTTGATTTCGAGCGCCAGCTCTTCGCGCCGCGGGGCGGTCAGCACCTTGGAATCGGCCAGCCCATCGATGCGCCGCCCCGGATCCAGGATGACGGCGGCGGCGTAGACCGCGCCGGCCAGGGGCCCGCGGCCGGCTTCGTCCACCCCCGAGATGATCACATCGCGCAGGCCTTCGTCGCCGAACATGTCACTTTGCGCCATGCGCTACCTCGTTGATGGCCCGCGCCGCCAGCGCCGGCGTGTCGCGCAGCAGCTCGGCATGCAAGTCCGTGAACCGCGCCTGGATGCGGGCGGCGGCCGCCTCATCCGTGAGCGCGCGCCAGGTCGCTTCGGCCAGTTTGTCGGGCGTGGCGTCGTCCTGCAGCAGCTCCGGCACCGCGAAGTCGCGCAGCAACACATTGGGCAACCCGACCCAAGGCAGATAAGGGCGCTGCTGCCCGGATTTCCACGCCATGATACGTCGCATCCATGGCGACAGCACATAGGAAATAACCATGGGCCGCTTGTAGAGCGCGGCCTCCAGCGTGGCCGTGCCGCTGGCCACCAGCACCGCGTCCGCGGCCTCCATGACGGACCAGGCCACGGGCTGGCCTTCGCCGGTGGCGCCGTTCATCACGCCGGCGGCAACGTCGTCCGACGTAACGATGCGCAGGTTGCTGACGGGATACTGGCGCAGGAATTGTTCGAATTCCGCGCGCCGCGCCGCATTCACCATGGGCACCAGGCACTGCAACGCCGGATCGCGCGCCTGCAACTGCTGCAAGGCCTGCAGGAAACGCGGCGCCAGCACGCGGATTTCCGACGAACGGCTGCCCGGCAGCATGGCCAGCACGCGCGCGCCGCGCTCCACGCCCAGCCGCGCGCGGGCGGCCTCGCGATCCGGCGCCATGGGTATGGTTCCGGCCAGCGGGTGGCCGACATAGGTGACCGGTATGCCTTCCTTGCGATAGATATCGACTTCGAAAGGAAACAGCACCAGCATGTGCGAGACCGCCTGGCGGATCTTGTGGATGCGGTCGTAGCGCCAGGCCCAGATGGACGGCCCGACGAAATGCACCGTGGGCACGCCGGCCTGCCGCAGCTGGAGTTCCAGCTTCAGATTGAAATCCGGCGCATCGATACCGACGAACACGGCGGGCGGCTCGGCCAGCATGCGTCGCTTGACGTCGCCATAGATGGCCAGCAGGCTGGGAATACGCTTGAGCGCATCGACGTAGCCGAACACCGTCAGCGCGTGCATGGGATGCCAGCTATCGAAGCCCCGCGCCTGCATGCGCGGCCCGCCTATCCCCGCGCAGGCCACCGAGGCGTCGTATTCGCGCAGGCCTTCGATGATGCGGCCGGCCAGCAGGTCCCCGGAGGGCTCGCCGGCGACCATGCCGATGCGCGTGGTCACGGCCGGATAATGCCGCGTTGCGATTGATCCAGGAAGTCCAGCATGACTTGCAGGACTTCGCGCGTTTCCGGCTCGCTCTCCTGCCGGCCGCGCAATTCGGCGCGCGCTTCGTCCAGCGACAGGCCGCGCCGGTATATGGCCTTGTAGGCGTCGCGCAGGGCCGATATCACGGCGGGTGTGAACCCGCGGCGCTTCAACCCTTCCACATTGATGCCCACCGGACGGCAGGGGTTGCCAGCGGCCAGCACATAAGGCGGCGTATCCTGCATCAGCGAGCTATTGCCGCCCGTCATGCTGTGCGCGCCGATGGTGCTGAACTGATGCACGCCGGTCAGGCCGCCCAGGATGGCCCAATCGCCCACCCGCACATGGCCGCCCAGCTGCACGCCGTTGGCCAGGATGGTGTTGCTGCCCACGTGGCAATCGTGCGCGATATGCACATAG
The DNA here is from genome assembly GCF_965137885.1 of Bordetella sputigena. Classification (NCBI taxonomy): domain Bacteria; kingdom Pseudomonadati; phylum Pseudomonadota; class Betaproteobacteria; order Burkholderiales; family Alcaligenaceae; genus Bordetella; species Bordetella sputigena. The sequence continues at coordinate 7,268 of NZ_CBCSCA010000005.1, forward strand.
GCCATGATCCAGTTGTCGCTGCCGATGGTGGTCACGCCGCCATCCTGGACCGTGCCGGTATTGAAGGTGGTGAACTCGCGTACGGTGTTGCGGTCGCCGATTTCCAGCCGGGTCGGCTCACCGTCGTATTTCTTGTCCTGCGGCATGCCGCCGATCGAGCAGAACCGGTAGAAGCGGTTGTCGCGCCCGATAGTGGTGACGCCGTCGATGACGCAATGCGATCCGATCTCAGTCCCCGCGCCGATGCGCACCCGCGGGCCGATGACGCTGTAGGGACCGATGACAACGGAACTGTCGATCTCAGCAGCCGGATCGACCACGGCGGTAGGGTGAATGTGATCGGTCATTTATGCGTCCAGGCTGCGGATGGCACACATGAGCTTGGCTTCGGCGACCAGTTGACCGTCCACCAGGGCGCGCCCGGCGTACTTGCAAATGCTGCGGCTCAACCGTTCGGCGTCCACTTCGATACGCAATTGGTCGCCGGGCAGGACCGGGCGGCGGAAACGCGCGCCGTCGATGCCGACGAAGTAATACACCGTGGACGAACCAGCGGCATCGTTGCTTTTCAGGGCCGATTCATCCGAAAACGAAAACAGTGCGGCGGCTTGCGCCATGGCTTCCAGGATCAGCACGCCAGGCATGACGGGATGATGGGGAAAGTGACCCGTGAAGAATGGTTCGTTGATCGAAACGTTCTTCAAGGCAACGATGGATTTGCCGGGCTGGATGTCGATCACGCGGTCGATCAGCAGCATCGGATACCGATGCGGCAAGCGATCCAGGATCCCCTTAATGTCGAGTTCCATGAGTATGTTCCTGCATTGCAATTCTTCTTACGGCATGCCGCGTTAGCGACGCGCCGTGATGTTATTCCTGTTCCAGCGTCCGCACGCGGCGGCGCAACTGGCCCAACTGCTGGATGACAGCCGCGTTGCGCTGCCACTCGCCATGTTCCGCATACGGGTACACCCCGGTGTAGCGGCCAGGCTTGGAAATATTCGACGTAATGGCGGTGCCGCCGGATATATGCACGTCGTCGGCCAGGGTCAGGTGGCCGGACAACATGGACGCGCCGCCTATGGTGCAGCGTTCGCCTATGGTCGTGGAGCCGGCGATGCCGACGCAAGCCGCCACGGCCGTATGCGCCCCGATCCGGACGTTGTGGGCGACCATGATCTGGTTGTCCAGCTTGACGCCGTCGCCGATCAGGGTGTCTTCCAGCGCGCCGCGATCGATGGTGGTGTTGGCGCCGATTTCGACATCGTTGCCCACGGTCACACCGCCGAACTGCGGGATTTTGCCCCAGGCGCCCTTGCCCAGCGCCGGATCCGGCGCGAAGCCGAAACCATCCGCTCCCAGCACCGCCCCCGAATGGATGACCGCCCGTGCTCCGACGGTTACGCCCGCATACAACGTTACGCGCGCATGTAGCAATCCGCCCGCGCCGACCGAAGACCCCGCCCCGATGACGCAGCCCGGCCCCAGCACGGTTTCACGCCCGATGCGGGCGCCGGATTCGACCACGCAGTGCGGCCCGATCCGCACGCCGTCTTCAATGACGGCGTCATCCGCCACCACGGCGGAGGGATGCACGCCGGCGGGCAAGGCCGGCCGCCGCGCACGGTCGAACCATTGCGCGATACGGGCGTACAGCAGATAGGGGTTGGCCGTGATCACACGGGCGAAGGCCGCCGGTGTGGAGGGGGCGGACTGGGCCGATGCCGGCCCGGACAAAGCCTGTTCTATATCCGGCGTGACGATGACCGCGCCGGCCCGCGTCGCGGGCAATTGGCTTTGGTAGCGAGGATTGGAAAGAAAGCTGATTTCGCCCGGCCCCGCGGTGGCCAGCGTCCCCAGCCCCTGTATCCGGGGAAGCGCCCCACCTGGTGGGGCGCTGATCTGCCACGTCAGACCCTGGGTGTCGGTATCCGCCAATAACTCGTCAAGTAAGGGCGCGCGAGTGGAATCTAGCAGAACCGGCATGGGCGACGCTTACTTGCCAAGGGCCTGGATCACTTTATCGGTGATATCCACGCGCGGGCTGACAGTGACGGCGTCCTGCACGATCAGATCGTAGTTTTCTTTTTCGGCGATGTTCTTGATGGCCGCGTTGGCCTTCTGCACGATGGCCGAGAATTCCTCGTTGCGGCGACGGTTGAAGTCTTCCTGGAATTCGCGGCGGCGGCGCTGCAGGTCGCCGTCCATGTTGCTGAGGTCACGCTGGCGCTTCATGCGATCGGACTCGGACAACACGGGCGCGTCCTTGTCGAACTTTTCCGCCTGGGCGCGCAGATTGGTCGCCATGCGCTGCAGTTCGGCATCACGGGCCTTGAACTCGGATTCGATCTTGGCCTGGGCCGCGCGAGCGGGGCCGGATTCGCGCAGGATACGCTCGGTATTGACGAAGCCGATTTTCGTCCCCTGCGCAGCCGCGGGCGCCGCGTACGACGCGCCCAGCAGCAGCGCGCCCGCCAGCGCCAGCACAGCCGTCAGCGAGACGGAGCTCTTGCGCGATGAACGGGTCAATTTGCGTACGAAAATAGACATCATGAAAATTTCACCTTCCGATAAGGTCAAGCAAACCATTATTGTGCCACTAAACCGGCACGCTCATGGGCGACCGGAAACATCCGGCCACCTTTGATTTGCGTTTAGAAACCAGTACCGATTTGGAACTGGAAGCTCTGGGTGTCGTCACCCGACTTCGCGTTGAGCGGCCGGCCGTAGGACAGCTGCAGCGGTCCCAGCGGCGATTGCCATGACAGGCCCACGCCGGCGGAATAGCGCCATCCGCAAGGATCCTCGACTTCGTTGTGCTTGCCCGCCGTGCAGGTCAAGCCATTGCCCGGCTGCACCCGGCCGGCGTCCGTGAACAGGAACCAGCGCAGGGTCTTGTCCTTGGTCGCGCCCGGGAACGGCAGGTAGAGCTGCGCGTTGGCCACGATACGGCGCGCACCACCCAGGTAATCGCCCGTCAGGGTATCGCGCGGCCCCAGGGACGCGCCTTCGTAGCCACGCACCGAACCGATACCGCCCGCGTAGACGTCCTTGATGACCGGGAAGTCCTTGCCGCCATAGGACTGGCCCCAGTCCATCATGCCGTTCAGGGCCAGGGTGTAGCTGCGGCCCAGCGGCAGGTAGTACTGCTGCTGCGCGGACAGCATGGTGTATTTCAGGTCCATCGTGGACACGTTGGCCTGCAGCTTGGTGAAGTAGCCCTTGGTCGGCGCCAGCGCGCTGTCGCGGGTGTCCTTGTTCCAGCCGGTGGTCAGCAGGACCGAAGTGGTCGAATCGCCGTACTGGTCGACGTATTCCTGGTAGGCCTGCGGGGAATTGCTGTCCAGGTGGACCTTGTTGCGCTCGACGGACGCGCCCAGGATGATGCGGTCGTACTCCGAGATGGGCACGCCGAAGTTCATGCCCAGGCCCATCGTATCGACGCGGTACTCGCCGTCGTTGTCGATGAACGGACGCTGCTGGCGGTAATACAGCGACGTGGTGCGGCTGATGCCGTCCTTGGTCCAGTACGGATCGGTATGCGACAGCACCGCGGCGCGGTTGGTCTTGCTGGTGTTCAGCTGCAGGGTCAGGTTAGTGCCGCTGCCGAAGACGTTGTCTTCGCTGATACCGGCGCTGAAGATGGCGCGGTCGGTCGAGCCATAGCCCACGCCCAGGTTGACCATGCCGGTGGGCTTTTCCTTCACGTCGACGTTGACGTCGACCTGGTCGGGCGAGCCCGGAACCGGATCGGTCTTGACGTTGACGTCGTTGAAATAGCCCAGGCGGTCGATACGATCGCGCGACATCTTGATATCGCCGGCGTCATACCAGGCGGCTTCTTCCTGGCGCATTTCGCGGCGGATGACCTCGTCCCGCGTACGGGTGTTGCCGCCGATCTGGATGCGGCGCACGTAGACGCGACGGCTGGGATCCACGTAGAACGTCAGATCGGCTTCGTGCTTGGCGCGATCCATCTGGGGATTCGGATTGACGTTGGCGAAGGCGTAGCCCAGTTCGCCCAGGTAGTCGGTAATGGCCTTGGCGCTATCGTTGGTCTTGGCCGCCGAGAAGGTTTCGCCGGGCTTGACCTGCACCAGCGCATCGATCTGCTTGTCCAGGCCCAGCAGATTGCCCGCCAGTTTCACGCTGCGCACCTTGTACGGTTCGCCTTCGTGCAGCGTGTAGGTGATGTAGATGTTCTTGCGATCCGGCGAGATGGTGACCTGCGGCGGTTCCACCGCGACTTCGAGATAGCCGCGATCCAGGTAGAACGAGCGGATCCGCTCGACGTCGCCTTCCAGCTTTTCGCGCGAATATTTGTCCGTGTCGGTATACCAGGTCAGCCAGCCCGGCGTGGTCATCTGGATCTGGTCCAGCAGCTCGCTTTCCGAGAAGGCCTTGTTGCCGACGAAATGGATTTCACGGATGCGCGCCACGTCGCCTTCGAAAATATCGAAGCTGATGCCGACGCGATTGCGCGGCAGCGGCGTCACCGTGGAAGTCACTTCCACGCCGTACTTGCCCTTGGACATGTACTGCTGCTTGAGTTCGAGTTCGGCGCGCTCGAGCATGGAGCGGTCGAAGATGCGCCCTTCCGCGAAGCCGACGTTGCGTAGCGAGTCCAGGATCGCCTTGCTGTCGAACTCCCGCATGCCGTTGAACGTGATGGACGCGATGGTCGCGCGTTCCTGCACCACGACCACAACCACGTTGTTGTTGGTGTCGATGCGCACGTCGCTGAAAAAGCCGCTGCCGTAAAGACGGCGCACGGAATCCGTGGCGGTGTCTTCCGTGAAGGTATCGCCGACCTTGAAGGGCAGATAGCCGAACACCGTGCCGGCATCGATACGCTGGATCCCCTCCACGCGAATGTCCTTGACGACGAAGGGTTCGAAGGCGTTGGCCAGTGCCGGCAGCAACATCAGCATGGCGATGAGGCCCGCCCAAATACCCTTGTTGGGCTTAAACATCCAGCGGAAAAACATCCTGGGGGATCCTTGGTGGTCCAAATGGCGGAGTTATAGGTGCAAATGGCGGAGGATTTTAAGGCAGAACCCGCCTGAGCGAAAGGCACCAGCCATCCCGGGCGTCCGCCGGCATGACCGGACGTTCGCGGCGGCCCACCGCCAATGGGCTGACAAGGGCCTGTCCAGGGACTTGGCCGGGGCCCGGCCCGGGGGCATAAGCCAGGTGCAAGCTAGGTGAAAAGCCGGGCGAAATCGTTGAACAGGGCCAGGCCCATCAGGCCCGCCAGCAGGCCCAGGCCGGCACGCTGGCCGATGTCCAGCCAGCGCGAGGGCGGCGGGCTGCCGCGCACGATCTCCAGCAGGTAGTACAGCAAATGGCCGCCGTCCAGCATGGGAATGGGCAGCAGGTTGAGCACGCCCAGGCTGATACTGATCAGCGCCAGATAGGCGATATAGGCCGCCAGGCCGACGCGCGCCGTCTGCCCGGCATAATCGGCAATGGTCACCGGGCCGCTGATATTGCGCCAGGAAACGGCGCCCGTCACCATGCGGCCCATCATGCGCAGCGAAAACCAGGCCGTATCGGCGGTACGCGTGACGCCCTGCCACACGCTGTCGATGGGACCGTAGCGCACCGTCACCATGGGCACGTCGCCGCCCAGCTGCACCCCGATGCGGCCGACGGTTTCGCCGTTGTCCAGGCGTTCCGCCTTCGGCGTTACCGTCAGGGAGATATCGGCGCCATCGCGCCGCACCAGCAAGGGCACCGCCGTGCCGGCGCGCTGCTGCACCATGCGAATGACCGAGCCGACGTCCTGCACCGGCTGGCCATCGACGGCCAGCACGACGTCGCCGCTACGCAGCCCGGCCTGCTGCCCGGGGCTATCGGGCACCAGGCCGCGTACGACGGGACGCGGCTCCTGCAGGCGCAGGCCCGAGGCCGCCAGCGGATCGCCCTGCGCGGGATCGAGGCGGTTCTCACCCAGCGTCAGCTCGCGTTCGTGGACGGCGCCTTGCTCGGTCCTGACGCCGAGCTGCACCCGCCCGCCGGTGGAGATATGGTCCATCAGCTGCCAGCGCGCGTCATTCCAGGACGTTATCGGCTCGCCGTCGATGGACACGATGCGGTCGCCGGCCTGCAGCCCGGCCTGGGCCGCGGGGGTACCGGCAGCCGGCCGTGCGATGAAGGCGGCGGGCTCCTCCACGCCGGCCAGGTTCAGGCTGGCATAGAGGAACACCGCGAGGATCAGATTGAAAACGGGGCCCGCGGCGACGATCAGGATGCGCTTGCCGACCGGCTGGCGATTGAAGGCCCGGGCGGATTCCGCCGGCGCGGCGCCGGCGGGCGGGTCATCCTGCATTTTGACGTAGCCGCCCAGGGGAATGGCGGATACCGCCCACTCGGTACCGTGGCGATCGATGCGGCGCAGCAGGACTTTGCCGAAACCCACAGAAAACCGCAGCACCCGCACGCCGCACAACCGCGCCGCCCAGTAGTGGCCGAGTTCGTGAAACGTGATCAGGATACCCAGCGCGACGGCGAAGGCAAGCAAGGTGAATAGCATGAACGGATACCGGGTGGGGGTCGCGCGATGGCCCGCGATGGCCGCTATAGCGCGCTAACGCACTAACGCACTAACGGCCCCTGGGGTGGGCGGCGGCGACCGGGGAACGCGCCAGGATATGTTGCGCTTGCGTCCGCGCCGCGGCGTCTTCCGCCAGGACGTCGTCAAGGCTGTTCAGCGTAACAGATGGCCGACCGGCGTGCCACTCCAGAGTCTGGGCGATGACGGCCGGGATACAGGTGTACGGCACCGTTTCGCGCAGAAAGGCGTCCACGGCGACCTCGTTCGCCGCATTCAGCGCGATGCAGGCGCCCTGCCCGGCGGCCAGGGCATCGAAGGCCAGGCCCAGGCAGGGAAAGCGGCGCAGATCCGGCTTTTCGAAATCCAGCCGCCCGCAGCGCGCCAGGTCGAGCAGCCCTACCCCGCTGGCCAGGCGGTCCGGAAATCCCAGGCCGTAGGCGATGGGGGTACGCATGTCCGGCTGGCCCAGCTGCGCCAGCACGGAGCCGTCCTCATACTCCACCATGGAATGGACGACGCTTTGCGGATGGATCAGGACTTCGATGCGATCGGCCGGCATGGCGAACAGCCAGTGGGCCTCGATCACTTCCAGCCCCTTGTTCGCCATGGTGGCCGAATCGACGGAAATCTTGCGCCCCATACTCCAGTTCGGATGCTTGCAGGCCTGCGCCGGCGTAATGGCATGCAGGTCTTCCGGGTCGTGCTGGCGGAACGGGCCGCCGGACGCCGTCAGGATCAGGCGGCGCACCCCGGCGGCCGGCCGCGTGGGCGCGGAAGCGCGCTCGCCATGCGGCAGGCACTGGAAGATGGCGTTGTGCTCGCTGTCGATGGGCAGCAGTTCGGCGCCGTGGTCGCGCACCGCGGCCATGAACAGCGAACCGGCGGCCACCAGGGCTTCCTTGTTGGCCAGCAATACCCGCTTGCCGGCGCGCGCCGCCGCCAGGGCGGAAGGCAGGCCGGCGGCGCCGACGATGGCCGCCATCACGGTATCGCATTCCGGATCCGCGGCCGTATCGGCCAGCGCCTGGGCGCCGACGCGGATCTCCGGCGGCGCGGATGCTTTTGCGTCTGCCTGCGCCCACGCCTGGCGGAAACGCGCCGCGGCATTCTCGTCCGGCACGACCACCACGCGGGCGGCGCTGGCGCGCGCCTGTTCCACCAGCTTTTCCATGCGGCTATGGGCCGAAAGCGCGTAGACGCCCAGCCGGTCGGGATGCCGGGCGATAACGTCCAGGGTGCTTTCGCCGATCGATCCCGTGGAGCCCAGCACGGCGATACGCTGAAACGCAGTCAAAACAGTACTCCACTGAGAAGCAGGGCCACGGGCGCCACCGGCAGGATGGCGTCGATGCGATCGTAGACGCCGCCGTGGCCGGGCAACAGATTACTGGAATCCTTGCGCCCGGCGCGCCGCTTGAGCAGCGACTCGAACAGGTCGCCGACAATGGACAACACGCCCAGCAACGCCGCGATCGGCAGCGCGCCCCAGAGCGTCCAGCGCTGGACCAGGGCGTGGCCGAAGGTGCCCTCCCACACGCTGCTGACGCCTATCCAGATGACGGCGGCCGCGACCCCGCAGATGGCGCCTTCGATGGTTTTGCCGGGGCTGACGCGCGGCGCCAGCTTGTGGCGGCCCAAGGCGCGGCCGCCGAAATAGGCCGCGATATCCGCGGCCCACACCAGCGCCAGCAGGGACAGCAGGAAAACGGCTCCATGTGTCATGAAGAGCAAGGCCAGCACCGCCCAGGCCGCCATCAGGGCCAGGATGGCGAATAGCGTCAGGGCCACGCTGGCGGGCGGCGCGTCGCTGCGTCCGCGGACCACCGCGACCGTCGCGCCGAAGATCCACAACAGGGCCGACAGCGGCACCACCCAGTTGAACAGCAGCGCGCTGGAGGCTTCGGCGGCGAAGTCGTAGCGGCTGCCGCCGGTCCACCACAGGGTCACGCACAGCGCCGCGGCGCCCAGCAGCACGCCCACGACGATGGCGCCGGCGCCACCGCCCTCGGGCAAGGTCAGGCGCGCCCATTCCCAGCCGGCGCAGGCGGTCGCGACGGCGAGCAGCACCATGAAAGGCCAGGGCGTGGACGCCGCCATGGTGGCGGCCAGGACGGCGAGGAGGATGACGGCTGTGACGATGCGCTGGCGCAGCATGAAGTCTCCTAATCTTGGGCGGGTGCCTGGGCAGGTGCCCGCCGCGATGGTGGGAACACCATATTCTGCCCCCTTTTCATGCGGCCGCGTGACGGCAGGGGTACGGGTCGCGCAAGCCTAGCGTTTTCCGGCCGCATTGACCTGGGCGCTGGTACGCCCGAAACGCCGCTCGCGGGTCCGGTACCATTCGAAGGCTTCTTCCAGTTCCGGGCCGCCGAAGTCCGGCCAATAGCGGTCGGTGAAGAAAAGCTCGGTGTACGCCAGCTGCCAGATCAGGTAGTTCGAAATGCGCTGTTCGCCGCCGGTGCGGATGAACAGGTCCGGTTCGGGCGCCCATGCCATCGACAGATAGCGACTGAGCGTGGCCTCGTCGATGCCGTCCGGCGCCTGCGCCAGCGCGGGATTTTCCACCAGCATGCGGCGCATGGCCTGCAGGATGTCCCAGCGCCCGCCGTAGTTCGCGCATACCGAAAGATGCAGCTGGTCGTTGTGCGCGGTGCGGGCCTGCGCCTGTTCGATCAATTCGCGCAGGCGCGGCTCGAAGGGAGAAAGATCGCCGACCACGCGCAGCCGCACGCCCTGGGAGTCGAGTTTGTCGACTTCCCGTTCCAGCGCCTGCACGAACAGCCGCATCAGCAGCGAGACCTCTTCGGCCGGGCGGCGCCAGTTTTCGGAGCTGAAGGCGAACAGGGTCAGGTAGCGGACGCCGCGGCGGCCGCAGGCCTCCACGACCCGGCGCACGGCCTGCACGCCCTTGGCGTGTCCGGCGGTGCGCGGCAGATGCCGTCGCGTGGCCCAGCGGCCGTTGCCATCCATGATGATGGCAACATGCTGCGGTATATCCGACGTCGGCGGGACCGCCTGGGTGGAACTGATAGTCATGAGGTTGCAAAGACCGCGCGGCGCGCTCGCGTCAGACGGTCATGATCTCCGCTTCTTTCTGCGCGATCAGCTTGTCGATTTCACCCACGCAGCGATCGGTGAGCTTCTGGATTTCGTCCTGCGCACGGCGCTCTTCGTCTTCCGAGATGGACTTATCCTTGACCAGCTTCTTCAAGGCTTCGTTCCCTTCTCGGCGCAGATTGCGCACCGCGATCTTGGCATCCTCGCCTTCGTTCTTCACGACCTTGGTCAGATCGCGGCGGCGCTCTTCCGTCAACGCGGGCATGGGCACGCGGATGGTTTCGCCCATGGAGACGGGATTCAGCCCCAGATCGGATTCACGGATGGCCTTTTCCACCGGACCGGCCATGGTCTTCTCATAGGGCTGCACGCTGATCGTGCGCGCGTCGACCAGGTTGACGTTAGCCACCTGGCTGATGGGCACGGGCGAGCCGTAATACTCGACATGCACGTGATCCAGGATACCGGTATGCGCGCGCCCGGTGCGGATCTTGGACAGATTGACCTTGAGCGTTTCGATGGACTTGGCCATCCGGGACTCGGCCGATTTTCTGATGTCTGCGACGCTCATTGCGACTCCTTCAATTCAAACGTGTACCAGTGTGCCTTCATCTTCGCCAGTGACCGCCCGCTTCAGCGCCCCCGACTTATTGATGGAGAACACCTTGATGGGCAGCTTCTGGTCGCGGCACAGGGCGAATGCCGTGGCGTCCATGACTTCCAGACGGCGCACGATGGCCTCGTCGAAGCTGATGCGGGAATAACGCGTGGCGGTCGGATCCTTATTGGGGTCGGCGCTGTAGATGCCGTCGACCTTGGTCGCCTTGAGCACGATTTCCGCGCCGATTTCGGCGCCGCGCAATGCCGCCGCGGTGTCCGTGGTAAAGAAAGGATTGCCGGTGCCGGCGGCGAAAATCACCACCTTGCCTTCTTCCAGGTAGCGCAAGGCCTTGGGCCGGATATAAGGTTCGACCACCTGTTCGATGTTCAGTGCCGACTGCACGCGCGTGTCGACGCTGCGGTGTTTCAACGCATCCTGCAGGGCCAGGGCATTCATGATGGTGGCCATCATGCCCATGTAGTCCGCGGTCGCGCGATCCATGCCCTGGGCGCCCGGCGCCACGCCGCGGAAAATATTCCCGCCGCCGATGACGATGGCCAGCTCCACGCCCAGATTGACGATTTCGGCGATTTCCTCGGTCATCCGGGCGATGGTGGCGCGGTTGATGCCGAATGCGTCATCACCCATCAGCGCTTCGCCGGAAAGTTTGAGAAGAACCCGCTTATACGATCTGCTGGCCATGAGCGATATCCCTAGAAACGATCCGACGGAAGTGTAAGACAAGAAATAGGCCGGTCACGCGCCGGCCTGTAATAAAAAGAACTGCAATGCGGACGGATAAGAACTTATCGGGAACTTATCAGGCGCGGCCGGCAGCGGCGGCAGCGACTTCCGCCGCGAAATCGGTGGTTTTCTTTTCGATGCCTTCGCCGACGATGAACAGGGCAAAACGCGCGATACCGGCGTTTTCGGCCTTCAGCATCTGTTCAACGGTCTGCTTGTCGTTCTTGACGAAGGGCTGCGACAGCAGCGTGACTTCCTTCAGGAACTTCTGCACCGAGCCTTCGACCATCTTGGCGACGATGTCGGCCGGCTTGCCGGATTCGGCGGCCTTCTGCTCCGCCACGGAACGCTCCGTCGCGATATCGGCGGCCGGGACGCCTTCGGCGTTCAGGGCCTTGGGCTTGGTGGCCGCGATGTGCATGGCCAGGTCCTTGCCGACGCTGTCCGCGCCGTTGAAGTCGACCAGCACGCCGATCTTGCCGCCGTGCACGTAGCTGGCCAGCTTGTTGGCGGTCTGGATGCGCTCGAAGCGGCGGATCGAGATGTTTTCACCGATCTTGCCGATCAGGGCGGTGCGCACGGTTTCGACGGTGCCGCCTTCCAGGGGCAGTTCGGACAGCGCGGCCACGTCGGCCGGGTTCTTGGTCGCAACCAGTTCGGCCAGCGTGTTGACGTAGGCGACGAAGTCGTTGTTCTTGGCGACGAAGTCGGTTTCGCAGTTGACTTCGATCACGGCGCCCTGCTTGGCATCGGGCGAGATGTACAAGCCGATCAGGCCTTCGGCCGTGACGCGCGCGGCGGCCTTGCTGGCCTTGTTGCCCAGCTTGACGCGCAGGATTTCCTCGGCGCGGGCCAGATCGCCCTCGGCTTCGGTCAGCGCCTTTTTGCATTCCATCATGGGCGCGTCGGTCTTTTCGCGCAGTTCCTTGACCATCGAGGCGGTAATTTCAGCCATGTTCGCTCCATTCTTTCTAAAGCACGCCCCGGCAAGCCGGGGCATGTTGTTTCGATTCGGGGATGCACCCGCATGGCGTGCATCCGGCGCGGGCGCCCGCGGGGCGCCCGGCTATCAGGCCTGGCCGTCCTGGACTTCGACGAACTCTTCCTGGCCTTCGCCGCCTTCTTCGACCAGACCGTTCAGGTTCTGCTCGCGGCCTTCCAGCACGGCGTCGGCGATGCCCTTGGCATACAGCGCGATGGCCTTGGCGGAGTCGTCATTGCCGGGGATGACGTAGTCGATGCCATCCGGCGAGTGGTTGGTGTCGACCACGGCCACGACCGGAATACCCAGCTTGCGGGCTTCGGCGATGGCGATCTTGTGGTAGCCGACGTCGATCACGAACAGCGCGTCCGGCAGGCCGTTCATGTCCTTGATGCCGCCCATGGACTTGTTCAGCTTTTCCAGTTCGCGCTGGAACAGCAGGCCTTCCTTCTTGATCATGCGCTCCGCGCCGCCTTCGGCGACCACGGCTTCCATGTCCTTCAGGCGCTTGATGGAGGTCTTGACCGTCTTGAAGTTGGTCAGCATGCCGCCCAGCCAGCGGGCGTCGACGAAAGGCATGCCGCAGCGGGCGGCTTCGCCGGCGATCAGTTCACGGGCGGCGCGCTTGGTGCCCACGAACAGGATCGTGCCGCCACGAGCGGCCAGTTGCTTGACGAACTTGGTGGCTTCGACGTACTTGCCGACCGTTTGTTCGAGGTTGATGATGTGGATCTTGTTACGCTGACCGAAGATGAACGGAGCCATCTTCGGATTCCAGTAACGGGTCTGGTGGCCGAAGTGGACACCGGCTTCCAGCATTTCACGCATGAGGGACATAGTATTCTCCAAGGGTTTGGACTTGCGCCAGGCCTGCATCGGACAGTCCGCTTCGGCGTTGGGGTTACCCGTTGGGGCCACCTTGCCGCGGCGATACCGTCGACACCCTCGTTGGCTGGGCGCGCGATTAGAGCGATTAGACTTCGCACTGGCTTTCCGCCGGATCTCCAGTCAGGATCCCCAGTCAGGGGGTCTCCAGTCAGGGGGTCTCCAGTCAGGATTTCCAGGCAGACTTCACAGGGAAGCTCCCCTGCTTTTTCAGGGAAGCCTATAATTCTACTATTTTTCCAAGCCAATCCTCAAGCTGATACATGGGCATAGTCACCGACCCCGCCGATCTCGACCAAATGCGCCTGGCCTGCCAGGACGCCGCGCGCGTACTGGATTACCTGACGCCTTACGTGAAGCCCGGCGTCACGACCGGCGAACTGGACCGTCTGGCGCTGGACTACCTGACCAACGAACTCAAGGTCAAGTCGGCCACCGTCGGCTATGCGCCCCCCGGCTACCCGCCATTTCCCGGCGCCATCTGCACATCGGTAAATCATCAGGTGTGCCACGGCATCCCTGGCGATAAGGTCCTGAAAAACGGGGACGTACTGAATATCGATGTCACCATCATTAAAGATGGCTGGTTCGGCGACACCAGCCGGATGTTCTACGTCGGCGAACCCTCGATCCTGGCCCGCCGCCTGACCGACATCACCTACGAATGCATGTGGCTGGGCATCCGCCAGGTGCGCGCGGGCGCAACGCTGGGCGACATCGGCAGCGCCATCCAGAAGCACGCCGAAAGCAATGGCTTTTCGGTGGTGCGCGAGTTCTGCGGCCACGGCGTGGGGCGGCGCTTCCACGAAGACCCGCAGGTGCTGCACTACGGCAAGCCGGGCACGGGCGTAAAGCTGGTGCCGGGCATGATCTTCACCATCGAGCCCATGATCAACGCGGGACGTCGCGAAATCCGCCAGCTGTCGGACGGCTGGACGGTGGTGACGCGCGACCACAGCCTGTCGGCGCAGTGGGAACATACCGTCCTGGTCACGGAAACGGGCTATGAAGTGTTGACGGTGTCCCCCGGCATGCCGGCCCCGCCCGCCTTCGTCACCGAAAACGTCGCCGTTCCGGCCGCCTAGCGGCGCCGCCCAACCGACCGCCGCACAGCGAATACCGGAAGGACCGCCGTATGAGCACGCAAGCCGAACCTTCCTGCGCGGCGCCCGACGCCGCGGACCTGCCTGCCCTGCGCGCGCGCATGCGCGCCAGGCGCGATGCCGCCATCGCCGCCTTCCGCGAACATGAACGGCCCGATCCGCTGCTGCACGAGTTGCGCCGGATCACCGACCAGACGCTGCGCGACCTGATCAAGCAATGCCCCCTGCCGCCCGGCGCCGTGCTGGCCGCCGTGGGGGGCTACGGCCGCGGCGAGCTGTACCCGCATTCCGACGTCGACCTGCTGATACTGCTGCCGCACCCGCCCTCGCGCGATGAGGAAGCCGCCATCGAGCGGCTGGTGGCGGCGCTGTGGGACCTGGGCCTGGAACCCGGCCACAGCGTGCGCACCATCGCCGATTGCGAACGCGAGGCGGACGCCGACATCACCGTGGAAACCGCGCTGCTGGAATCGCGCTGGCTGGCCGGCAATCGCGCGCTGATGAAAAGCTTCGACACGGCGATGCGGGCACGCCTGGATCCCGCAGTGTTTTTTCGCGCCAAGCGCGTCGAAATGCAGCAGCGTCACGCGCGCTACCAGGACACGCCCTACGCGCTGGAACCCAACTGCAAGGAATCGCCCGGCGGCCTGCGGGATCTGCAGGTCATCATGTGGATGGCGCGCGCCGCCGGCTTCGGCGATAGCTGGCGGGAGATCGCCAAGGCCGGCCTGCTGACGGCCTCCGAAGCGCGCGGCCTGCGGCGGGCCGAACAGGCCTTCAAGCGCCTGCGCATCGAACTGCACCTGATGTCCAAGCGCCGCGAGGACCGCGTACTGTTCGATCTGCAGCCGGCCCTGGCGGAGGTCTACGGCATCAAGGCGACGGCCACGCGGCGCGCCAGCGAACTGATGATGCAGCGCTACTACTGGGCCGCGCGCCTGGTCACGCAGCTGAATTCCATCCTGGTCCAGAATATCGAGGAACGGCTGTTTCCGCGGCCGGCGTCCGACGCGCGCGATATCGATGATGACTTCCGCAGGCTGCACGACCGGCTGGACGTCATCCGCGACGACGCGTTCGAGCGCAATCCGACCCTGCTGCTGCGCGCCTTCCTGGTCATGCAGCAGCATCCCGACCTGAAAGGCATGTCGGCGCGCACGCTGCGCGCGATCTGGCACGCACGCCACCGCATCGACGCCCAGTTCCGGCGCAATCCGGTCAATCGCCGCCTGTTCCTGCAGATCCTGCAGCAGCCTTCGGGCATCGTGCACGAACTGCGCCGCATGACCATGCTGAACATCCTGCCGCGCTATCTGCCGGTGTTCCGGCGCATCGTCGGCCAGATGCAGCACGACCTGTTCCACGTCTATACGGTGGACCAGCATACGCTGACGGTCATCCGCAACCTGCGCCGCTTCACCATGCCGGAACACGCGCAGGAGTATCCGCTGGCCAGCCAGTTGATTTCCGAGCTGGACCGGCACTGGCTGCTTTACGTCGCCGCGCTGTTCCACGACATCGCCAAGGGGCGAGGCGGCGACCATTCGGAATTGGGTGCCCGCGAGGTGCGCAAGTTCGCCCATGAACACGGCCTGGCGCCCGAGGACGCCGAATTGGTGGAGTTCCTGGTGCGACAGCATCTGCTGATGTCGACGGTGGCGCAGAAGCGCGACCTGTCCGACCCGGAGGTCGTGCGCGAGTTTGCCGCCACGGTCAAGGATGAACGCCACCTGACCGCCTTGTATCTGCTGACGGTGGCCGACATCCGCGGCACCAGCCCCAAGGTCTGGAACGCCTGGAAAGGCAAGCTGCTGGAAGACCTGTACCGCCTGACGCTGGGCGCGCTGGGCGGCGCGCATCATGACGCCGACACGGTGCTGAATCATCGCAAGGCCGAAGCGGCGCGGCTGACGCGCCTGGCGGGCCTGCGCGACGACGCGCGCGAAGCCTTCTGGAAGCAGTTGGACGTTGCCTATTTCCTGCGTCACGACGCTTCCGACATCGCCTGGCATACGCGCCATCTTTACCATCGTCCGGCGCCGGACCAGGCAGTGGTCAAGGCCAGGCCCACGGAGCACGGAGAAGGCCTGCAAGTCATGGTGTATACCCGCGATGCGCCCGACCTGTTCGCGGCGATCTGCGGCTATTTCGACGCCAAGTCCCTGAGCATCCAGGACGCACGCATCCATACCACGCGCCACGGCTGGGCGCTGGACAGCTTTATCGTGCTGCTGCCGGATGGCGCCAGCGATCTGCGCGCGCAAGCGGCGCTGGTCGAACATGAATTGGCCGCCCGGCTCAAGGACGGCGGGACGGCCGCCGCGAGCGGCGCGGCCGGCACCATGTCCTATGGACGGCTGCGGCAATCGCGGATGTCGCGCGTATTTCCGGTGTCGCCGCAAGCCGAGCTGCAGCCGGACGAACGCAGCAAATCGTGGCGGCTTTCGGTCACGGCCACCGATCGCCCGGGCTTGCTGCACGCCCTGGCGCGGGTGTTCGTCGGCCATGGCGTGAACCTGCAAATGGCCAAGGTCATGACGCTGGGCGACCGCGTGGAAGACGTTTTTATTATCGAAGGCGCGGCCCTGGAAAGGCCGCGTTCGCAGATGCAGTTCGAACGCGCCGTCCTTGATGCCCTATCCGGCGACGGCGTGCAACGCGCGGCGGCGTGAGGCGCCCCCCGAAGCGCTGCGCGCTTCCCCCCAGGGGGACGACGCTGGAGGACCGGCGGCGGGCTAGCCGCCCGCCCGGATCCTCGGCGTCCTCGATCGGGCTGCACCTGTGTCTCGCGGACCGGCGGAGCGCGAGCCGCGCGCCCTGGGCCTGGGGGCGGATGAAATCCGACGCACAATTGCGGCTTTGGATGCTGCATTACCTCCACGCTGACATGGCCGCGACGATAGCCCGACGCTTACAATCGACGTTCCTAGTTGCCGGCCACGCCCCTTCCCCATGCTCGTGCACGAATATCTGCTGGTGTTTGGTCGCAGTTTCCTATTCGCGCTGGCCACGCTGCTGCCTTTCCTGAATCCCCCCGCGGTCGCGCCCATCTTCTGGACGTTGACCGAAGGCGCTTCCAGCACGACTCGCGTGGCGCTGGCCAAGCGGGTTGCCATCAATGTCGGCGTGATGTTGACCATCGCGATGGTGGCCGGCAACGTGCTGTTGAGTTTCTTCGGGCTGTCGCTGGCCATCGTCCGCGTGGGCGGCGGGCTGCTGGTCATCGCCAGCGCCTGGCGTCTGGTGAATTCGCCGGATGGCGGCGCCCAGAGCGCCGCGCGCGCGGCCGAATCCTTCACGCCGGAGATGGCCAAGGCACGCGCCTTCTATCCCCTGACCTTCCCGATCTCCTGCGGCCCGGGCTCCATTGCCGCCGCGATTACGGTGGGCGCTTCGTTGCGCGAACCGGACCATATCGTCAGCCTGGTCAAGCTGGTCGGTTCGCTGCCCGGCATCCTGGTCACCGCACTGACGCTGTATGTCTGCCTGCGCTTCGCCGCGCAATTCCTGTACAGGCTGGGCGACAACGGCACGGCGGTATTCATGCGGCTGTCGGCCTTCGTGCTGTTGTGCCTGGGGGTGCAGATCGTCTGGGACGGCGTGCATGAACTCTTGCTGAGCGTGCTGGTCGAAGCCGTCAACGGCGGCTCGGCGGCCTCCGCGCAATAGCGCCAGCACCTTTCACCTTCTTACGCCACAGGATAAGAAACATCATGATGTCGACTTCGCAACGTACTCTGGTCCTGATCGCCATCCTGGCCTTCGGCGCCGTGTGCATCGCGCTGGTGTCCCAGTATGCCTTCGGTCTGCAACCTTGCGCGTGGTGCGTGCTGCAGCGGCTGATCTATATCGTCATCGGCGTCGTCTGCCTGGTGCTGGCCTTTCTCGGCCCCGTGATGCGGCGCGTGGGCGCGCTGCTGGGCCTGATCCTATCGTTATGCGGCGTATGGGCCGCTTATTACCAATACACCGTGGCTTCGCAACTGCTGTCGTGCGAGCAGACCTTCGCCGACAAGTTCATCGCCGGCAGCGGGCTCGATGCCGCGCTGCCGTCCGTGTTCGGCATCTATGCCACTTGCATGGACGCCGTAGTAAAGGTGCTCGGCGTGGAATACGCGGTATGGAGCCTGGTGCTGTTCGCCATCCTGGCTTTCCTGAGCTTGCGAGGCGCTGCTTCGTCGGACGTAAAGGCGGTGGGCGCGCGCTGAATACCACGCCCAAAAAGAAAAGCGGCGGACCGGTCATCACGGTCCGCCGCTTTTCGCTTGCGCCGAGCGATCAGGCGTCGTTGGCGGCGTAGCCCATGTTGAACAAGAGGCCGCCGCGCGATTCCTCGTCGGCCTCGCCGCGGCTCTGGCCCAGGCGCTCCAGGTATTCCGGCGTGATGTCGCCGGTAATGTACTGGCCGTCGAAGCAGGACGCCTCGAAGCGGGACATCGCCGGATTCAGGTCGCGCACCGCCTGCTGCATATTGTCCAGATCCTGATACACCAACGCGTCGGCCCCTATCGTGCGGGCGATCTCCTCGTCGCTACGGCCGGTGGCGATGAGCTCCCGCTGCGTGGGCATATCGATGCCATAGACATTGGGAAACCGCACGGGCGGCGCGGCGGAGGCAAAGAACACTTTGTTGGCGCCGGCGGCGCGCGCCATTTCAACGATTTCCCGGCTGGTCGTGCCGCGCACGATGGAATCGTCCACCAGCAGCACGTTCTTGCCCTGGAATTCGCGGCCGATGGCGTTGAGCTTCTGCCGCACCGATTTCTTGCGCACGGCCTGGCCCGGCATGATGAAGGTACGGCCGACGTAGCGGTTCTTGATCAGGCCTTCGCGATAATCCAGGTTCAGGCGCGCGGCCAACTGCATGGCGGCGGGACGGGAAGAATCCGGAATCGGCATGACGACATCGATATCGCCCAGCCGCATGCTGCGCGCCACCTTATCGGCCAGGTATTCACCCATGCGCAGGCGCGCGTCGTAGACGGACACGCCGTCCATCAGCGAATCGGGCCGGGCAAAATACACGTATTCGAAAATGCACGGCACGAGCTGGGCATTTTCGGCGCACAGGCGGCTATAGAGCTTGCCTTCCAGGTCGATGAACACCGCTTCGCCGGGGGCCACGTCGCGCACGAAGCTGAAACCGCTGCCTTCCAGCGCGACGGATTCCGAAGCCGCCATCCATTCGACGTCACCCTGCTCGGTTTCCTGCCGGCCGATGCAGAGAGGACGAATGCCGTAGGGATCGCGGAAGGCCAGCAAGCCGTAGCCGGCGATCTGCGCGACGACGGCATAAGCGCCGCGCACACGGCGGTGCACGGCCGCGACGGCGCGGAAGATCGCGTCGTCATCCAGCGAGATGCCATTCGCGGCGGACTGCAGTTCGTGCGCGAGCACGTTCAGCAGGACTTCGGAATCGGAATTGGTGTTGATGTGGCGGCGATCGACGCGGAACAGGGATTCGCGCAGTTCGCGCCAATTGGTCAGGTTGCCGTTGTGCGCCATCATGATGCCGAAAGGCGCATTCACGTAGAACGGCTGGGCTTCCTCTTCGCTGGCGCTGGATCCCGCCGTGGGATAGCGGACCTGGCCGACACCGCTATTGCCCGGCAATGCCCGCATATTGCGCGTGCGGAAGACATCGCGGACCAGTCCGTGCGCCTTGTACAGGTTGAACTGGCTACCCTGCGCCGTGGCGATGCCGGCCGCATCCTGCCCCCGGTGCTGCAGCAGCAGCAGGCTATCGTAGAGCAGCTGGTTGACCGGATTGCGCCCCACGACGCCGACAATTCCACACATGGCAATTTCCTGTTGATCCTACTGCGTTCTTACGAACGATACGAATACGCTCAATATGGCCTCGATATGGCCATCTTCAATACGGCAGCATGGACGCCAGGGAGGGCGGGAGCCACACTTTGGTATGTTTGACGGCTTCTGTGGCCGTATGGGAGAACATCGCGTCGCGCCACCAGGGCTCCTGCGGCAGCGGCGTGTAGCCGGCCACCGTGACCAGCACCAGCACAATGAGCGCGCCGCGTACCAGCCCGAACAGACCGCCCAGCCCATGGTCGGCCGGCGATAGGCCGGTGGTGCGGATCAGCGCCGACAAAGTCATATTGACCAGGCCGACTCCCAGCAACACCACCAGGAATACGGCCGCATAGGCGGCGCCCATGCGCAGCACCGTCGTTTCTATCCATTGGGCAAGCCAGCCGTAGACCGTCGGGCCCCACCAGATTGCCGCCACGAAGGCCAGGATGTACGCCAGCAAGGAGAGGATTTCCTTGAGCAGGCCGCGCACCAGGCCCAGCAGCCCCGATATGGCGATGATCGCCACCACGACGAAATCGAACCCGGTCACTGCGCGGCGATGAAACCGTTGTCATAACCCAAGGTGCGCAACCGCGCCTGGGCCGCCTGGGCCGCCTCGCGCGAAGGGAATGGCCCCACGCGCAGCCGGTATTGCTGTTTGCCGCCCACACTGGTTTCCTGGACGAATGCGTTGGTCACGCCGGCCGCGTGCAACTTGTCGCGGCGGGCCTGCGCGTCCGCCTGCGTGGTATACGCGGCGATCTGCAGGACGAAATTGCCCTTGGTGTCCGCGCTGGCGCGGGTATCGGTTGCCGCGGGCTTGGCCGGGGCCGAACCGCCGCTCGAGCGGCCTTCCAGCAGCGCCAGCGCCTTGCTGCCGTCGTCGGTGCGTGCGGCGGGCTCGGGCTTGGCGGGCGGCTTGGATTCGGGACGGCTGTCCGGCCTGGACTCCGGCCGCGAGGCGTCCGCGCGCGCGTCGGGACGGGTGGAGGCGCGGCTGGCGTCAGTGCGGCTGGCATCGGTGCGGCTGGTGTCGGTGCGGCTGGCGTCGGCACGGCTGGCGTCGGCATGCGCCGGATCACCGCCGGGCCGCGTGGCGTCAGCCCGGGGCTGCGTGGCCTGCCTGCCGGCGTCGGGGGAAGGCGTACCGCCGGCCGCTGCCGGCTGGCCTGACGACGGCTGTCCCGCTTGGCCCTGCGGGCCCGCGGTGACGGGCGCGGCCACCCCTGCCGTGGCGGGCGTGCCCGCGCCGGCGCTGCCCGCCGCGCCGGCATCGGCCGGCGGCTGCGGATCGGACACGGCAGGCTGGTAGGGCGAATTACGGTCGGGGATGCGGATGGGAATGTCGTCGCTGACACGTGCCGGTTCGGAATCCAGCACCATGGGCAGGATGATGACCGCCGCCAGCACCAGGGCGATCGCGCCGGCTAGCCGGCGCCGCGCCCGCGAACGAAGTTCGGCCGCCTGCGCTTCGCTGGATACCGACGGACGAGGACGGCCCGTCGGCGCGTCCGACGAGGAATCATTGCGATTGAACAAACCCATGAAGCACGAATTCCTTGCAGCCGGCGCGCCGATGCGCGATGGAAAATTCAGGATTTTCGCCCCAGAGACTGGAGCACGGCGGCGACCGTGAAGAACGATCCGAACACCACGATTCTATCATTCTCACCCGCCTGGGCGCGCGCCGCGGCATAGGCCTGGGCCGGATCGGCGTAGGGGCAGATGAGCGGTACGTCGTCGCCCGCGCCGGGTGGCGGCAGCGCCGCGCGCACCCGTTCGGCCAGGGCTTCGCCGCTGCCGCCGCGCGGCCCGGGCAGGCCCGCGCAATACCAGCGGTCTATGCGCCCGGCGAGCTTGGCGACCACGCCGGCGACGTCCTTGTCGTTGAGCATGCCGAACACCGCATAGGTGTAGGGGTGGAAGCCCATGTTGTCCAGGTTCTGCGCCAGCACCGCCGCGGCGTGGGGATTGTGCCCCACGTCCAGGATGACGGTGGGCTGCCCCGGGAGGATCTGGAATCGGCCCGGCAGCGTGGCCTGCAGCAGGCCCTGGCGCACGGCCTGTTGCGGCACGGGCAGCCGGTCGCGCAGGGATTCCAGCACGGCCAGGGCGGCGGCGGCGTTCAGCAGCTGATTGGCGCCGCGCAAGGCGGGATAGGCCAGCGCGCCACGCCGCTGGGACCGGCCGCCGTAAGCCCATTGCTGGCGATCGCCCGAATAGTTGTAGTCGCGGCCGAAGAGCCAAAGGTCGGCGCCGATGGCGGCGGCGTGATCGAGCAGGCTTTGCGGCGGCACGGGGTCGGCGCAGATGGCCGGCTTGCCGGGACGGTAGATATGGGCTTTTTCGTAGCCGATTTTTTCGCGGGTGTCGCCCAGCCAGTCCATATGGTCGAGGTCGACGCTGGTGACGACGGCGCAATCGGCGTCGACGATATTGACCGCGTCCAGGCGTCCGCCCAGGCCGACTTCCAGCACCACGGCGTCCAGCCGCGACTGGGCGAACAGCCGCAGCGCGGCCAGGGTGGTGAATTCGAAGTAGGTCAACGAGGTGTCGCCGCGGGCGGCTTCCACCGCCTGGAACTGGGCGATCAGGTCGGCGTCCGAGGCCAGTTCGCCGTTCACGCGCACGCGCTCGTTGAAGTCGATCAGGTGGGGCGAGGTGTACAGGCCGGTCTTGAAGCCCGCGGCCAGCAGCATGGCTTCGATCATGGCGCAGGTCGAACCCTTGCCATTGGTGCCGCCGACGACGATCTTGACGCAATCCAGCTCGATCCTCAGCCGCCGCGCCACCTCGCGCACCCGTTCCAGGCCCAGATCGATGGTTTTGGGATGCAGCGATTCCAGATAGGCCAGCCACTGCGTGAGCGTGGCGCCGGCGTCCGGAGGAGCGGTAAGAGACATGGCGAAAAACGTAACTGGAGCAACCGCAATTTTAACAGCCGCCCTCCNTGAACGGGAGGCACGCAGCATTTAGAAGCGCCCACAGAACCGCCCGCCCGCGCATAACCGGTGCCCCGCAATCGGGACGCCGCGGATCCGGCTCCGCCGGTCCGCAGGCGTGCCCCCTTGAGGGGGAAGCGCGCCAGCGCTTCGGGGGTGGACTTAAGTTCCCCCGCACTCTGCCGTTACGTGGTTGTCTACCCAGAAACCCGCGTCGCCGACGCACAGCAGAAGTGGAGTCCTTATGGCTGTCAGCCCTATCGCCCCCGCGGCCCTCCCGGTCCAGCCCGTCGAGGCTCAACCTGCACCGTTGCCCGATGCGGCCGTTCTGGTAACCCCGACCGCGGACGCCCAGAAAGGGGCCGGCGCGGATGGCGCCACCAGTGATGGCGGTTCGTCCGGCCAGCCGTCCGACCCGCAATCTTCGCTGGAGCGGGCGCTACAGAAAATCAACGAGCAGATGGAAGCCTGGTCGACCCAGATGCAGTTCGAAATCGACCAGGACACCCATCGGGTCGTGATTTCCATCAAGGACTCGAAAACCGGGGACGTCATCAAGACCATCCCCAGCGAGACAGTCCTGAACATCGCCAAGATGATCACCAAAATGCAGGGCGGCGGCGTCGAAACCAGCGCCTGATTGGCTGGCACCCCGCCGAGGGCGACTGAAAGCACCGAACAAGCCCGCCTTATGCCGCTTGCCCGGCTTATCGGGCGGGCCGCCTGTTTGACAGAATAAGCGCATCAAGGAAACAGCACGATGGCAACCTCATCCCTACCGCCAGTCACCTCCCTGGGCTCCGGTTCGAACCTGGATCTACAGGGCATTCTGGACAGCCTCAAGGACAACGAAAAGCTGGCGCTGGTGCCTATCCAGAACCAGCAGACCCTGGTTACCACGCAGCTCTCCGCATACGGCACCCTGCAGCAGGCCATCGAAACGCTGCAAACGGCCTCGAACGCGCTGGCCGATCCCAAGACTTACAACGTCACGACGGCGACCATCGTCGGCGGCAGCACCGCGTTCACGGTGAAGACGCAGGCGGGCGCCACGCCGGCCAAGTACAAGATCCAGGTGGACCAGCTGGCCACCGCGGAACAATTGAAGTCCGGCGCGATCGGCGACCGTACCGCCAAGATCGGCACGGGCGGCAGCATTACGGTGACGCTGGCCGACGGCACCAGCAAGACCATCGACGTCAGCAAGGACACATCCCTGAACGGCATCGCCCGCGCCATCAACGCGGATGACAAGGCCGGCGTCACGGCGTCCATCCTGACCGACGGCGACGGCAAGAGCTATCTGCAGCTGACGTCGTCGGCGACCGGCACCAAGGCGGCGGTGACCAAGATCACCTCGACCAACACCGATATCCAGAGCGCGATCGGCTACGACGCCGCGGCGACGCCCACCGGCGGCATGACGCAGCAGGAAGAGGCGACGGACGCCAAGGCCACCATCAACGGTGTGCAGATCGTCAGCGGCTCCAATACGCTGGACAAGAATATCGACAACGTCACCATCTCGCTGACCGATGTCACCGACGACCCGGTGACGGTCAACGTCGCCACGGATTCTTCCGGCGTGGTGTCGGCCGTGCAGAGTTTCGTCAGCGCCTACAACACGCTGCAGACGCTGGTGACGTCGCTGACCAAGTACGATCCGACGACGAACCAGGGTTCGGCCCTGACCGGCGACAGCACCACCCGCTCCATTTCGTCCAGCCTGGCCAGCGCCCTGCGCGTACTGTCCTCGGGCACCGATACGCTGCGGACGATCCAGGATCTGGGCATTACCACGTCGCCGGATGACGGCACGCTGGTGCTGAACCTGAACACGATAGACAGCACGCACCTGCATTCGCTGAACGACTCGCTGTCCAAGAATCCCAAGGACGTCGGCGATATCCTGACCACGCTGGGTACCAGCATGGGAACCGCGATCAAGGGCATCCTGGGTTCGAACGGGTTGCTGGCTACCCGCACGGCCGGCCTGAACGAAACCAAGAAGTCGCTGCAGGACCAGTACGACAGCGTGAGCGATCGCATCGATGCCGACATCGCCAACCTGCGCGCGCAATTCGTCCAGCTGGATTCCTTCGTTGCGCAGATGAACAACACCAGCTCGTACCTGACGCAGCAATTCGCCGCGCTCTCCAACCAGAAGTAATTTAAATGACCTACGCATACCGCCGTCCGGATAATGCCTACTCCGTGCGCTCCTACGCGGACGTAGGGCTTGAAACCCAGGTGATGAGCGCCAGCGCGGAAAGGCTCATCACGTTGCTCTACACGGCTGCGCGCGCGGCCATCGGCCAGGCGCGCATCCATATCGAACAAGGCAATGGCTCCGCGCGGGCCATCGCCATCAGCAAGGCGATCCGCCTGGTGGATGAAGGTCTGAAGCAGGCGCTCGACCTGCAGAATGGCGGTGAGATCGCCGCCAATCTGAACAACCTTTACGACTACGTTCTGCGTACGTTGATCAATGCCAACCTGAAGGGAGATGCCGCGCTGCTGGAAACCGCCGATACGCTGCTGGCCCAGCTTCAGGAAGCCTGGCAGACATCGGTGGATCGCACCGGCGAAGCCGCCAAAAGCTGATCGCCAAGGCCCCTCAACACTACTCGCCGCTGTCACAAGACTATCTATGCCGTCCTCGTCCTCGTCCTCGCAAATCATTCTCGAGCTTTATCGCGAGATCGTCGCGGTCACCGCGGCGATGTTGAACTCCGCCCGCGCGCAGGACTGGACCAGCGTCCTGCAGTTCGGACAAGCCTATTGCGAGATCGTCGAACGGCTGCGCACCATCGGCGTGACGGAACCGCTGGATGATGCGGAGCGGCGCCAGAAGCATGACATGCTGGTGCAGATCCTGGAAAACGACGCCAATACGCGCGACCTGGCCATTCCGGAACTGGCCCGCATGAGCGAGCTCCTCGGCCGCATGAAGCGACAGCAGGCCGCGCTCAATGCTTACGGGTTTAAGGCGCCGGTGGCATGAGTGCCTCCGCCCGGCCGCCCGAAGGAGGCGCTCCCTCCCTTGGGGAGGTGTCGCGTAGCGACAGGAGGGCCCACATCCGTGCCTCCGCCCGGCCGCCCGAAGGAGGCGCTCCCTCCCTTGGGGAGGTGTCGCGTAGCGACAGGAGGGCTTACATCCGCGCCTCCGCCCGGCCGCCCGAAGGAGGCGCGTCCTCCCTTGGGGAGGTGTCGCGTAGCGACAGGAGGGCTTACCAATGAGCATAGGCCCTACCGCGCTCAGCTCGCTGCTGGTGCAGCGGCTGGACGCCGTGCTGGGAACGCAGCTCGCGCAGCAAGGCAGCACCAACACCGCGCTTCGAGATGCGGTCATTCCGCCCGGCGGTGCCGATGGCGTGCGGCCCGATCCGCAGGGACGCGGCAACGACCAGTTGGGCAATCTGACCGGACGCGAGCGCGCCGCGCTGCGGGAGGCGGCCGAACAGGCCGAGCTTGCCGCCGCGCTGCGCAGCCGCTTCGTCAGCACCGGCACCACGCCGTCCGCGCCCACCACGCTGGGCCAAACGGCCCGCGTCATCCTCACCCTGCTCGCCCAGTATCCGGAGACCGCCCCGGCCCTGGCCGGCAAGGCCCCGCTGTGGTCGGGCGACGCAAGCGCCGACACCGGCCCCGATAGCGCCGCGCAAGGACCCGGCGCGCGCCCCGGCGCCGCCGGCGCCATGCCCGGCGAGCCCCGTGCCGTGCAGCAACGCGACGACGGTACGCAGCAGGACATGGATGGCCAGAACCAGGGCGCGCCAGGGTCCGCGGGATCCGCGCGCGACCAGGCCGCCAGCGGCGCGAACAAAGCCGCGGCGGCCAACGCCGCGCTGAACGCCGCCGACGACATGGCGCAGCTTGCCAACGGCGCTCGCCCCGGCGCGGGCGCCGCCAGTTCCGGCGCACAGGGCGCGGAAGCGGCGCGCGCCGCCGCCCTGCCCCCCGGCACGCCGCAGCCCGGACCGCTGGCCCAGGCGCTGAAACAGACCATCGAAACCAGCGGCCTGTTCTACGAATCGCACCTCAGCGACGTGGCCTACGGCCAGCGCGGCGTGGCCCAACTGCGCGGCGAACCCCAGGCTGGCCTGGACGCCAGCCAGGCCCAGAACATACAGACGCCCGTTCCCAAGCAATCCATCCTGGCGGACAATCCGCGCTTCAACCTGCCCACCAGCGCCGCGCCGACGATGGCGCAGGCCGATGGGACGCCGGCCGGCGGGTCCGCGCCGACGTGGTCCGGGTCCACACCGGCGCACGCGCCGGCGGCGCCTCCGGGCATCCATCCGGACGCCACGCTACTGGTGCGCCAGCAGTTGGAGGTACTGGCCAACCAGACCCTGGCCTGGGAAGGCACGGCTTGGCCCGGCACCGGCATGTGGTGGGAGATCCGCCGCGAGCAGCGCGACGCGCAGGCCTACATGGGCGACGTCGACGAACCGGCGGCCGGCTGGGCCACCCGCCTGGTGCTGACCATGCCGCGCCTGGGCACGGTGGAGGCGAATATCTCCCTGTCCGGCCAGCGCCTGTCCCTGCAGATCGTCGCGCCCGAAAGCGAGCGCGAAATCATCGCGGGCGGCGCGGACCTGCGCAAACGCATGGAAGGCGCCGGCCTGCAATTGACGCAATTCACCATCAGCGCGCACGCGCCGGACCCGGAGCCCGCGCTATGAGCGGGCCGGGCCGCCCCAAGCGCGCATCCTCCCTCGGGGAGGAGGTCGCGCAGCGACAGGTGGGCACACTATCCCTCGCGCCGGGCCGCCCCAGGCGCGGATGCTCCCTTGGGGAAGAAGTCGCACAGCGACAGGAAGGAAGTTTATGAGCCTGCCGCCCGCCGCCGGCAACGACGAGCCTGCACGCGCCGCCGCGGTCGCGCTGTCCTATCAGGACGGCGAAACCGCGCCGCGCGTCGTGGCCAAGGGCTACGGCACCTTGGCCGACACCATCATACGTACCGCCCGCGAAAACGGCATGTACGTACACCAGTCGCCCGAACTGGTCGGGCTGCTGATGCAGGTCGACCTGGATGCGCACATACCGCCGCAGCTATACCTGGCGGTCGCCGAACTCCTGGCATGGCTTTACCGTCTGGAAGCAAGGCCCGACAAGGCGCTGCCCGGCATGCCCACTGACCGAAACGATTGATACCCACGCTGGAATTCGCCATGCCGTTGAAAGAGCCTGAATCGGACTTTCTGCTGACGCGGCCGGAGGAAATACGCTCCGCCATTTTCGAACTGACGCACCAGGACTGCACGACCCTGGTGCGCGATGCCGCCGATCGCGAAACCGCGATACTGGTGCTGGGCATCGACAAACAGACCGACCATTTCTTCTGGCGGCCGCGCGATTTCGCGGGATCGGACTTCGCCACCAACGACAGCCGCGGCTTGCGGGTGGGTACCGTGCTGCAATTCCACGGCAATGGCTACGGCGGCGTGCAAATCCACTTCCGCGTACCGCGTCCCGACCTGGTGCGCTTCGACGACGGTAGCGCCGCCTTCGTTTCCCCGCTGCCGGAACGCGTATCGCGCATCCAGCGGCGCAAGCTGTTTCGCGCCTCCATCATCGGCACGGCGGTGCGTTGCGCGGGACAGTGGCGGCCGGACCTCACGGCCAAGCCGGTACTGTTCACTATCCGCGATATATCGGTGGAAGGCATCGGCCTGCGCGTCGAGCGGCTGGCCAGCGAAATGCCCGCGGAGGGCGCCATCATGCAGGATGTCTACCTGGACTTCGGCGACTTCGGCAACATGACCACCGATCTACAGGTGCGCACGGTGATCCCGCTGTCGGGCCAGCCGCTGGCGCAGGCCTCGGACAATGAAGATCAACAGCCGCAAGCCGAGCCGCCGACCATACGGCCCAGCCTGACCATTCCGGATCCACTGACGCATATCGGCGCCGAATTCGCCGCGCTGACCGGGCGCCAGGAGGCGTGGCTGCAACAGGTGGTGTGGCGCCTGGAGAAGGCGCGCGCCAGCAGCTGACCGCGGGCGAGACAGAGCTTCGGCTCGCTCAGGAATCGGGCGAGGCGCGGCGTGGCGGGTTGGGTCGCGTGGGGGGGCCTTGCGGGTGCCCGCCGGCTCAGGCGGTGCCGGCCTGGTCGATCCAGGGCACTTCCCGCACTTCGCTCTCTTCGGCCGTGGACGGGAAGTAATGCGCGGCGATTTCCTCGGGCGGCATGGGCTTGCCCAGCAGCCAGCCCTGCACCCGATGGCATTGCAGCGCGTTCAGGATGGCGTATTGGCCTTCCGTTTCCACGCCTTCGGCGACGATTTCGCGGTTCAGCCGCCGCGACAGCTCGACGATGGTGCCGACGATGGCCTGGGCGCTGGAATCGGTTTCCAGATTGCGCACGAAAGACCGGTCGATCTTGATGGTGTCGAACGGCAGCTGCCGCAGATAGCCCAGGCTGGAATACCCGGTGCCGAAATCGTCGATGGCGATCCGCACCCCGGCGCGCCGCAGTTCGGCCAGGCGCGAGATTTCCCCGCCCTCCGCCGCGACCAGCACGCCTTCGGTGATTTCCAGCTCCAGCCGTTCGGCCTTCAGGCCGGTGCGGTCCAGGACGGCCCGTACGTCGCGCACCAGCTGGATCTTTTCCAGCTGCACCGGCGACAGGTTGACCGACAGATACCAGGGCTCCGGCCAGGTGGCCGCTTCCGCGCAGGCGGTCTCCAGCACCCAGGCGCCCAGCGGCACGATCAACTCGGTCTGTTCCGCCAGTGGGATGAATTGCATGGGCGCGACCAGCCCGCGATGCGGGTGGTTCCAGCGCAGCAATGCCTCGAAGCCCACCAGCGTGCGCGTGCCCGCGCTGTAGATGGGCTGGTAGTGGACGTAGAGCTGCCCGGTTTCCTGCATGGCCTGGCGCAGGTCTTCCTCCAGCGCCTCGGAATCCGCCACCTGCGACAGCCCCAGCACGCTCTGGCCGCTGCGGGTAATGCGCACCGCGCGCAGGATGGCCTCCGAGCGCACCAGGTGCAAGGCCAGGAATAGCAGCAGGCCCGAAGGCACCACCACGATAAGCGTCAGCAGTATCCAGTGGAATCCGGCGATCTGGGCGATGCCGGTATCCCACAGATACCAGATCGGCAACAGGCACATCGCCGCGACCAGCGCCATGGCTCCGCCACCTCCGAGCGCGCCGCGGGCGCGCCGGGAAATGAACCACGTTGTCAGCAGCACCACGCCGATGATTTCGAACTGGATTACGGCTACGACAAGCAATGTAAGAGTGTCAAGCATCGCACACCGTCAACGGCGATAACGGAAATAGTCCGAAGCGTGCCGCACGGGCAGGATTCTTGCACAAAACCGGCAAGTCTCACACCGTCAGGGACGAGATTTCCTTGTAGGCCGAAACCAGGCGGTTGCGCACCTGCACCGCCGTTTGGAATCCGACGTTGGCCTTTTGCATATCAACGATGACGTCGTTCAAGGAAACGTTGGGCGCCCCCAGTTCGAATGCCTTGGCCTGGGCCACGGCGGCATTCTGGGCGCCGGACACCCGCTTCAGCGAGCGCTGAAGCTCCGCCGCGAAACCGTCGCCTATGGCCGACGCGCCATTCGAGCCGTTCACGCCGCCGGCGCTGCCGCCTTCGGCGACCCGCACGACCTGGCGCATCTGCTCGAGCATGTTTTCTATTCCAGCCAGTCCGGCTATTGCCATGGGAAATCTATCCTTATTTGTCGGTGGCAAGAGACTACCGCCCCGGGGGCGACAGCATACGGCACAAATGAAGTCAAAAAACCCGATATTTCCCCTGCTTGGCCGGCGGGGCTTGTACCGCACAAGACATAAATGGCAAATGACGCCAAAAACCCGGGTTTTTCTTCCCTTGGGATGTGGGACCGCGCCGCCATAATCCACGCTCCGATACCCGAAGCACGTTGCATGTGTAACTTGCCCACCCCCGACATACATCCCCGGAACTCGCGCCGTCTGGCGAGCGGGGCCAGCCGATGAACCAGCAGGCCACACTGACCTCTTCCCTGATGTCCCGGTTTCCCGTGCTGGAGAAGCTGCGGAACGTTCCGAAACCGCTGCTGCTGGGCGCGGCGGCGGCGGTCATCGCGCTGATCGTCGCGGCGGTGATGTGGGGTCGCGATCCAAACTATAAGGTACTGTTCTCCAATCTGGACGACCGGGACGGCGGCGCCATCGTCACCGCCCTGAACCAGATGAACGTGCCCTACCGTTTCAACGAGACCGGCACGGCCATCCTGGTGCCGGCGGAAAAAGTCTATGACGCCCGCCTGCAGCTGGCGGGCCAGGGCCTGCCGCGCGGCGGCTCGGTCGGTTTCGAGCTGCTGGACAACACGCGCTTCGGCGCCAGCCAGTTCACCGAACAGATCAATTACCAGCGCGGGCTGGAAGGCGAGCTGGCGCGCTCGATCGAGTCGATGAACGCCGTGCAGCATGCGCGGGTGCACCTGGCCTTGCCGCGCCAGACCCTGTTCGTGCGCGACCGCCGTCCGCCGACCGCCTCGGTGGTCCTGACCTTGTACCCGGGCCGCAGCATCGGCGACTCACAGGTGTCGGCAATTTCCTGGCTGGTGGCGTCCAGCGTGCCGGACCTGACGATCAGCAATGTGTCCATCGTCGACCAGAACGGCCGCCTGCTGTCCTCGCCCACCGGTGAAGGCCGCGGCATGGATGCCGACCAGACGCGCTACGTGCGAGAGACCGAGCAACGCACGGTCGAACGCATCCTGGCGATCCTGAATCCGCTGGTCGGCCCGGGCAATGTGCACGCCCAGGCCAGCGTCGACATGGATTTCGCGCGCCGCGAGGAAACCTCGGAGGTCTACCGGCCCAACCAGGAACCGGGCCAGGCCGCCGTGCGCAGCCAGCAGACCAACGATTCGCAGCAGAACGGCGTCAATCCCGCGCAGGGCGTGCCGGGCGCATTGAGCAACGAGCCGCCGGCCAACGCCCAGGCGCCCATCGCCAACCCGCCCGCCACCCAGCAGCGTCCCGGCCAGCCCGGCGCCCAGCAACCCGGCCAGGCCGGTCAGCAACAGACGACCGCCGCCGCCGGCGCGGCCGTGCAGCAAGGGCCGTCGACCCAGCGCCGCGAGAACACCACCAATTACGAAGTCGACCGCACCATCAGCCACATCAAGCAGCCCGTGGGATCGGTCAAGCGGCTGTCCGTGGCGGTGGTGATCAACTACATGCCCGACAAGGACGGCGAACCCAAGGCCTTGCCCGAAGAGCAGTTGAACAAGCTGACCACGCTGGTCAAGGAAGCCATGGGCTATTCCGAAGCGCGTGGCGACTCCCTGAATGTGGTGAACAGCCAGTTCAACGACAGCGAACCCACGACGCCGTGGTGGAAGGATCCGTCGAACATCTCGATGGCCAAGACCGCGCTGG
Source organism: Bordetella sputigena (assembly GCF_965137885.1). NCBI lineage: Bacteria > Pseudomonadati > Pseudomonadota > Betaproteobacteria > Burkholderiales > Alcaligenaceae > Bordetella > Bordetella sputigena. The sequence goes on from NZ_CBCSCA010000005.1 coordinate 39,352, forward strand.
GCTGGCTGGTCCTGGCAATACTGGCGGTGTGGGTGTGGCGTTCGCTGGTACGGCCGATCTACGAACGGTATATGAACCCGCCGATCGATCCCGAGATCGCCGAGATCGAGCGGCAGGAAGCCCTGCGCGATGCGCAGGAGCAGGCCCGCGCCAAGGAAATGGACCGTTTCGACGACAACATGAAGCGCGCCCGCGATATGGCCAGCAAGGACCCGCGCGCGGTGGCCATGGTGCTGCGTACCTGGATGAGCAAAGATGCCAAGTGATAAACCCATCGATGGCATGACGCGCGCGGCGGTGCTGCTGATGTCGCTGGGCGAGGACGCCGCGGCGGAAGTCTTCCGCTTCCTGAGCGCGCGCGAAGTCCAGCAGGTCGGCGCCGCGATGGCCCAGCTGAAACAGGTAACGCGCGAAGACGTGGCCGAGGTGCTGGAGGAATTCCGCCAGGAATCCGACCAGTTCATCGCCGTGACCCTGGGCTCGGACGACTACATCCGCAGCGTGCTGACCAAGGCCTTGGGCAGCGACCGCGCGGCCGGCCTGATCGAGGACATCCTGGAAGCCGGCGACAGCGGCAGCGGCATCGACGCCCTGAACTGGCTGGATCCGCACATCGTGGCCGAACTGATCGGCGACGAGCATCCGCAGATCATCGCCACCATCCTCGTCCACCTCGAACGCGACCGGGCCGCCGCCGTGCTGACGCGCCTGACCGAACGCCTGCGCAACGACGTAATGCTGCGCATCGCCACCTTCGGCGGCGTGCAGCCCGCGGCCTTGTCCGAACTGACGGAAACGCTGAACGCGGTGCTGGCCGGCCAGGGCGCCAAGCGCAGCAAGATGGGCGGCGTGCGTACCGCCGCCGAGATCCTGAACATGATGAACTCCTCCGACGAGGAAAACGTCGTGGCCAGCCTGCGCGAACGCGATGCCGACCTGGCGCAGAAAATCGTCGACGAGATGTTCGTGTTCGAAAACCTGCTCGACGTCGAGGACCGCGGCATCCAGCTCATACTCAAGGAAGTCGACAACGACACCCTCATGGTGGCGCTCAAGGGCGCGGTCGAGGACCTGCGCGACAAGTTCCTGCGCAATATGTCCAGCCGCGCCGCCGAAATGCTGCGCGAGGATCTGGAGGCCCAGGGCCCCATCCGCATGTCCAAGGTCGAGGCCGAGCAGAAGAAGATCCTGCTGGTCGCGCGCCGCCTGGCCGAAAGCGGCCAGATAGTCTTGGGCGGCCAGGGAGACGACGCATATGTCTGAGCGCCGCGCCGTCCCGGCGCCGCCCGCCAGCGCGCCTTGGCAGCGCTGGCGACTGGCGTCGTTCGAGGAGCAGGACGCGGCCGCCCGCGAGCCGGAAGCGCGGCCGGACCCGGGCCCCGATCCGCGCCAGGTGCAGGAAGAAGCGCGGCGCGCCGGCCATGCCCGCGGCCTGAAGGAAGGCCGTGCCGAAGGCTACGACCTGGGCGTGGCCGAAGGCCGCGCGCGCGGCTACGAAGAAGGCCTGGCGGAAGGCCGCAAGGCGGGCCTCGCGGAAGGCCTGGCCGATGCGCGCAAGCAAGGCGCCGACGAAGCCGCGCGGCTGCGCGCGATCGCCGACGCCACGGCAACGTCCCTGGCGCAGCTGGAAGAAAAAACCGGCCAGGCCTTGATGACCCTGGCGCTGGACATCGCCCGCCAGGTCGTACGCATCACCGTCGCCAACCAATCCGACGCCCTGCTGACGGCCGTACGTGAAGTCCTGCACATGAATCCGACCGCCAGCGCTCCGCTGCGCCTGTGGCTGCACCCGCTGGACCTGGAGCTGGTCCGGCTGCACCTGGCGGAAGAACTCAAGACCGGCCACTGGCGCGTGCTGGCCGACGAATCGATCACGCGCGGCGGCTGCCGGGCGGAGACATCGCTGGGCGAAATCGACGCCACGCTGGAAACACGCTGGCGCCGCGTCGCGGCCTCGCTGGGCCGCGACATGCCGCTGGAGAGCGCCGAATGAGCGACGCCCACGCTGCCCCCACCCTGCCCGGCGTCCCCGCCGTTCCGGTGGTGGACCGCTGGGTCACGCAACTGCAGATCGGCTCCATACGCGCCAGCTCGACGGACCCGTGGCTGGCGACCGGCCGCGTGACGCGCGCCACCGGTCTGGTGCTGCAGGCCACCGGCCTGCGCCTGCCCGTGGGCGCGGTGTGCCGCATCGAGATCGCGCCGGGCCACGACCACTGGGCCGATGCCGAGGTGGTAGGCTTCGACGGCCATACGCTTTACCTGATGCCGCAGTCGGATATCTCCGGGTTGCCTCCCGGCGCGCGCGTCGTCCCCGGGGAACCGCCCTTGCAGCGCCAGATTCCCCTGCCGCGCAAGGCCATTCTGAACGGCAACGCCAAGCCCGCGCTGGGTCGTCACCTGCCGGTGGGCAACGCCCTGCTGGGACGCGTGCTGGACGGCGGCGGGCGGCCGCTGGACGATCTGGGTCCGCTGGTCGGCGCCGACGCGGCCCCCCTGTCCGCCCTGCCCATCAATCCTCTGTCGCGCGCGCCCATCGATACGGTGCTGGACGTCGGCGTGCGCGCCATCAACGGCCTGCTCACCGTCGGCCGCGGCCAGCGCATGGGCCTGTTCGCCGGTTCGGGCGTCGGCAAGAGCGTGCTGCTGGGCATGATGGCGCGCTACACCAAGGCCGACATCATCGTGGTCGGGCTGATCGGCGAACGCGGGCGCGAAGTCAAGGAATTCATCGAGCACAACCTGGGGCCCGAAGGCCTGGCGCGCTCGGTGGTGGTGGCCGCGCCCGCCGACGTGTCGCCGCTGCTGCGTCTGCAAGGCGCCGCCTACGCCACCCGCATCGCGGAACACTTCCGCGACCAGGGCCTGGATGTGCTGCTGATCATGGATTCGCTGACCCGCTATGCGATGGCGCAGCGCGAAATCGCCCTGGCCATCGGCGAGCCGCCGGCCACCAAGGGCTACCCACCGTCGGTTTTCGCGCGCCTGCCGGCCCTGGTCGAACGCGCCGGCATGGGCGCGCCCGGGCCGAATGGCAAGGCCGGCTCGATTACCGGGTTCTACACCGTATTGGCGGAAGGCGACGATCAGCAGGATCCGATCGCCGATTCCGCGCGCGCCATTCTGGACGGCCACGTCGTGCTGTCGCGCCAGCTGGCCGAAGCCGGGCATTACCCGGCCATCGACATCGAGGCTTCCATCTCGCGCGCCATGACCTCGCTGATCAGCAACGAGCAGTTCGCCGTGGTCCGGCGCTTCAAGCAGGTGGTGTCGCGCTACCAACGCAACCGCGACCTGATCGCCGTGGGGGCCTACGCGCCCGGGCACGATCTGGCGCTGGACGACGCCATTGCGCGCTATCCGCGGCTGGAAGCCTTCCTGCAGCAGAACGTCGGCGAAAACGTGGACTACACCACTGCCATCGCGCAGTTGCAGGCCACTTTACAGATGGGTGAATCGCATGCCTAGCCAACTCCCCCTGGATATGCTGATCTCGCTGGCCCAGGACAATACGGACGAAGCGGCCAAGCGGCTGGGCGGCCTGCATGTGGCGCGCAACAACGCGGAACAGCAGCTGACCATGCTGAACGACTATCGCGCCGACTATCTGCAACGCCTGCAGAATGCCATGATGAGCGGCATGTCGGCCGCCGATTGCCACAATTACCAGCGCTTCATCGCCACGCTGGACGATGCGATCGACCAGCAGCGCGCGGTCCTGGAGCAAGCCTCCACGCATCTGGAACAGGGCAAGGAGCACTGGCGTGAAGAGCGCCGCAAGCTGAATTCCTTCGACGCGCTGGCGCAGCGCCAGCAGCAAGTGCAGGCGCGCGAGGACGCGCGCCGCGAACAACGCCTGAACGACGAGTATTCCGCGCGCCTGGTCCGGCGCGGCGGAGGATTGCATTGAAGAGGACGCCGACCATGACTTCCCCGCTTGCCATGCTTGCCTTGGCCACGCCCTCCGCTCCTCCGTCCGGCCCATCGGCCTCCGGCGCGGCGACGTCCGGCGCGACGAAGCCCGCCGCGTCCGTGCCGGATAGCCGCGGCGCGCGCGACGGCAAGGACGCCTCGCGCTTTTCCGACATCATGGCGCGCCAGCGCGCCAGCCAGGACGCCGCCGCGCCCGCCGACGGCGCCCCGCGCGCGCCGGCCGACGCCGCGGCCGCCGATCCGCAGGCGACGACGCCGGCCGGTGAAGACGCGCTGGCCGACGACGGTCAGCGTGATGACGACAAGCTCGCCGCGGCGGTCGCCGCCGACGCCGCGCCGACGCTGGCGCAGCAGGCCTTGGCTATCGCCACGCTGTCGATGCAGTTGCAGGCGGCCCCGGCCAATGCGGCGGCGGGCGCCACGGATGGCCAGGCCACGGCAGCGGCCGGCGGCGCCACTGCCGCGGGCGCCCTGCTTGCCGACGCAAACGGCGTAGCGACGGCCGGCACGGACGCGGCAGGCGCCGCTCCGGCGCCGGGCGCGACGGCGCCCGCGACCGGCCCAGCCGCGGGACTGGCGACCGCACCAGCGTCCTCGGCCCCCATGCCGTCCGCGGACGGTACGCTGAACGGAGCGACGAATGCCCGCGCCGCCGCTGGCGCCGCCCATCCCGGCGCGACGGCGCATCCGGGCGCGCACGTCGCCGCCGATGCGCGTGGCGCCGCCGGCGCGGACCCGCGCGCCAACGAACAGGCGCCCGCGGCCGCCATGGCGGACACCCGCGCGGATGCCTCCGCGCCTTCGCAGGACGATGCGCTGCGTGCCGCGGCCAACCTCACGCGATCCGGCGCCGACAAGGACACGCCGGCCGACGCCGTGCCGCGCGCCAATGCCCATGCCGCGCCGACCGATATGGCGCAAGCCCTGGCCTCCACCTGGCAGGCGCCGGCGTCCGGCACTCCCCAGAGCGCCGCCGCCCCCGCCATCCACACGCCGGTCGGCCAGCCGCAATGGGGCGCCGAGCTTGGCGGCCAACTGGTCCTGATGACCCACCGCGCCGGCAACGACTCGCACACCGCCCAACTGCGCCTGGATCCGCCCGACCTGGGTCCGCTCAGCGTCACCATCAAGTTGAACAACGGCGTGGCGGAAGCTTCCTTCGTGTCGGCCCACGCGGCGGTGCGGCAGGCCGTCGAATCCGCCCTGCCGCAGCTGCAGCAAAGCCTGGCGCAGGCCGGTATCTCGCTGGGCCAGGCCAATGTCAGCGACCAGGGCGCGCAGGCCGGCTTCGGCGGCATGAACCAGGGCGGCGACCGTCCGGGACATGGCGCCGGCGGCTCCGCGCAAGCGCAGACGGATGCATCGGGCGACACGGTGCAGATCGCCGTGCCGACCGCGCGCCGCGCCGAAGCCGGACGAGTCGACACCTTCGCATGAGCGCGCGCAATCGGCCCGGGCGAACCGCGCCCGGCGGCACCCATCGAAACCCCGCGAGCAATAGGCGGAGATACCCAGTTTTCGCCCTGTTTTTCCCTTGCGTGCCGCCTGCCCAAGTCAGGCAAAATGCAAGCGAATAATCGATATCCGTTTTCCCGGTAAACCAACCACCATCCGAGATGGCGACATCCAAAACCCCCACCATGCCGCCGCGCAGCACGCTGCCTATGCGCAATAGCGGCTCGTCGCGATTCCTCCGCCCGATCATCGGCCTGCTGGTTCTGCTGATCGTCGCCGGCGCCAGCGTCGCGACGACCTGGATGATCACGACCCGGTCACAACGCAACGCGGCCAATTCCGCCGTGCAGATCAATGTGGGGCAGGCCCAGCAGCCGCCGGTTGGCGCCGCGCCGACGACTTTCGTTCCGCCGCCGCAGACGCCGCAGGCCGTGCCGGCGCCGATCTTTATCCCGATCACGCCTTTTACCGTGACGCTGCTGAGCGCCGACCGCGAGCGCATCGTGCATATCGCCATGACGCTGCGCGTGGCCGACGAGCAATCGCGCCAGCGCATCGAGAAGTACATGCCGGAAGTGCGCAGCCGCGTGCTGATGCTGCTGTCGGCGCAGACGCCGGAAAGCGTGCAGACGCCGCAAGGCAAGGTCGACCTGGCCAACGCCCTGATGAAGGCGATCAACAAGCCATTCACCCCCCTGCCTGACGGACAGTACGTCACCGACGTGCTGTTCACCGAATTCGTGGTGCAATAAGCATGGCTTACGAGGCGTTCCTATCGCAGGACGAAGTAGACGCCCTGCTGGCGGGCGTCACCGGCGAAAGCGACGGCAAGGAAACCAGCCAGGACGAACAGGACGGCGTGCGCGCCTATGACCTGAGCTCTCCGGAGCGGGTCGTGCGGCGCCGCATGCAGACGCTGGAGCTGATCAACGAGCGTTTCGCGCGGCACATGCGCAGCGTGCTGCTGAACTTCATGCGCCGCAACGCCGACATCACCGTCGGGTCGATCCGCATCCTGAAGTACTCGGATTTCGAACGCAATCTGCCCGTGCCCAGCAACCTGAACATGGTGCAGATGAAGCCGCTGCGCGGCACCGCCCTGTTCAGCTACGACCCCAACCTGGTGTTCCTGGTCATCGACAGCCTGTTCGGCGGCGACGGCCGCTACCACACCCGGGTCGAAGGCCGGGATTTCACCACCACCGAACAGCGCATCATCCGGCGCCTGCTGAACCTGACCCTGGAAAGCTACGGCAAGGCCTGGGAGGCTGTCTATCCGATCGAGTTCGAATACGTGCGGTCGGAAATGCACACGAAGTTCGCCAGCATCACCGGATCGAACGAAGTCGTGGTGGTGACCCCCTTCCATATCGAGTTCGGCGCCACGGGCGGCGATCTGAATATCTGCCTGCCCTACTCGATGATCGAACCGGTGCGGGACATCCTGACCCGGCCCCTGCAGGAAACCGCGCTGGAAGCCGTGGACCAGCGTTGGGCGCGCCAGCTGTCACGCCAGATCCGCAGCGCCGACGTCGAACTGATCGCAGAGTTCGCCCGCATCCCTTCATCGATACGCGACCTGATGAAGCTGAAGGTGGGCGACGTGCTGCCGGTCGACGTGCCGGAAATCGTGACCGCCAACATCGATGCCGTGCCCGTCATGGAATGCGGCTACGGCGTGTTCAACAACCAGTACGCGCTGCGCGTACACAAACTGCTTACACCTCTGGACCCCGAGAACGAGGCCCCCGACCATGACTGACCAGAACGCCGAGCGGCCCGATCAAAACAAACCCGCCGCGCCAAGCGACGACTGGGCCGACGCCCTGGCGGAACAGTCGCGCGCGGCCCCGCCCACGCAAGCCGACGGCCTGAAGCCGGCCGACGACTGGGCCGACGCGCTGGCCGAACAGACCGCCGCCACCGCCGCATCCACGGCCGCCGCGCCTGCCGCTCCCGCGGCGCCCGCGGCCAAGCCGGCCGGCGCATCCGTATTCAAGCCCTTGTCCGGTTCCGCCGAGAAATCCAGCGCCGACATCGACCTGATCATGGACGTGCCCGTCCAGTTGACGGTGGAACTGGGCCGCACGCGGCTGACGATCAAGAACCTGCTGCAGCTGGGGCAGGGTTCGGTCGTCGAGCTGGACGGCCTGGCCGGCGAGCCCATGGACATTTTCGTGAACGGCTACCTGATCGCCCAGGGCGAAGTCGTGGTCGTCGATGATAAGTACGGCATCCGCCTGACCGACATCATCACGCCCGCCGAACGCATCAACCGCCTGAACGGCCGCCGCTGAGCGCAGCATGGGCGACGCCGCAACCTTCCGCGTCATCGTGGGCCTGATCGTCGTCATCGCGGCGATCCTGGCCTGCGGCTGGCTGGCGCGCCGCGCCGGCCTGGCCGGACGCGCGCCGGGCGGCACGATGCGCATCATCGACAGCCTGACGCTCGGCCCGCGCCAGCGCATCGTATTGGTCGAAGTCGCCGACGCCTGGCTGCTGGTGGGCGTGACGGTCGGCCAGATGAATCTGTTGCACACCCTGCCCGCGGGCGAAGTCGCCGCGCCGGCGAAGCAGCCCGGCGCCCTGGTGACGTCGCTACTGGCCCGCCGTGGCGCGAAAACCGGCGCGGACGCTTCCTTCGCCAGCAAACTCACCCAGGCTTTGCGCCGCGGCTGATGCGGTCGGATGGTCCCATGAATCGAATCTTTCGCGCCGGACCCGGCGAAGCAGGCGCCATGCGCCGCATGCTGCGCGTCCTGGCCCTGCTGGCGCTGGCCTGCGCGCCGCTGGCGGCATCGGCGCAAGCCACCCTGCCGGCGCTGACCGCCACGCCGGGCCCGAACGGCAGCGAAACCTATTCGTTGAGCGTGCAGACGCTGCTGATGCTGACGTCGCTGACGTTCATTCCGGCCGCGCTGCTGATGATGACCGGCTTCACCCGCATCATCATCGTACTCAGCCTGATGCGCAATGCGCTGGGCACGCAGACCACGCCGCCCAATCTGGTGCTGGTCGGCCTCGCCCTGTTCCTGACCGCCTACACCATGTCACCGGTGTTCGACCAGATCTACAAGGACGCCTACGAACCGCTGTCCAATGGCGCGATCTCGTTCGAAACCGCGATCGAGCGCGGCGCGCAGCCGCTGCGCACCTTCATGATGCACCAGACGCGCGAAACCGATCTATCGCTATTCGCCAACCTGACGAACCAGCCGCCGCTGGACAATCCGTCGGCGGTGCCGATGAAGGTGCTGGTGCCGGCTTTCATCACCAGCGAACTGAAGACCGCCTTCCAGATCGGCTTCACCATCTTCATCCCCTTCCTGATCATCGATATGGTGGTCGCCAGCGTGCTGATGGGCCTGGGCATGATGATGGTGCCGCCGATTTCGGTATCGCTGCCGTTCAAGCTGATGCTGTTCGTGCTGGCCGACGGCTGGCACATGCTGCTGGGCTCGCTGGCCCGCAGCTTTTACCAGTGACCGGAGGTCCGCCATGGATGCCGAAACCGTAATGACGATGACGTACCAGGCCATGCGCATGATCATGGTCGTGGCCGGGCCGCTGCTGCTCGTCACGCTGGCGGTCGGCCTGCTGATCAGCGTGTTTCAGGCGGCGACGCAGATCAATGAAATGACGCTGTCCTTCATTCCCAAGCTGGTGGCCGTTGCCGCCACGCTGGTGTTGCTGGGCCCCTGGCTGATCGGCATGATGACCGACTATATCCGCCAGATCATGGACCAGATACCCAACCTGGTCTCGTGAGCCGCCCTCGCGGCATGGCGCCATGATCACCTTCACGCTGGATCAATGGTACGGGTGGATCAACACCTTCGTGTGGCCATTCACCCGCCTGCTGGCATTGATAGGCATCGCGCCGTTGTTCGGCGAAAGCAGCGCACCGCGCACGACCAAGATCGGCCTGGCCGCGGTGCTGGCGGTGGCGATCGCGCCGTCGTTGCCCCCCATGCCCGCGGTGGCGCCGGGCTCGCTGGCCGGATTGTGGATCCTGGCGCAGCAGGTCTTCATCGGCATCGCCATGGGTTTCTGCATGCGCGTCTGCTTCGCGGCGGTGCAGACGGCGGGCGATTTCGTCGGTTTGCAGATGGGCCTGTCGCTGGCGACCATTTTCGATCCCACCACCCAGGCGAATACGGAAGTACTGGCGCGGCTGTTCAACATTCTGGCGATGCTGACCTTCCTGAGCGTGAACGGGCACCTGCTGATGCTGGGCATGCTGGTCAAGACCTTCACCCTGGTACCAATAGGCACGGCATCGCTGCACTCCGACGGTTGGCTCATGGTGGCGCAGCTGGGCACCAAGATTTTCTCGTCCGGGCTGCTGCTGGCCCTGCCGCTGCTGGCCTCCCTGCTGGCGATCCAGCTGGCGCTGGGGATATTGAACCGCGCCGCGCCGCAGCTGTCGGTGTTCGCGGTGGGATTTCCCATCACCCTCTCGGCGGGCGTCATACTGCTGGCCGTCGCCCTGCCGAAAAGCACCGCGTCCTTGGCGGAGCTGTTCCAGGAAGGCGCCAACGCGATGGAACGGCTGGCGGGACTGCTGGCGGGATAGCGGTCGTCCCGGCCAAGGCTCACGGCTCGCCGGCGCCGGCGCCGGCGGGCGGGCCGCCGGCCGCGGCCCCGGCCAGCGCTACCCCCAGCGGCTTGCATGCCGGCCTTACCCCGAAAAACACCTTGGGCGACCCATACAGTCCGCAGAACGGCGTATCGATAGGCGCCGGGGCAAATAGCGACGCCACGCCGGCGACCCGATAGCCCAAGGCCTCGCGCACCGATTCGGAGAACTCCAGGTGGGTCAGCCTGTCGTGCTGGACCGCCGCGGATAGTCGCAGGCGAGCCTGGACGGCGGGATCCGTCGCCCGCACCAGGAAAGGCACGCGATACTCCTCCGCCGTCGCATCGTCGCCCGTATTGCAATGGGTCGCGCGGGTCGTCAGGTTCTGGCCGTGGTCCGAGGTGTAGAAAACAATGGTGTTGGGGGGCAGTCCGTGTTCCAGCGCCGCCAGGAAATCGACGGAGTTCCTGCGGATCGCCGTCATGTAATCGGTGTTCTTGTCGCCCGACACCAGGCCGGGCGGAATGTAGTCCCGATACGGGAAATGCGCGCCATCCTTGTTGATGAAGATGAAATTCCTGCCCGAGGCGGCGCGCTGTTCGATCTGGCGCGCGGCCAGCGCATCGCGCTGGTACAGCGGGCCTCGGTTCTCGACGACGTCGTCGATGTCGGCAAGCTCGTCATCGCTGATGTAGTTGCGCGTGGCGGGATCGTCCAGCACCCCCTGGTCGTCGATGTACGTGGTGGTGTATCCCCGTTGCCTGGCCAGGGCGAACAGGCTATCGGTGCGAGCAATATCCACATGGCCGCTGTCGGCACGGCGCCACCACGCCTTTCTGAGAATGTAGTTCGACGCGGCTGAACAATTGGCGCCGCTATAGGCACGGCCGAAATCGGCGTAAAGTCCGCCCTGGTCCCGGAACGCCCGTGCGAAATGCGCGTATTCGACCGACTCGTCGACGATCACGATCACGTTGCGGAAGTCGTGGGTGTCCCCCATGGACGCGCGAGCCTGCTGGAAGCGCGGATGGTCCAGAAGGTCATTGGCCTGGATGGCCAGGGTGCCGAAACCATAGGAAAAGCCTTTGGGAAAGCCGATCAGCGCGGGCGGCCCGCGCTGCGCCAGGATGTACCCATACATGCCCGCCAGTACGCAAACCAGCAGCACCGGCGTGGCCCACGGCGCGCGCTGCCGCCGCGGGACCAGGCTCTTGAGCACCAGCGGTACGAACAGCGCCGCGCCCTTGCCGGCCGCCACCGCGATGGTGTGGCCATACTGCTGCAAGGCCGCGCCCAGCATGGCCGCCGATGCATTCAACGCGCTGATGTTGCCTATGCCCGCCGGACGGCCGTAGATCGCATGCGCGGCCAGGTCCACCGTCACCAGCAACCACAGCAGGAGCAGCAAGGGCGCGCCCACGCCGGGCCGGACCCGCGTGGCGGCATACAACGCCAGGATGGCGACCAGGTATTCCAGTATGAAAACGCCCTGCCGCAGGTACTCGGCCGGCCCCAGGTGTCCCTGCGTGTTCAGGCCGATGGCGTGGAACCGTTGCACGGCGAAGAAACCATCCAGCGCAAGATAGGCGCCGGCGGCGTAGAACAGGATCAGCCATTCCGGTATGCCGCGCGGCAGGATGGCGCGCAGGGCGCGATGAAGACAGGCGGCGGATTTCGTCGTCGGACGCAAGCAGGACGCGGACACGTGGGCATGGGCTCGGGGCACGCCGTTGCATGCGCCACCGGACCGGCCGTACCGCTACGTCGACATCCCCTCTTCGAGCCATCGAAAAATGGAAAGCAGATTTGGATACGGGAGCGCCGAATAGATTCGCTGCCGCCGGTCCGCCGATACGACCGCGTTCCACGCCTTTCCAACGGAACCCGTCCAGGAGCACCCCTGCCCATGGCATCCGCGGGCGCTACCCTTGCCGGCCGCGCCCTGGGCCGCAATGTCGACCGGGGCATCGGCGGGCATGTTCGCGCAGCAGCGCCACGCCGTGGCGCCAAAGAAAAAGGCGGCCCGGATTGCACCGGGACGCCTTTTGTCGCAACGCGGGGATTGCGGGTCAGCTTGCCGCCAGCGGCGCGTACGCCGCGCCGCCCGCCAGTTGCTGCGCCGGTACGTCGATCACCTGTCCTTCGTTGATCTTGAACACCGCCACCGCTTCGGCCAGGCGCTGCGCCTGTTCCTGCAGCGAGCCGGCCGCGGCGGCCGCTTCTTCCACCAGCGCCGCGTTCTGCTGCGTGACCTCGTCCATCTGCGACACCGCGCGATTGACCTGGTCGATGCCGCTGGATTGTTCTTCCGACGCCGCCGAAATCTCGCCCATGATGTCGGTCACCCGCTTCACCGACGCCACGATCTCCTGCATGGTGGCGCCCGCGCGCTCGACCTGCTGCGAGCCCGCGCCCACCTTGGTCACCGAATCCTCGATCAGCGCCTTGATTTCCTTGGCCGCCTGCGCGCTGCGCTGCGCCAGCGAGCGCACTTCGCCCGCCACCACCGCGAATCCCTTGCCCTGTTCGCCCGCGCGCGCCGCTTCCACCGCCGCGTTCAGCGCCAGGATGTTGGTCTGGAACGCAATGCCGTCGATCACGCTGACGATTTCCGAAATCTTGCGCGAGCTGCCGGAGATCTCCTGCATCGTGTTCACGACCTCGGCCACCGCCGAACCGCCGCGCTCGGCCACGTCCGAGGCGCTGGCCGCCAGCTGGTTGGCCTGGCGCGCGTTATCCGCGTTCTGCTTGACGGTGGAGGCCAACTCTTCCATCGACGCCGCGGTTTCTTCCAGCGAGGCCGCCTGCTGCTCGGTGCGGCTGGACAGGTCGGTGTTGCCGGCGGAAATTTCACGCGAGCCCACATTGATCTCATCGACGCCGCGGCGTACCGACGACACCGTACGCGTCAGGCTTTCCTGCATGCGCTTGAGCGCGCCATACAGCATGCCGATTTCGTTTTGCGAACGGATGTCCACCCGCTGCGTCAGGTCGCCATTGGCGATCTTATCGAAGTGCTGGCCGGCTTCGACCAGCGGACGCACGACCATGCGGCCGAAGACGATGCGCGCCAGGATCATCAAGACGATGGCCAGGCCCACGGCGCCGGCGACGGCGATCAACGCCAGGTTCAGGTTCTGCCTGGCCTGGGTACCGGTTTCGGTCTGCGCGGCCTTGATGTACTTGGAAAATTCCTCGATCGCGTCAACGAAGGCCGCGCTGCGGGGCGTGCCGTATTCCGTATTCACCATGTAGAAGGTGCTGTAGTCCTGGCTGCGCAGGGCTTCCACCATGGTGTCCACGCCGTCGTCGATATAGGAGCGGTAGCGCCGCACCAGGTTCATCGACAGCTGCCGGCCGGTATCGTCTTCCAGCATGTTCTTCTGGAATTCGCCGAAACTGTTGCGCACGTCCGCCAGCAGGTCGTTGGCCGACTTGAGGGAATCGGCCGCATCCTTTTTGGCGGTCGCGGCGGTTTCGGGCGAAACATTGGGGGCACCGGCTTCCTGCAGCTCGCGGGCCGAGACCAGCAGCGCGACGCGGGCGCGCAGCATGTTGGCGTTGATGATCTGCACCTGGGTTGCGCGATCGGTCAATGCGCCCAGGTCTATCACCGCCCGGTAGTTCTGGTTCAGGAAGAAGGCCGCCATGCCGCCCACCGCGGCGATCAGCAGGGCGAAGATACCCAGGACGATCATCAACAGCGTGCCGACACGCGTATCGCGCACCGAGAATTTGCGCTTGACCTTGGGCGGACGGGTCGCCTTGCGCTTGCTGGCCTTGGCCTTACGGCTCGTTTCTGCGATGGCTTCCATGAGGCCCTCCAAACTCGCAATCAGATTCGAAAAAAACGCCAAGTACTCTCGCCCTCGGGGGGCGGCGTACTGGTGGTCGGATGCCGCGCGTTATTGCGCGGGCACGGGTATCGCCGTCGTGCCGTTCGTTGTCGTGCCGCCGCTGGCCGTGCTGCCTTGCGCGGCCGACGGCTGCGTCGTCTCGGCCGAGGCCAGCGCGGGATCCTGGGGAACGGATGTATTGCCCAGCAGCCGCTGCCGCGTGTTGCCCTGCAAGGGAACGTTGGTGGTATCCAGCACGCGTGCCAGCCGGCCGTCGGGCGCGAATTGCAACCTCGCCTCGCGGCGGAAGTAGATGGCGTCCGTCACCACGGTCGTCTTATAGGACCACAGCGCGATAGTGGAACCATCCGACTGGGGCAGGACCTGCTGCGGCATGCCGTTAAACGCGTAAACCGCGTCGGACATGGTGGTCTTGCCCGGCTGCAGGCCGGCCACCGCGTCGCTGGAGAAATACTGTCCCGTCGCGCAGCCACCCAGCAGCGCCATACTTGCCAGGCAGGCAAGCAGGCCGGCGCGCCATTTCACGATGAGATGCGAAGTGCGAATCATGGCGGTCCTAGAAGGATTCCCAATCGTCGTCGCTCATGGCCGCGGCGCCACCGCCGGCCGCGACGGCACGGGGCTTGGCGGCGGGCGGCGTGCGCGGCGCGGCGTGATCATTGGCGGCCGGCGCACGCGTGCGCGGCGCCGCGGCGGCGCGTGCGGGCGCCGGCTTGGCCGCGCGGGGCGCGGCGGCGGTCGTCGGGGGCGCGGAAGACGCCGCTGCCTTCGCCGGAGCCGCATTATTCAGGCGCGGCGCGTCGACCGGAGCCGCCGGCTGGGCGGCCGGTGCCGCGACACGCGGCGCGGCCGGCGACGCGATCGCGCGCGCGGGCACGTCGATCACATGTCCCTGGCTGAGCTTGAACACCGCCACCGCTTCGGCCAGGCGCTGTGCCTGTTCCTGCAGCGAACCGGCCGCGGCGGCCGCTTCTTCCACCAGCGCCGCGTTCTGCTGCGTCACCTCGTCCATCTGCGACACCGCGCGATTGACCTGGTCGATGCCGCTGGATTGTTCTTCCGACGCCGCCGAAATCTCGCCCATGATGTCGGTCACCCGCTTCACCGACGTCACGATCTCCTGCATGGTGGCGCCCGCGCGCTCGACCTGCTGCGAGCCCGCGCCCACCTTGGTCACCGAGTCCTCGATCAGCGCCTTGATTTCCTTGGCCGCCTGCGCGCTGCGCTGCGCCAGCGAGCGCACTTCGCCCGCCACCACCGCGAATCCCTTGCCCTGTTCACCCGCGCGCGCCGCTTCCACCGCCGCGTTCAGCGCCAGGATGTTGGTCTGGAACGCAATGCCGTCGATCACGCTGACGATTTCCGAAATCTTGCGCGAGCTGCCGGAGATCTCCTGCATCGTGTTCACGACCTCGGCCACCGCCGAACCGCCGCGCTCGGCCACGTCCGAGGCGCTGGCCGCCAGCTGGTTGGCCTGGCGCGCGTTCTCCGCGTTCTGCTTGACCGTGGAGGCCAGCTCTTCCATCGACGCCGCCGTTTCTTCCAGCGAGGATGCCTGCTGCTCGGTGCGGCTGGACAGGTCGGTGTTGCCGGCGGAAATTTCACGCGAGCCCACATTGATCTCATCGACCCCGCGGCGCACCGCCGACACGGTACGCGTCAGGCTTTCCTGCATGCGCCTGACCGCGCTGTACAGGAGGCCGATCTCGTTGGCGCTGCGCACCTCCACGTGCTGGCTCAGGTCGCCGGCGGCGATCTTGTCGAAATGCGCACCGGCCTCGCGCAGCGGACGCAATACCATGCGGCTCAACACGAGCCAGCAGGCGATCGTCAGGAAGATCGCGAACGCCACCATGACCACCGTCACCGTACGCGCCAGCGAGAAGTCGGTGTGCCCCAGCGCCACCATCTCGTCCGTTGCCTTGTCCAGATACTCCAGCATGGCCTGGACCGATTTGTCCAAGGTCTGGTTGGCGGCCGACGATGCCTTGGACGATGCCAGATACGAGTCTATCTGCTTCGAACGCAGGGTGTTGATCTGCTCGTCGATCAGTCCCGCGTAGGTTTTGTAGTTGGCCATGATGGCCGTCGACATATCCACCGTCGCGGGCAGCTTGGGCGACTGGCTGAACAGACCCATGCGCTTATCGGCGTCCGCCTTGAACGCTGCGGCGCGCGAGATCTGGCTCATGCCCTCATCCGGACGGTTGGTCTGGATCATCTCGTAGGCGTTGTTCAGGACCTGGCGCGCGCGCAACACCTGTGCATAGGACGCGTACAGATTCGTGACCTGGTCGCTGTATAGCGTGTTGACCGTGTCGAGCTTGCTGTTGCTGGACTGCAATCCCAACCACGCGACGGCGTTCGATACCAGCATCGCCGCCAGATACAACGCGAGCAGCGCGATGATGGAAGTGCGGATTTTCATATTGGCAAACATATCGTTATCTATCCACCGAACCGTCGTTCCCTATGGGGAAACACATATCTATCAAAACCGAAAGGACTTCACTACTTCATGCTGAACAAGGTGGTGCCCTTGACCGCGTTGAAAGCCGACATCGATGCCTGCAGCGACAACTGGCGCATGCTCATCGTGGAGATGGCGTCGTAGTAATTGATCTGCGTGAGGTCGGTCAGTGTCTTGTTCAGCGTCAAGGTGCGCTGGCTGCCGGTCGTGTCCAGCGCGTCCAGTTCGTTCTGGCGGGCGCCGACGGAGGCTTGCACCGTGGACACGTTGTCCAGGTTGATCGACAGCGATTTGTTGGCGGTTGCCAGCAAGTTCACCAGCTTGGCCTGGGCCGCCGGATCGTTCTGCGCCGGCGACTTCAAAGCGGTGATCAGCTCGCCCAGCGTGGCGAACATATCCACGCTGGCGCTGCCGGTCGGATTGACCGTGAAGCTGTCGCCGTCTTCCGGGTTGCCGTCGATGACCACGCTGACACCGCCACCGGTGTCGATGGCATCGCCCGGCGTGTAGGCCGCGGGCGCGGTGGTGGTGCTGGTGCCGGTCGCCGGATCCGTCGTGGTGACCGTATAGGTGACGACGCCGGTCACCGCATCCTTGGCGAAGTCGATCTGGAAGTCGTTGCCCGACGCGCCGCCAGGCGCGATCGTCAAATGGGAACTGGTAGCGGTACCGGCATTGGTGGCGCCCGGATTGGCCACATAGGGCGGCATGCCGGCGGTATTGATGGACAGGCTGTCGCCGTCGGCGGGAACGCCGTTGACCACCATGGTGACGCCGCCGCCCGTATCGATGGCATCGCCCGGCGTATAGGCAGCCGGCGTGCTGGTGGTGATGGCGCCGGTCGCGGCGTCCGTCGTCGTGATCGTGTACATCATGTCGCCGGTCACGGGGTCCGCCGCGAAGTCGATCTTGAAATTGTTGCCCGAACCGCCGCCCGAGGCCACGCTGGGCGTCTGGAAGGTGGCGGTGCCGGTGTTGCCGGCGCCGGCCGAAGCAATGTATGCCGTGCTGCCCGGCGTCGCGCGGTTGAAGATATCCGAACCGACGTCGGAAATATTCATCTGCCGGCTTTGTTCCACCTGGACCACGCGCTGGCCGGCGTTGCCGTTGAAGGTGATCTCGCCGGTCGTGGGATCCTTGACATAGGCCGCGGCGTTGCCGGCGGTGCCCGAGAACATGTACTGTCCGTTGCCGTCCGTGGTGTTGGCCAGGGCGAACAAGGCGTCGCGCGCGTGCTCCAGCACCGTGGCCAGCGTATTGCGGTCCTGATCGGCCAGCGTGCCGTTACCAGCCTGCACTACCCGCGTCAGCACGTCCGTCAGCGTCGACACCACGTTGGACAGCGTATTGGATTCGTTGCCCAGCGAATTGTTGGCGTCGTCGCGATTGCTGCCATAGGCCGCGGCCATGTTCAGGTTCTGGTACGCCGTGATGGCCTGCCCGGCCGCCAGCGGATCGTCCGACGGCGTCACCACGCGGCGGCCGGAACTGAGCTGCTGTTGCAGGTAGTTGACGTCCGACTCGTTCTTCAGAATGCCGTTCAGGCCACTCTGGTAAATCGTCGAGGTGCTCAGGCGGATCATGCTGTCTTACTCCGGATGCGCTTTATCTTTGAGTCGGTGCGGGTTTACTTCAGGCCCAGCAGGGCGTCGAAGACTGTACTGGCCACGTCGATAATCTTGGCAGCCGCCTGATACTGCTCCTGGTACTGCGAGAGATTCACGTACTCTTCGTTCAGGTTCACGCCGGAGATCGAAGCATTGTTCTGCGTGCGCTGGTTGACCACGGCGGTCTGCGCCTTGTCGTTGGCCTTGGCGTCGGCGGTCTGCTGGCCGACGTTGTTGACGATCTGCGAAAACAGGTCGGTGACGCTCAGCGAGCCGCCCGCCAGGTTGCGCGTGGTCTGCAGCTTGGCCAGGGCCAGGGCGTTGTCGCCGTTGGCCGAGCCGGGATTGGTCGTGCTGGACGCGGCGATCTTCGCGGGATCGGTGGTGGCCATGGCCAGGTCGCGGCCGGCATTGCGGGTGGGCTGCAGGGTCCAGTTGTCGCCCGCGGCCGGCGTACCCGTGATGCTGACCGTCAGCCCGTCGAAATCCAGCGCGGTGGGCGGCGTCCCCGTGGGTGTCGCGGTTACCGCGGTGTTGTCGGGCAGGCGCGTCACCGTGTAGTTGGTGCCGTCGAAGGTAATCTTGTAGTCGTTGGCCGTGAGCTTGCTGGCGTCGGTGTAGGCCGCCGTCAGGCTGCCGTTGCCGGTATTCTTGGCGCCGGTCAGCGCCACGGGCGAAGGCAGCGAGAAAAAGTTGCCGCCCGCGTTGCCTTGCAGATCGACGCCTTGCTGGTGCAGCGTATTGAAAGTCACCGCCAGGCCGGCGGCCATCTGGCCAAGCTGGTTCTGCACCACGTCCAGCGAGTTCGAGCGGAATTGCAGCAGGCCGCCCAGCGTACCGTTGGTCAGCTTGGCGTCGCTCAGCTCTACCGGCACCGTCGCGCCGCCGGGGCCGGACGGCAGGTTATAGGCCACCACGGTGCGCGTCGGGTCGGCGGCGGACGGGATGGCCTGCAGGGAGTAGACCGTCGTGCCCGAAAGCAGCGCCTGGCCGGATTCCAGCGAAATGCTGACCGTGTCGCCCTGGGTGGTATAGCGGATCCCCACCGTCTTGGACAGCTCCGACAGCAGTTGATCGCGCTGGTCCAACAGGTCGTTGGGCGCGTTGCCGCCGCCCTGGCCGCGGGCCACGACGATTTCCTGGTTCAGCTTGTTGATCTGGTTCAGATAACCGTTGACGGAATTGACCGTCTGGCTGATCTGCTGGTTCAGGCCGTCGCGCTGGGTCTGCAGGTCCTGATAGGCGTTATTGATTTGCGACACCAGGGCCTGGCCCTTGCCGATCAGGTCCTGGCGGGTCGCGGCGTCGGCGGGTTTGCTGGCCACGGCATTGACGCTGGCGAAGAAGTCCGCCAACGCGGGCGAGATACCCACCGTTTCGTTGCCCAGCATGTTGTTGATCTGGGTAACCTGGTCCAGATACGTGGAGTATGAGGAGCTGGTGCTCTGCGAACCGACCAGTTGCTTGTACAGGAAGCTGTCGTACTGGCGCTGGACCGTGTCGACCTGCACGCCGCGGCCGTAGAAGCCCGCCGCGCTGGGGGTCGAGCCGGCCGTCGACGTCAGCACGCGCTGGCGGTTGTAACCGTCGGTCGTGGAGTTGTCGATGTTATGGCCGGTGGTGGTCAACCCCGCTTGCGCCGCATTCAGACCACTCAGGCCCAGGCTGTACAAACTCATGGTCGGGATGCCTCTCGAATTACCGTGTTGAAACGTCTGGATATTGGTTTAACGGCAAGCGCGTACGAAACTTAATGAAATGCAAGGTGATGCTCCGCGCCGCCGGTGCCGGCGCGGCGCACCCTCCCGCTACGGGTCACCGACCCCCGCGAAATCGCTGCCCAGCAGCTCGGCCTTGCCGTCCAGCCCGGTGGCATCGGCCACCTTGGCCAGGCGGCCGGCGCCCTGCAGCTGCCCCATGATGCCGATCAGCTTGTCCGCATAGCGCGGGTCGGTGGCGTAGCCGGCGGCCTGGATACGGCGGGCCGCGTCTATCTCGTCGCGCGCATCGGCCACCGCGTCGTAGCGCGGATTGCTGCCGAGCAGCCGCGCATAGTCCGCGAAGGATTCCTCGTAGGAGTTGTAGGCGCGGAACGCCTGCGTGACCTTGCGCGGCGTGCCATTTTCGTATTCGGTGGTCAGTACATTGACCGTTTTGCCCTTCCAGCTGTCGCCGGCCTTGATGCCGAACAGGTTGTAGCTGGTGCGGCCATCCGGGTAGCGGATCTCGCGCTGGCCCCAGCCGGATTCCAGGGCGGCCTGGCCCAGGATCAGGCGGGCGGGCACGCCGCTCTGGCGTTCCGCGGCCTTGGCGGCCGGCGCCATCTGGGCGACGAAGTCCACCACATGGTCCGGCGCGCCTTCGGCCGCGGCCAGGGCGCGGTCGGACGCGCCGCCGCGCTGCAACACGCGCAGCAAGGCCGCGACTTCCGGGTTCGACGAACCCGAGGTCACCGTGCGCGCGGCCAGATCCAACGGTTTCATGGCCGGGGCACCGTCCTGGGACGCGCCCTCCTGCCCTGCCCCCGGCTGGTTGGCCCCGGGCTGGTTGGCCTGCATCTGCTTCAACAGCGACTGCGCCAGGCCGATGCCGGGGTTGGCCAGCTGCAGCGCCAGTTGCTGGTCCGCCATCGACTGCATCATCTGTGATTCGTTGGAATCCAGCAGGCCGCTTTTCATGGTGGCCTGGCGCATCTGCTTGAGCAGCATCTGGATGTAGACGGCTTCGAACTGGCGCGCCACCTCGGCCTGCTTTTCGGCGGACGCCGGCTGCTGGCCGGTCACGTCGCGATGCAGGCTGGACAGCGAGCCGAAGTCGAAAATGGAGGGCTGGCCGGCGCCCGCGGTATGGGAGGAGCCGAGCGCCATGGCTTAGATGATCTCCAGCTCGGCCCGCAAGGCGCCAGCCGTCTGCATGGCTTGCAGGATGGCCAGCAGGTCCTGCGGCGTGGCGCCCAGCGCGTTCAGGGCGCGCACCACGTCGGCCAGGTTGGCGCTGGTGCGCACGTGCTGCAGGGAGCCGTTTTCCTGGCGGACGTCGATCGTGGTGTTCGGCACGACCACCGTCTGGCCGCCGCCGAAAGGCGTGTTCGGCTGCGAGACCGCGTTGGTCTGGTTGACCACCACCGACAGGTTGCCATGCGCGACGGCGGATTCCTCCAGCATCACGGTGCGGTTCATGACCACCGAGCCGGTGCGGGCATTGACGATGACCTTGGCGGTGGCCGGCGCACGCGTAACCTGCAGATTCTCCAGCTGCGAGATGAAGGCGGCCTGCGCGGCCGGGTCGGTGGGCGCCTGCACGCGTATCGTCCTGCCGTCGATGACTTGCGAGACGCCGCCGCCGAAATGGCGGTTCAGCGCGGCCGCGACGTTCTGCGCGGTACCGAAATCCAGCTCGTTCAGCTCCAGGAACATGCTGCCGCCGCGCGCGAAGGTCGTCGGCACGCCGCGCTCCACCACCGCGCCGTTACTGATCCGGCCGCCGTTCAACTGGTTGATCTGCACGCTGGAGCCGCCGGCGGACGCGCCCGCGCCGCCGACCAGGATATTGCCCTGGGCCAGGGCATACACCTGGCCGTCGGCGCCCTTCATGGGCGTCAGCAGCAGCGTACCGCCGCGCAGGCTCTTGGCGTTGCCCATGGACGATACGTTGACGTCGAAGGTCTGGCCCGGCCGCGAAAAAGCCGGCAGATTCATGGTGACCATGACGGCCGCGACGTTCTTCAGCTGCATATTGCTGTTGTTCGGCATGGTCACGCCGAGCTGCGACAGCATGTTGGTGACGCTCTGCTGGGTAAACGGCGCCTGCCGCACCTGGTCGCCCGTCCCGTCCAGGCCCACGACCAGGCCGTAGCCGATCAGCTGATTGCCGCGCACGCCCTGGATGGTCGCCAGGTCCTTCAGCCGCTCCGCATGCGCCAGGCCGCCCGCGGCCATCAGCACGGCGGCCAGTAACGCCCCCGCCAGCCGGCGAAAGAAACGGGTGTGCCCGATCGGGGACACCGCGGATCCGGCTCCGCCGGTCCGCCGGTGTCGCCCCCTTGAGGGGGAAGCGCGCAACGCTTCGGGAGTGGGTTTCACTTTCATCAGAAGGGGTTCGCGATCAGGAAAAAGCGCTGCAGCCAGCCCATCGTCTGGACCTCGTCCATGACACCCTTGCTGCGGTACTCGATGCGCGCATCGGCCACCTGGGTCGAGGACACCGTATTCACGCCGGTCACCGAACGCGGATCCACCACACCGGAAAACCGGATGTACTCGCTGCCGCGGTTGATGGCGATCTGCTTCTCGCCCGCCACCTGCAAATTGCCGTTGGGCAGCACGCCGACCACCGTGGTCGTCAGCACGCCCGTAAAGGTATTGTTGGCGCTGCTGTCGCCGGCGCCCTTGTTGACGTTGCTGCCCGACGTATTGGTATCGAGCTTGGCATTGAACCAGCTGCCCATGAAGCCGGGCGAAGCGGCGATGGAATTGTCGGTGCTCGACGTGCGCGTGGTGTTGGTCGCCACATTCTTGGCCGCTGCGGTCCGTTCTTCCAGCACCACGGTCACGACGTCGCCGACGTTGCGCGGACGGCGGTCTTCGAACAGCGGGTAGTTGCCGTAGACGGTCGGCTGATAGATGGAGCCGTCCGGCACCGGCGTGGGCGCCGCCGGCATCGGCGGCATGGCCGTGGTGGGGCCGAGCACGACCGGCTCGGGCGGCACCAGCGAACAGCCCGCCAGACCGGCGGTCAACAGGAAAGCCGCCGCCACGCCGCGCCAGCCAGCCGGCTTGCCGCCCGCCAGGGGCGACATGGAACGAAGGAAAAGCACGGCGCGCATGGGTTGTTTCATCAAAGCTGGGTCAGGCGGGCAAGCATCTGGTCGGATGTTTCCACCGCCTTGCTGTTCATTTCATAGGCGCGTTGGGTGGTGATCATATTCACCAGCTCTTCCGCGACATTCACATTGGACGTTTCGACGTACTGCTGCAGGATGCTGCCCAGGCCGTCGACCGTGGGCTGGCCGATATTGGGCGCGCCGGAAGCGTCCGTTTCCAGGTAGAGGTTATCGCCAACCGACTGCAGGCCGTTGGGATTGATGAAATTGGCCAGCTGCAATTGGCCGATCTGCACATTGGTGCCCGGCGCGGCGGGCTGGGTCACCGATACGGTGCCGTCCTTGCCTATGGTCAGCGACAACGCGTTGTTGGGCACGTTGATGGGCGGCTGGATCACCAGGCCGCCGGCGGTGGTCAACTGGCCGTTCTGGTCCACCTGCAGCGAACCGTCGCGCGTATAGGCATCGGTGCCGTCCGGCAGTTGCACGTTCAGGAAACCCTGGCCCTGGATGGCGATATCCATGGGGTCGCTGGTGTTGGTCAGGTTGCCTTCGGTATGCAGGCGTTCCGTGGCGGCCACCCGCGTACCGGTACCGAGCTGCAGCCCGGACGGCAGCTGGTTGGCGTCGCCAACCTGCGCGCCCGGCTGGCGCAGCGTCTGGTACATCAGGTCCTGGAACACGGCGCGGCCGCGCTTGAAGCCGTTGGTATTGACGTTGGCCAGGTTGTTGGAAATCACGTCCAGCGAAGTCTGCTGGCCTTCCAGGCCGGTCTTGGCGATCCAGAGCGAACGTAGCATGGTCTTTAAGGCTCCTGGGTGCGCGGCGCACGGGCCGCGTCACGATGAATGCTTGCTGAAATACTCAACCGACGGAGAGCAAGGTGTTGGCCTTGTCCTCGTTGGTCTGCGCGTCGCGGATAACCTGCATCTGCATCTCGAAACGGCGCGAATTCTCGATCATGCCGACCATCGACGACGCGGCATTGGCGTTGCTGCCTTCCAGTACGCCGGGCATGACGCGCAGGGCCGGATCGGCGGGCATGGGCGGCGCCGGCTGGCCGTTGGCCGCGACGCGGCGGAACACGCCGTCATCGCCGTGCACCAGCGACGCCAGCGGCGGGCTGACCAGCTTGATGGTCCCCAGATTCAGGATCGTGTTGGGCGGATCCCCGGCGCCGATGGCGGTGATCGTGCCGTCCGACGCGATGGTCAGCGTCGCATTGGGCGGCACGTCGATGGGGCCGTTCTGGTTGGACAGCACCGGCATGCCCTGCGCGGTCTGCAGCAGGCCGTTGACGCCGACCTGCAGGTCGCCGGCCCTCGTATAGGCCTCGCCCTGCGGGGTTTGCACCGCGATCCAGCCGTCGCCGGTCACGGCGATGTCCAGGTCGCGCCCGGTCGCATCCATCACGCCCGGGGTGAAATCGTTGCGGGGCGTCGCGGCGACGGTGGAAACGCGGGTAGGCAGGCTGGTGCCGTCGTTGACCGGCACCGAGCGGTACATGGCCATCTGCGCCCGGAAGCCGGGCGTATTCACGTTCGCCATGTTGTTGGTGAGAACGGCCTGTTCCTCGTTGATGCGAACAGCACCGTTCATGGCGGTGTAAATGACTCGATCCATGCCTGCCTATCCTGCCTCGGTTCCGTTTACCGTCGCGCTTACTGAATGGCCAGCAGCGACTGCAGCACCTGGTCCTGCGTCTTGATCGTGTTCGTGTTGGCCTGGTAAGTGCGCTGCGCCACGATCATGTTGACCAGTTCGGTGCTGAGGTTGACGTTGGAGGCCTCGACCGCCTGCCCTTGCAGGTTGGCCAGGCCATTGGTGCCCGGCTGGCCCAGCACGGCCTGGCCGGACTCGGACGTCTCGCTCCAGGCGTTGTCGCCGATCGGCTGCAGGCCGTTGACGTTGTTGAAGCTGGCCAGCGCCACGGTGCCGACGGTCTGCGTCTTGCCGTTGGTGTAGTTGGCGATGATGCTGCCGTCCTTGCCGAAGCTGATGCTGCTGAACTCGCCGGTGGTATTGCCGTCCGGGGTAAAGCCGGCGGAGAAGTCGCCGCCGAACTGCGAGGTGCCCGTGTAGTCCATCGCAATGGCCAGCGGTGCCGCGGGTGACCCG
This sequence comes from Bordetella sputigena, assembly GCF_965137885.1. Lineage (NCBI taxonomy): Bacteria > Pseudomonadati > Pseudomonadota > Betaproteobacteria > Burkholderiales > Alcaligenaceae > Bordetella > Bordetella sputigena. The sequence goes on from NZ_CBCSCA010000005.1 coordinate 64,193, forward strand.
GTGCCGCCGGGCGTGGCATACGACAGGTTTACCGTCGGCGGGTTATTCAGCAGGCGTCCCGAGGTGTCGAAGGTCAGCTGCGTGGCGCCGCCCCACGGCGTGGCCGGCGTGGTGGTGGGATCCGGCGGCGTGGTGGGAGCCATTGCGGCGCCGTCCAGCGTGTAATACACATCGTAGACGCTGGTGGCCGGGGGGCCGGCGACACCGGGGCGCTTGACGAAATACGTCGTCAACTGGTGCGAGTTGCCCAGCGAGTCGTACACCGTCATCGGCTGCGAATCCGTATAGGTCGCCGTATTGGCCGGGTCGAAGTCCGTCGTCGCGGGAATCACGGCGGCGTTGGCGTTCAGGTTGGCGGTGAAGCCGGACTTGGTCGTCGCGGCCGGCGCGATATTGGCCGTGGGCAGCGAAAGCGGAACCGGCGCGGTGCCGACGCCGCCGGGACCGTAGCCGGTCAGCTGCTGGCCCGCCGCGTTGATGATGTTGTTGTTCTTGTCGATGCCGAACTGGCCGTTGCGGGTATAGGAAACCGAACCGCTGGCATCGACCATGCGGAAGAATCCATTGGCGCCGTCGATGGCCAGATCGTACTGGCCGCCGGTGGACGTCACGTTGCCCACGGTAAAGCGCTGGTCGATCGAAGCGACCTTCACGCCCAGGCCCACGCGCGACGTGGCGTAGATATCGGCGAACGTCGCCGTGGCGGACTTGAAGCCCACCGTGTTGGCGTTGGCGATGTTGTTGCCGATCACGTCCAGGTTCTGCGACGCGGCATCCAGGCCGCTAAGTCCTTGTCCGAAGCCCATGTTCTCTCGCTTTTTTCAGAAAATTGATGGAAGCCGGAAGACCGGCAAAGGGCGGCCGAACCGCCTCTGTCTATATCAGGTACCCAAAACCTTGCGTACATCCAGCAGGCTGACCTGCCCGGCCAGCCCCACGTCCAGCCGCACGCCCTGCGTGCCGTAGGAAACTCCGCCGACCTGGCCGTAGGTCAGCGCCTCGGCGGTGACGGCATTGCCGCTCGCATCGGTTGCCTTGACGGTAAACGTGTACTTGCCGTCCGGCACCGCGTTGCCGGTGTCGTCCTTGCCATCCCACTGCGGCATGATGACGCCGGCGTCCTGCCCGCCCAGGTCCATGGAACGGACCACGCGGCCGGTACTGTCCAGGATCTTGATGGAGACGTCGTGCGCATCGTTCTGCACGTCGATGCCGATCGGCGTCAGCACGCGGGTGCCGGTCGAGTCGGTATCGATCTTCAGCGAATCGCCCGGGAAGAGCACCTGCTTGCCTATCATGGACACCGCGTCCATCGATTGGCCCAGGTCGACCTGGCTGCTGATGGTCTGCAGAACCGTCTTCAGGTCCTGCACGCCCTGGACAGTGGAGATCTGCGCCAATTGCGAGGTCAACTGGTAGTTGTCCATCGGATTGAGCGGATCCTGGTTGTTCAACTGGGCGACCAGCAGCGTCAGGAACTGATCCTGCAGGGACTGGGCGCTGGAGGCGCTACCCAGGGATCCCGAGCCGGTGTTGTTGCCCGTGCTGCTGCTGTTGTTGACGTTGCTGGTGGTGGTCATGCAAGACTCCGGTGTCCGGGGATGCCGCGGTATTACTGGCCGATCTGCAGGGTTTTCTGCATGAGCGCCTTGGCGGTATTCAGCACTTCGACGTTCGCCTGGTAGGAGCGCGAGGCCGAAATCATGTTTACCGTCTCGGCCACGGGATCGACGTTGGGCATGGTGACGTAGCCCTGGTTGTCGGCCAGCGGGTTCGAGGGATCGAACAGGCGCTTCATCGGCGCATCGCTCTGCACGATGCCGGCCACGCGCACGCCGCCGATCTCGGCGCCGGTCATCTGGCCCTGCGACGGGTTGACCTGGAATACCACCTGGCGCGCCCGGTACGGCTGGCCGTCGGGACCGACGGCGCTATCGGCGTTGGCCAGATTGCTGGCGGCCACGTTCATGCGTTGCGACTGCGCCGTCAGCGCCGAACCCGCGATATCGAAAATGCTCAACAAACCCATGGTCTATCCCGTGTTTGCGTTATTCGGAGATGGCCAACAGCATGTCCTTGATCTTGGAGGTCAGGACGGTGGTGGTGCTCTGGTAGTGCAGCGTGTTGTCGGCGAAGCGCACGCGCTCGCCGTCCATGTCGACGGTGTTGCCGTCCAGGCTGGCCTGGTAGGGATTGCGGTACAGCAGGTCCACGGTCGGCTGGCTCGGCCCTTGCGCCGGAATGTGGCGCGGCGAGGTCAGCGACAGATTGACCGCCGGCAGATTCATGTTCGCGCCCATCGCGCTTTCCAGGGCCGAGCGGAAATCGAAGTCGCGCGCCTTGAAGTTGGGCGTGTCGGCATTGGCGATGTTCGCCGACAGGACTTCCTGGCGCTGCGCGCGCAGACCCAGCGATTGCTGGAAAAATCCTAGATCCTGGCTGAGGCGGTCTATCATCCGGGTCGCGTCCCTGGTCGTACGGGGCCATGCGGCCATCCAGCCGGGCGGATGCCGGGCCGGTGCGTACGGGCGAGTCCCAAGGCGGAAAGCGCGCACTCCTCGCGGAACGGCGCAGCCGGGCAAGCCTTTCGGCACGGAAGGAATCATAGGTGGGGTGGGCGCGCCACAATCATCCAAATAACCGACTATTCGTCCGCCAATTCGGGTATTGCTCGCGCGCCCGGACTTCTACAATTCATTCCACGCCGAGTTTGCGCACGTGGCGGCCGTCTTGCCGGCCCGCATGCGCTGCACGGCAGCCTCTTCCAGTACCAACAGGCGCCTGCCGCTGCGGCGCGCCGCGGAATTGCCCATGATCCGACGTATTACGATGCCTGCCCTGGTGCTTGCCGCCCTGGGCGCCCTGCCCGGCGCCGCCCGCGCCCAGGCGCAGGCGGCCGATCGCCCGCAGGATCCGGCGGTAGTCCAGCAGGTGGCGCAGAACTATCTGATGCAGCAGTTGGCGACCCTGCCGGCGCAGCCGAACATCCAGATGGACGAGGTGCATACCGAACGGCTGCCTGCCTGCGACGCCCTGACGGCATCCATGTCCGGACCGATGCGGCCGCGCGCGCGCATGAGCGTCGGCGTGCGCTGCTCGTCGCCCAGGCCCTGGAACGTCTATGTGCAGGCCACCGTGAGCCTGCCCGGCCAGTATTACGTGGCCGCGCGACCGATCAACGCCGGCGAGACCCTGCGCCTGGAAGACCTGGCGCCGCGCGACGGCGACCTGATCAATCTGCCCCCGGGAGCCATCACCGATCCGCAGAGCGTGATCGGCATGACGGTGGGCTACCGCATCGGCATGGGACAGCCCGTCCGCGCCACTAACCTGCGCAGCGCGGGCTCCGTGCAGCGCGGCCAGACGGTGCGCATCACGGCGCGCGGGGCGGGTTTCGTGGTCAGCAGCGAGGGCCAGGTCATGCAGAACGCCACCCCGGGATCGACGGTGGAGGTCAAGACCTCCTCCGGCCAGATCGTCAGCGGCATCCTGCAGCCGCAAGGCAATGTCGAAGTGCCGCTGTAACAACCGGGATGCTGACGAAATGCTGAACAGATACGCGCAGGATGACCGGCGATCGACAATTTTGGCGGAGACCGCCCGAGCCGGTAAACTGGTCCCGGCCGCCGTCCAGGCGGCCCTAAAGTTCCACCGGCATCTGCCGTTACAGGGACATAGGCAGGCGCTTCCGCCTGCACAGCCAGGAGCCCGTTCCGCGGGATTTTGACGTGAAGATCAATTCCTCGACTACCCGGCCATCGACAAGCACCGCAGAGACGGCCGGCACGCGTACCGCGATCGCCCAGGCCTACGGCGGCGTCGCCGGCGGCGGGTCGAGCAGCGCCCAGGTAGACCTGAGCCCGATGTCGCGCAAGCTGGTCGACCTGCAGAGCGGCGCGGACGACATCGACACCGCCAAGGTCCAGGCCATCCGCGACGCCATCGCGGCCGGCCAGCTCAAGATCGATCCCACCAAAATCGCCGACGGCTTGATTGCCAGCGCCAAGGAACTGCTGAAGTGACCCAAATGAATGCCACGGAAAAGCTGCTTGAATGCCTGCGCGAAGAAGACGCGGTCGTCGCGGAATTCGCCGAGCTGCTGGGTTCCGAGACTGTTGCCCTGACGGAGCGCCAGTCCTTCAATGCGCTGAATGAGATCACCGTGTCCAAGAACGGTATCGCCGCGCGCCTGCATGAACTGAGCGAGCGGCGCGATGCGCTGCTGGCTGAACTGGGCTTCGGCCCGGGCCACGAAGGCACCACGGAAGCCGCCGCGCGGCACCCCGAAATCGCCGACACGTGGCGCCAGCTGCTCGACCGCTGCACGGCCGCTGCCGGCATCAATGACCGCAATGGCGCGCTGATCGACATGCACCTGCGCTATACCGAGGAAGCCCTGGACGCCCTGCAGTCCCTGACCAAACGCTCCAGCCTGTACGACCCCAACGGCCGCTCGCGCCAGGGCAACACGGGCAAGACCATCGTCGCGACCTGACCGGCCGCGATCGATGAAATTGCAAAGGCCGGCATACGCCGGCCTTTTTGTTTTACTGCTTGCGTGATGAGGGCCGTTCAGGCGCTGCCGCCCTCGCCCGCCATTTCGACCATGGCCAGGAAGCGCAGGAGCGCCGGCGGGACCAGGCGTGCGGGGAGCTTGCGTTCCGGACCCATCAGGCCTTGCAGCAGTTTGCGCATCACCGATGCCGAAGGCGCATGGGCCAGTTGCCAGCAGGCGGCGCCCATCTGTCCGGCCATCAGCACCTGGCGCAGCGTCGAGTCGTCGCCCATGCTGGCGCCGGTCAGCGGCTGCCAGGAATGGGCCATGTAGCGGAAGGCGCCCTTGGCGTGGTCGTGCAGGACCAGCCAGCGTGCGATCGTGGCGGCGTCGGCTTGCGCCACGCCCACATTGGTCAGGCCGTAGACCTGCTGCACGACGCGGCCGGAGGGATCGATCAGCTTGGCGCACACGGCGCGCAGCGGCGCCGTGTCGGCGCCGCGCGCCGCCTGCGTGACTTCGGTGCCGGCCGCCCACAAACGCAGCGGCACCAGTTTGTCGCCAGCGACGTGCGCCAGGCCGACCATGTCACCGGCATCGCCCACCGGGACATAGCCCAGGGTCTTGCCGATGGCCTGCAGGGTGGTCGGCGTTTCGTCCTGCACCACGCGGAAGGCACCGGTGCAGCGCGACATCCAGTCCATGCCCTGGGCGGACAGGGATTGCCACAAGGCGGCCGTGCCGGCCGCGATCAGGTGCACCACCGGCAACGGCCGCAAGGCCGCCTGCAACCAGTCGGCGCGCGCCACCAGGGCGTCGGCCACATTGGCGGCCGGGGCGGCGCCCGTGTCGATGCTGGACACCGTGCCGTGTTCAAGCATCAGCTGCTGCACCGGGGCCGCCAGCGCGGCGCCGCGGTCGCTCATCAGCAGCGAGGACGCCAGCGTACCGCCAGGCATGCCCTGGCCGCTCATGGCGATCTGCCCATGCAGCACCAGCAGGTGCCTGGAGCAAGTGGCGGAGAATTCGGCGCGCACCATGTCCAGCGGCATGCGCACCAGCGACGGCGTGGGCAGCGTCTGGCCGCCGCTCAGGCCGCGCCATAGTTCGCGCGCCTGCACGCAGGCCGGATCGGTATTGATCCAGGCCAGTGCCGCGTCCATATCCTGTTCGGTCTCCGCGCTGGCGCCTTGCGGACGCAGCATCGCGGATGCCAGCAGCTGGCGCCGGCGCACCGGATCCATGCCCAGCAGACCGCCGGCCTCTTCGCGCGAGGCCGACCATAGCGCCGCCAAATCGGCTTCGCTGGGCGCATACAGCGCCGGCCGGCGCAGGCAGGCGAAGGCGCCGTCGACCAGTTCGGCGGCGGTCGGCACTTCCATGTGTTCCGGCACGCGCTGGCCGCGCGATACGTAATGGATGGGCAGGCGGTGCCGTATCGCCGTATCGAGCGCCGCGGCATAGCGCGAGGCTTCGTCGATCTTGGTGATGATGCAGCCGCGCACGTCTTCGTCGGCGCCGTTGCGGTAGGCATGCGCGACCTCGTCCAGCGTGTCGCCCTGGCTGGCCGCGTTGAGCACCACCAGGCGCTGCACCGGCCGGCCGGCGCCGCACAGCATGGCGGCCTGCTCGGCGACATGCCGGTCGCGCTGGCTGATGCCGGTGGTATCGATCAGGATGATCTTGCGCGCGCCCAGTTCGGCCAGGGTTTCGCGCAATTGCCCGACGTCGCGGACGGACCGCGTGGGCACGCCCATCAGGCGGCCGTAGATCTGCAACTGCTCGTGCGCGCCGATACGGAAATTGTCGGTGGTAAGCATGGCCACCTGGTCGCGGCCGACGCGCGCCACGCAGCGCGCGGCCAGCTTGGCCAGGGTGGTGGTCTTGCCGACGCCGGTCGGGCCGACCAGCGCGAAGACGCCGCCATTGCCCAGCAACTCGTCTTCGTCGCCGATGACGGGCAGGTGTTTGATCAATTCGTTGCGCGCCCAGTTCATGGCGGCCGCGAAGGTCATGCGAGGCGGCAGGCGCGACAGCATGGCGCGGACCAGGCCGGCGCTGAAACCGGCCTCCATCAAGGTGCGGAACAGCGTGGTCGGCACGGGTTCGCGGCTCAGGCCCTTGCCCCACATCAGGCCGTCGATGCGGGTTTCCAGCGCGCCGCGCAGGGCGTTGAGCGCCTCGGTCATCTGCGTCACGTCGGGCGCGCCGGCGCCCAGCGGCTGATACTGCGTGCTGTCCTCGTCGACCAGCGCGAAAGTATTGTCCGCCGTGCCGGCCGGAGGCGGCGGCGCGACGGGCGGCGCCGGCGCGCGCGGCGCGGGCGCGGCGGGCTCGGGCGACGCGGGCCGACGCGGCATGGCGACGGCCGGCTCGGCGGCCGCGGGCATGCGCGGCGCCGCGACAGGCGCCTCCGGCCAGGTCCGCGGCAGGCGCGGTTCGGCGGCCGGGGCCTCCTGCACGTATGCCCTGGCGTACGCCGGCTCCACAGGCTCCGCCACGTCCGCCATCCGGACGTCGGCGGCATTGCGGTCCACCCAGCCTCGTTCGGCGTATCCATTGCCGGAGAAGCGCGGCGCATACGCCGGCTCTTCGGCAGCCCGCGCCGGCGGCGGCGCCGTGCGCGCCACGGCCGGTTCGGCAACGGCGGCCTGGGCTTCCGGCTCGTGGAAAACGATGCGGCCGTCGTCGTCGATCGCCGATGGATCCGTGGCCATGACCTCCACGCCGCCATCCATGCTGCGGCTGGAAATGATTAGCGCATCCGGCCCCAGGGCCATGCGCACCTCGCGCATTACCTCGCGGTGCGTCGCCCCAAAGAAGCGGGTGATCTTCACGTATTACCCCCGATCAGCGCGGTCACGCGCACGATACGTTCATCCGGAATTTCGGTATTGGCCAGCACGCCCAGTTGCGGTACGTGGTGGCGCAGGAAGCGGGAAAGCGCCGGCCGCAGGACCGGCGATACGACCAGGACGGGCGCATTGCCCAGGGCCTCCTGGCGGCTCACCGCGGCGCGCGCCTCGCGCAGCAGCGTATCGGCCAGGCCCGGCTCCAGCACCCCGCTGGTGCCGATAGCCTGCGACAGCACGCGCTCCAGGCGCACATCCAGCCCGATGACGCGGACCTCGCCATCGCCCGGGAACCACTGCTGCGTAATCGCGCGGCCCAGCGAACGACGCACCAGCGCAATCAGCTCGCCGACATCCGGCTGGCCGCCCGTGGTGGCGTTCAGCGCCGACAGGCGCGGCGCATGTTCCGACATGGTGTCCACGATGGAACGCATATCGCGGATCGGCACTTCCTCGCTCAGCAGGCCCTGCAGCACCTTCTGCAGCACGGTAAGCGAAATCGTCTTGGGCACCAGATCCTCGACCAGCTTCGGCGCTTCGCGGGCGATGCGATCCAGCAGTTGCTGCACTTCCTGGCGGCCCAGCAGCTGGGAACCATGACGATGCATCAAATGGTTCAAGTGCGTCGCCACCACGGTGCTGGCGTCCACCACCGTATAGCCGGCCACCTGGGCCTGGTCGCGCAGCGAGGCGTCGATCCACACCGCCGGCAGGCCGAAGGCCGGATCGGTGGTGGGCGTGCCCTTCAGTTTGATCGTCACGCCGCCCGGGTCGATGGCCAGCCACTGCCCCGGCATGGCCACGCCGCGGCCGACCTCCACCCCGGACAATAGGATGACGTAATCGTTGGGTTTCAGTTCCAGGTTGTCGCGGATATGCACCACCGGCGGCAGGAAGCCCACGTCCTGCGCGAATTTCTTGCGCAGGCTGCGCACGCGATGCAGCAGCTCGCCGTTCTGCGAATGATCGACCAGGGGAATCAGGCGATAGCCGACTTCCAGCCCCAGCTGATCCACCATGGAGACGTCTTCCCAGCTGGCCTCCGCCGCGGCGATCTTGGCCTGTTCCTGCGCCGGCGAAGGCCCGCGCGTTTTCTCGGCCGCTTCGCGCGCCTGCTTTTTCTGCAGCATATAGCCGCCCGTGGCGAACACGGCGGCCAGCGCCAGGAAAGCCACGTGCGGCATATTGGGGATCAGGCCCATCACGCCTATGATGCCGGCCGTCAGGAACAGCACGGCGGGATTGGAAAACAGCTGGCCGATGATCTGCTGGCCGATGTCCTGCTCGCTGGACACGCGCGAGACCACCGCGCCAGCCGCCGTGGAAATGATAAGCGCCGGGATCTGCGCCACCAGGCCGTCGCCGATGGTCAACAGCGTGTACACCCGTGCCGCGTCGCCCAGGGACAAGCTGTGCTGCGCCACGCCCACGATCAGGCCGCCGATGACGTTGATGGCCATGATCAGCAGGCCCGCGACCGCGTCGCCGCGCACGAACTTGCTGGCGCCGTCCATGGAGCCGTAGAAGTCGGCCTCCTGCGCGACTTCGCTGCGGCGCTTGCGTGCCTCATCCTCGCGGATCAGGCCAGCGTTCAAGTCCGCATCGATGGCCATCTGCTTGCCGGGCATCGCGTCCAGCGTGAAACGCGCCCCGACTTCGGCGATCCGGCCGGCGCCCTTGGTTATGACGATGAAGTTGATGATCGTCAGGATCGCGAACAGGATGATGCCGATGGCGAAATTGCCGCCCACCAGGAAATGGCCGAAAGCCTCGATCACCTTGCCGGCCGCGTCGGGGCCGGTATGGCCGTTCAGCAGCACGACGCGCGTGGACGCCACGTTCAGCGACAGCCGCAGCAGCGTGGCGAACAGCAGCACGGACGGAAAGGCCGCGAAGTCCAGCGGCTTGCGCGTGAACATCGCGACCAGCAGGATCATGATGGACAACGAGATATTGAACGTGAACAGCAGGTCCAGGATGAATGCCGGCAGCGGCAGGATCATCATCCCCAGGACCATCACGATCAGCAGCGGGCCGGCAAGCAGCCGTGCCTGCGCCCCACCGTTGTTCTTGAACATGGCGATCAACGCGGCCATTCCTTAAGCTCCTTCGGCGGCCGTAACGGCCGCGGGCCCTGCCTGGGGATCCATACCCTCAGGCACCGGCAGATTCGTGGGCGCCACCGGCGGCGCCCAGCCCGGGCGCCAGGAGCGCAGCTGGAACACCCATGCCAGCACCTCGGCCACGGCGGTGTACAGCGTGGCGGGAATCTCCTGCCCCAGTTCGACGTGGCGATACAGCGCGCGCGCCAGGGGCGGCGCCTCCAGCATCGGTACGCGGTTTTCCTGCGCCAGCTCGCGGATGCGCGCGGCGATCTCGCCCATCCCCTTGGCCACAACGCGCGGCGCGGCCATGTCGCCGTCGGTGTAGCGCAGGGCGACGGCGTAATGCGTCGGGTTGGTGACGACCACATCGGCCTTGGGCACTTCCGCCATCATGCGGCGGCGTGCCGCCTGGCGCTGCAGCTGGCGCATGCGCGCCTTGATCATCGGGTCGCCTTCGCTTTCCTTGAATTCCTGCTTCAGGTCTTCCTTGCTCATGCGCAGTTTCTTGGCATGGCTGAAGATCTGCCAGGGTACGTCCATCAGGGCGATCAGCAGCAGCGCGCCGACTACCAGGGCGCAGCACATGCCGACGATGTTCAGCATGCGGGCCAGGGCGGCCGCGGGCGCGGCGTGCATCAGGCCGATCAGGTCGTCGTGATAGCTCCAGATGGCGGCGGCGCCCACACCGCCCACCAGCAGGGCCTTGAAGACGGCCTTGGTCAGCTCGACGAAGGTTTGCCAGGAAAACATGCGACCCAGGCCGGACAGCGGATTGAGCTTGCCGACATTGAACTCCAGCGGCTTGCCGGACCAGACCAGGCCGCCCAGCGCCAGGCCGGCGGCGATGCCGGCGATGGCCAGCAGCACCAGGATGGGCAGCAGCATCAGCAAGGCCTGCCAGCCGTTCGACACGGCGCTGGCGATCATGACGTTGGTGTCGCGGCCCAGGTTGGGATCGAAGCCCAGCGCGTGGCGCATGATGCCGTTGAGCGCGCCGTAGATATACGCGCCGCCGCCCCACAGGATCGCCACGCCGGTGGCCAGCACCAGAAAGGTGCTCAGCTCCCGGGATCGGGGTACCTGCCCTTCCTCGCGCGCCTTTTCCAGGCGCCGGGGTGAGGCGGCTTCGGTTTTTTCGAGGTCGCTATCTTCGGCCATACTGCGCGCTAATCCGGGTCGGCCAAGCCTGTAGGCGCTCTCTCGAGAGCCTCCTTGCGGATAAAACAGGCTGTGGCAACGAAATTTTAGGAAAAGCGCGGAAAAGCGAATCCGCGATCAAGCCGGCTAAAGCGGTGCTTTTTCCCCATAGGGATACCATCCGGGCTTAATACCCCGTCAGCACCTATGGAATAAGTAGCCCCGGGAAGCGCGCAGCGCTTCGGGCATAAATGTCCCGTCCGCAAAGAACAGGTGCCCCCAGGCCGGGGACGCCACGGATCCGGGCGGGCGGCAAGCCCTCCGCCGGTCCGTTGGCGTCGCCCCTGGGGGAAGCGCGCAGCGCTTCGGGGGAGCCTAGAACCCCAGGCTGGCGAGGAGGTCGTCGACCTGGTCCTGGCTGGTGACCACGTCGGCCTTGCCGGTGGGGTTCACCTGCGGGCCGTTCAGCAGCGAATTGGCTTCGTCGCGGCGCTCGGTCGGCACGCTGTCGATCAGCACCTGCAGCAGTTCCTTCTCGATCGCGCCCACCACGTCCATCATTTTCATGATGACCTGGCCCGTCAGATCCTGGAAATCCTGCGCCATCATGATTTCCAGCAGCTTGGACGAGGTCGCCTGGGTCTGCTTGGGCACGTCCTGCAGGAAGGCGCGGGTATCCTTGACCAGCTCGCGCGCGTCCGCAAGCTCCAGCGGCTTGTCGAACCATTCGTTCCAGCGCGCGTCCAGCGCCTGGGCGCCCTTGGCCATGTCGTCCTGGATAGGCTGCGTCTGATCGATGGCGTTGAGCACGCGGTGCGCCGCCTGCTCCGTCATCTGCGCCACATAGCGCAGGCGGTCGCGCGCATCGGGGATGGCTTCCGCGGCATCCTTGATCGCCTGGTCCAGCCCCAGCTCGCGCATGCTGTCGCGCAGCATGCGGGTCAGGGACGCGATGCGATGGATCAGTTCGCTGGGATCGCTGTTCGGGCTTTGCGTCGTCTCCATGGCATCCCTCAGCCGCCGAGTTTCTCGAAAATCTTGGTCAGCTTCTCTTCCAGCGTGGCAGCGGTGAAGGGCTTGACCACGTAGCCGTTCGCGCCGGCCTGCGCGGCCGCGACGATGTTTTCCTTCTTGGCCTCGGCCGTCACCATCAGCACCGGCAGCTTGGACAGCGTGGCGTCGGCGCGGATCTGCTGCAGCATGGACAGGCCGTCCAGGTTGGGCATGTTCCAGTCGGACACGACGAACTGGAAACCGCCGGTACGCAGCTTGTCCAGCGCCATCTGGCCGTCTTCCGCTTCATCGACGTTTTCGAACCCCAATTCCTTGAGCAGGTTGCGGACGATGCGACGCATGGTCGGGAAATCGTCAACCACCAAAATCTTCAAATTCTTGTCAACCATTTCGTGGACTCCAAAAAATTCAATTGCACGCCTGGACGCTGACCGCCCGGCATCATACGCGGTGTCCGCGGTCGCCCGCGTTGGCCAGGATGCGTTCGCTCATGGCGTCCAGCGACACGATTTCATCGGCCGCGCCCAGGGCGATCGCCTCGCGCGGCATGCCGAACACCACGCAACTGGCTTCGTCCTGCGCCAGGGTGCGCGCCCCCGCCCGCTTCATTTCCAGCAGTCCCGCGGCGCCGTCCTTGCCCATGCCGGTCAGGATGACGCCCACGGCGTTGCGTCCCGCCGACACCGCCACCGAGTGGAACAGCACGTCCACGGAAGGACGATGGCGGTTCACCGGTTCGGACGGGTCGAGCTCGACGATATAGTTGGCGCCGCTGCGGCCCAGCCGCATATGGCACTCGCCGCCCGGCGCCAGGTACACGTGCCCGGGCAGTACCCGTTCGCCATGCGTGGCTTCGCGCACCGTCAGGCTGCACAGGGAATCCAGGCGCTGCGCGAACGACCGGGTAAAGCCCGCGGGCATGTGCTGCGTGATCAGGATGGCCGGACTGTCCGGCGGCAGAGGCTGCAGCACGTGGCGGATCGCTTCGGTACCGCCCGTGGAAGCACCGATGATCACCAGCTTTTCCGAGCTGGACAAGGGCGAGCGCAGCACCTGCTTGGGCGCTTCCGGCGCCACCTGCAGGGCTTTGGGACGGGCGCGGGCGGCCGCGCGCAACTTGTCGGCGATGATCTCGGTGTATTCCAGCAGACCGTCGCGTATCCCCAGCTTGGGCTTGGTGACGAAATCCACCGCGCCCAGCTCCAGCGCCCGCAGCGTGATTTCCGAGCCGCGCTCCGTCAGCGACGACACCATCAGCACCGGCATCGGCCGCAGGCGCATCAGTTTTTCCAGGAAATCCAGGCCGTCCATGCGCGGCATTTCCACGTCCAGCGTCAGGACGTCCGGATTGTGCTTCTTGATCAGGTCGCGGGCCACCAGCGGATCGGGCGCCGTCGCCACCACCTCCATATCGGGCTGGCTATTGATGATCTCCGTCATCAGGCCCCGCACCAGCGCGGAATCGTCGACGCACAAGACGCTTATTTTTTTCTGCATGTCGTTTCGCCGATGGGGTAGCCCTTACGGTCTCCCCAAGCATTCGTATACCGTCTGTCCGCGCAAGCGGAAATCCCGGCTGATATAGCTGAAGTTTTCGGAATGGCCCGCGAACAGCAGGCCGCCAGGCTTCAACAACGGTGCGAAGCGCTCCAATATGCGCGCCTGCGTCGGCTTGTCGAAATAGATCATCACGTTACGGCAGAAGATGGCGTCGAACTTCTCCTGGATGGGCCAGTCCGGCGCCAACAGGTTCAAGGTCTCGAAGCGCACCATGCCGGCCACTTCCGGCCGCACCCGTACCTGCCCCGACGCCGCCCCCCTGCCTTTCAGGAAGAAGCGCTTGAGCCGGGCCTCCTCGATCTTCGCCACGCGTTCGAAGGGGTAGACGGCGCCGCGCGCGCGTTGCAGCACATTCGTGTCGATGTCGGTAGCCAGGACGCTGGCCGAGGCGGCGCGCGCGCCCAGTGCTTCCATCAGCGTAATGGCGATGGAATACGGTTCTTCACCGGTCGAGGCCGCGCAGCACCAGATCGACACGGGCTGCGGGCGTTCCTGGGCGAACTTGGCCAGGATGGGAAAGTGATGGGCCTCGCGGAAAAACGCGGTCAGGTTGGTGGTGAGCGCGTTGACGAACTCTTCCCATTCCGGATCGGCGGGCGAGGATTCCAACTGATCCAGATAGCTGCTGAAATCGGCCCGGCCCAGGCTGCGCAGCCGCCTGGCCAGGCGGCTATAGACCATCTCGCGCTTGTGCGTCCCCAGGGAAATGCCGGCACGTTCGTGGATCATCCGCCGCACGCGGGAAAAGTCCGCCTCGCGGAAGTCGAATTGCCGCTCGACCTGGCTGGATGCCGCTGTTGCAGTCGCTGTCGCCACGTGATCCTCTCGGCGTTATGCCGGGTCTGCCGCCAGCCGCGGCGCCGCGGCCGCGGCGATTTCGCGCGCCGGCACATCGATCACGTGCCCCTGGCTGAGCTTGAACACCGCCACCGCTTCGGCCAGGCGCTGCGCCTGTTCCTGCAGCGAACCGGCCGCGGCGGCCGCTTCTTCCACCAGCGCCGCGTTCTGCTGCGTGACCTCGTCCATCTGCGTTACCGCGCGATTGACCTGGTCGATGCCGCTGGATTGTTCTTCCGACGCCGCCGAAATCTCGCCCATGATGTCGGTCACCCGCTTCACCGACGCCACGATCTCCTGCATGGTGGCGCCCGCGCGCTCGACCTGCTGCGAGCCCGCGCCCACCTTGGTCACCGAATCCTCGATCAGCGCCTTGATTTCCTTGGCCGCCTGCGCGCTGCGCTGCGCCAGCGAGCGCACTTCGCCCGCCACCACCGCGAATCCCTTGCCCTGTTCGCCCGCGCGCGCCGCTTCCACCGCCGCGTTCAGCGCCAGGATGTTGGTCTGGAACGCAATGCCATCGATCACGCTGACGATTTCCGAGATCTTGCGCGAGCTGCCGGAGATCTGCTGCATCGTGTTCACGACTTCGGCCACCGCCGAGCCGCCGCGCTCGGCCACGTCCGAGGCGCTGGCCGCCAACTGGTTGGCCTGGCGCGCGTTCTCCGCGTTCTGCTTGACCGTGGAGGCCAGCTCTTCCATCGACGCCGCCGTTTCTTCCAGCGAAGCCGCCTGCTGCTCGGTGCGGCTGGACAGGTCGGTGTTGCCGGCGGAAATTTCACGCGAGCCCACATTGATCTCATCGACCCCGCGGCGCACCGCGAATACCGTGCGCGTCAGGCTTTCCTGCATGCGTTTCATTGCGCTGTACAGCGCGCCGATTTCATTGGTCGACTCGACGGTCACCGCCTGCGTCAGATCACCCGCCGCGATGCGGTCGAAATGCTGCACGGCATCGGCCAGCGGCCGCACCACGCGCTTGCGCAGGAACATATAGGTCGCCACCACCAGCAGCAAGGCAATGACACCGCCGGCCGCCACGGCGATCAGCACGAAGTCGTAGCGACGTTCCGCCTGGTCGAAGGCCTCCTCCATGGTTCGCGTGCGCAGCGTCATGTATTGGCTGATCGCCAAGTCCAGGCGGTCCTCCATGACGTCGGCGACCATCTGCGCGTGCGTCTGGTAGGCAGGCATGTCGGCCCTGCTCAAATCGTCGAACATGACCTTCAAGCCCTGATCCATCAGCGCGGTGAAGGCCTCTTCGACAGCCTTGGCTTCATTTTGCAGGCCTTCCGGCTTCGGCAATGCCTGGAAGCGCTTGAAGTCAGCCTGCGCCTTGTCATAGGAAATGCGGGCGAAATCCAGCAACGGCTTGGCCGAGCCGCTGAGGCCCGGCTGGGGGATATTGGGCTGACCGATCTGTTTGATGACCTCGTTCAGGTGCTGCGCGGCGGCGCGTCCCAGGCCGACCATGGCGCTCCTGTAGTTTCCCACCGCATCCTGCAGGACGTTCCTGAGCCCCTGGCTGCGGCGCATATCGCTCATCGTGGTGTCGCCCGCCTTCAGCGACAGCACGCCAAGCGCGGCGCCCAGCACCAGCATCAGCGAGAAAAAGACCAACACCAACAGCAGGCTCGCGCGTATCGTCATATTGGAAAAGAAATTGCGCATCTGCATCCCTCTAACGGACAGGTTGGCCTCCGCCCCCGCTCCCGCATGTGGCGTCGCTTAAACGGCGGCTTTTTCCACCAGCGCCATTTCGTCGCTGGTCATCAGTTTTTCAATATCGACCAGGATCAGCATGCGTTCGTCGACGGTACCCAGGCCGGTCAGGTACTCCGTGGACAAGGTGGCGCCGAATTCCGGGGCCGGCCGCACCTGGCTGGCGCCCAGCATCAGCACGTCCGACACCCCGTCGACCACGATGCCGACGACGCGGCGGTCCAGGTTCAGGATGATCACGACGGTCTGTTCGTTGTATTCGACCTTGCCCAGGTTGAACTTGATGCGCAGGTCGACAATGGGCACGATGATGCCGCGCAGATTGGTCACGCCCTTGATGAAGGACGGCACGTTGGCGATGCGCGTGACCGTGGCCGCGTCATAGCCGCGGATTTCCTGCACCTTCAGGATGTCGATGCCGTATTCCTCTTCACCCAGCGTGAAGACCAGGAACTCGCGGCCGATGTCCTCGACGCGCGCGCCTTGCGATTGCGGTTTGGCTGCCATGTGTTTACTCCCTCAGTTCAGAACCGCTTCGGCCGGTGTCCATTTTTCGCGGTTCGCCCTGGCCATGGCGAACACGTCGATGATCAGCGCCACGCTGCCATCGCCCAGGATGGTTGCCGCGGATACGCCGGGCACCTTGCGGTAGTTCGATTCCAGATTTTTCACGACGACCTGGTGCTGTCCGACCAGGTGATCGACCAGCAGCGCGAAGCGTCTCTCTTCGGCCTGCATGATGACGGCGATGGCCTGCGTCGGATCGCTCTGCGCGCCCGCCACCGAAAACACACGGTGCATTTCCACCAGCGGCAGGTATTCCCCGCGTACGTGCATCACGCGCTCGTTGCCGGCCACCGAGTAGATCTGGTCATTGGTGGGCTGCAGCGACTCGGTCACGTGGTTCAGCGGCAGGATGAAGGTTTCCGTGCCCACGCGCACCGACATACCGTCCAGGATGGCCAGCGTCAGCGGCAGCACGATGCGCGTGGTCGTGCCGTTGCCCGGCACCGACGACAGCTGCACGTGCCCGCCCATGTCCTGGATGTTCCGGCGCACGACGTCCATGCCGACGCCCCGGCCCGAGATATCGGTAATCTGCTCCGCGGTCGAAAAGCCCGGCGCGAAGATCAGTTGCCAGACTTCGTCGTCGGAGGCGTTCTCGCTGACGGCGATGCCCTGCTGGATGGCTTTCTTGAGTATGCGCTCGCGGTTCAGCCCGCCGCCGTCGTCGCTGACCTCGATCACGATGTTGCCGCCGCTATGCTGCGCCGACAGCACCAGTTGGCCCACCGGATCCTTGCCGGCGGCGACGCGCTTTTCGGGCGTTTCGATGCCGTGGTCCAGGCTGTTGCGGACGAGGTGGGTCAACGGGTCGATGATGCGTTCGATCAGGCTCTTGTCCAGTTCCGTCGCGCGGCCGAAGGTCTGCAGCTCGATCTGCTTGCCCATCTTGCCGGCCAGGTCGCGCACCAGGCGCGGGAAGCGGCTGAACACATAATCCATCGGCATCATGCGGATGGACATGACCGCTTCCTGCAGGTCGCGGGCGTTGCGCTCCAGCTGCTCCATGCCATTGAGCAGGCGGTCGTGCAGCACCGGATCCAGGGTCGACGCGGTCTGCGCCAGCATGGCCTGCGTGATCACCAGTTCGCCGACCAGGTTGATGATCTGGTCGACTTTTTCCACGCCGACGCGGATGGAGGTCGACTCCTTGTCCGCGGCCGGGGCGCCGCTCGCGGGGCGCGGCGCGCCGCCGGCGGGCGCGGGCTTGGCGGCAGCCGCTGCTCCGGCGGCCGGCGTTCCGGCGGCCGGCGCTGCGGCCGCTTGCGCTCCGGCGGCCGGCGCCGCGGTGGCCGGTGCGCCGGCCGCCGTCGTGGCCGCGACCTGGGCCGCGGCGGGTGCCGGCGCGGACGCCGCCTGCGCCTGCGCCTGCGCGGCGAAATCCGCCGCCGCCTGGGCGAAGTCGTCCACCGCCTGGCCGGCGGCGGGCACCGCCTCGCGGCCGATGGCGATCTGGTCGGCATCGACGATGAAGCAGCAGACGGCCTCGATGTCGTCGGCCGAGCACGTGCTCTCCAGCCACACCGTCAGGCCGCCGCCCGCCTGGTCGCTGGCCAGCACATGGCCCAGATTGTTCATTTCTTCCAGCAACGACTGCGCGTCCTTGGCGGATACGCGATTGATGCGCACGCGCAACGGCAGGTCGTCGCCGCCCTGGCCGGGCGCCGCGGCGGGAGAGGCGGAAGCCGCCGGCGCCGCTGCAACAGGGGCAGCCGGGGCCGGGACAGGCGCGGCCGGAACGGGAGCCGGGGCGGCCGCCGGCGCGGCGGCCGCGGGAGCCGCCTGCCCGCCCTGATGTTCGAGCGCCAGCTGACGCAGCACCTCGCAGATGCGCTCGTAGGCGGCGGCGTCGGGCTCCTCGGAGGCGCGGTAGGCGTCCAATTGGCTTTTCAGCACGTCCTTGGTTTCCAGAAAGATGTCGATCATGTCCGTGCGCAAGGCCATTTCGCCGCGGCGGATGGCATCGAGCAGGTTTTCCAGCAAATGGGTGGTTTCGGCCAGCTGGGTGAAGCAGCCGAAAGTGGCCGCGCCGCCCTTGATCGAGTGCGCCGCCCGGAAAATCGCGTTCAGCTGTTCGATGTCCGGCTGGCCGGCGTCCAGTTCGAGCAGCAACTGCTCCATCTGTGCAAGCAGCTCGTCCGCCTCATCGAAGAACGTCTCGTAAAACTGGCTCAGGTCAAGACCGCTCATGACGCCCTTCTATTCTCAATTCGAGGGCTCGCCGGGCAGCCCGACGAGCTCCGACGCCATCTCTATCAACAAATCCGGGTCGACCGGCTTCTGCAGCCAGCCGCACACGCCCAGGTCGCGCGCGGCGGTCTTGCTTTCGACGTCGTCCTCGGTCGTCAGGACCAGCACGGGAACGTCCTGGTAGCGTTCTACCTGGCGCAGCCCCCTTATCAGGTCCAGTCCGCCCATGATGGGCATGTTCCAGTCGCTGACCACCAGGTCCACCGGCTGCGCCTGCTCCATCGCGAGCGCCAGCGCATCCTTGCCATTGCCCGCGGCCAGTACCTTCCAGCCGGCTCCCGTCAGGGTGGCCTGGACTATCATGCGCATCGTCGCGGAATCGTCCGCGACCAATATCGTCGCCGTCATGGTCGAACTGCTCCTATTGTGCGGGGCGGGCGGCCGGAACTTCCTGCACCACACCGCTGCCCTGGCTGGCCGCGTTCGACAGCGAACGCGCCAGGCCGCTACCGGCCTGCTTCGCATCGCTAGCCGAAATATCCGCCGCCGCCGCGTTCTCGCGTTCCAGCCTTTCCTGCGTGGCGCGATTCAGCACCACCAAGCTGATACGTCTATTAACGGCAGCATACGGGTCATCCTTAACCAGGCTGACGCTGGAAGACAGGCCCATGACGCGAGCCACCTTGGTCTCGTTCATGCCACCTGCCACCAGCTCCTGGCGCGACGCATTGGCGCGATCGGCCGACAGCTCCCAGTTGCTGTAGGCGCGCTCGCCGCGCGCATACTGGGTAGCGTCCGTATGGCCGGAGATACTTATCTTGTTGGGGATCTCGTTCAGCACCGGCCCGAGTTCACGCAGGATGTCGCGCATATAGGGCTGCACTTCGGCCGAACCGGTGGCGAACATCGGCCGGTTCTTGTTGTCGATGATCTGGATCCGCAGGCCTTCGGTCGTCATGTCGATCAGCAGCTGCGGCCGGAAGTTCTTCAGCACCGGGCTGCTTTCGATCAGGTTGTTCAGGCGCTTCTGCAGGTCTTCCAGGCGGCGCTGATCGCGCCGCTGCGCCTCGTCGCCCCTCACCTGGGCTTCGACCCGGTTGCCGTCGGCGCGCCGCACGTCGCCGTCGCTGCGCACCGGATCGGCGCCGCCGCCCGGGATGGCGCTGGTATTGGCGGAGTTATTCGGGCCGCCCGTCAATGCCACGGCCAGGGGCATGCGGAAATACTCCGCGATGCCTTTCAACTCCTCGCGCGGCACGACGCTGATCAGCCACATGACCAGGAAAAACGCCATCATCGCGGTGATGAAATCGGCGTAGGCAATCTTCCAGCTGCCGCCGTGGTGTCCGCCGTGCGCGCCCTTCTTGCGGCGGATCACCACGCGGTGGTTGTTGACCGGAGCCATGCGACAGCGTCTCCGTCAAGCCTTGGAGGTGGTCGTCTTGGCCTGGCGCACGTGCTCTTCCAGCTCGGCGAACGACGGGCGCACGCCGGAGAACAGCACCTTGCGGCCGAACTCCACCGCCAGCTGCGGCGGGTAGCCGTTCATGCTGGCCAGCAGCGTCGTCTTGATGCATTCCAGTATCTTGACCGCTTCGCTGGTCTGGCGATCGACCCGCGAGGCCAGCGGCCCGACGAAACCGTAGGCCAGCAGGATGCCCAGGAAGGTGCCGACCATGGCCTTGGAGATCAGGTCGCCGAGCACCGCGGGCGGCTGGTCCACGGCCGCCAGCGCCTTGATCACACCCAGCACCGCCGCCACGATACCGAAAGCCGGCATGCCGTCGGCCATGTTCTGCAGCGCGTGCACGGGCACCTGCCGCTCATGACGGAACGTTTCGATTTCCTCGTCCATCAGGGTTTCGATTTCGAAGGAGCTCATGTTGCCGCTGATCATGATGCGCAGGTAGTCCGTGATGAACTCCATCAGCTTTTCGTCCTTCATGATCCGCGGACATTCGGTGAAGATGGGGCTGGACGCCGGATCTTCGATGTGCGATTCGATGGCCATCAGGCCCTCGCGCCGGGCCTTGTTCAGGATCACGTACATCAGGGACATGAGTTCCATGTACACGTCCTTGCTGTACTGCGCACCACGCAGGGCATTGGGAATCGCGCTCTTGATCAGCTTCAGCGACTTGCGGCTGTTCCCCGCCAGGAACGCACCCGCCGCCGCGCCGGCGATCAGGGTGAATTCGAAAGGCTGGTACAGCGCGCCCAGATGGCCGCCCAAGGCAACGAAGCTGCCGACGACGGACGCGATCACCACGAGATAACCAATAACAATCAGCACATCAGGCCCCTGCCAAGCGTAGACGTATTACCCAAGCGCCCATGATCCCCCGAGAGCGCCGTCGCGAAAGCGTGGTTTACGGGGAATTTTCAGCGGCATTTGGGGTTATTGAGCACGGCGGCTGTCAATGAAGCGCCGGGCGGCTTCCCCAAGTTCGATCGCATTTTCCCTGGGGGACGGGCCGGGGCGCAGCCCGGCCCGGGAGGCCTTCATCACCCGATGGCGGCGGCCGGCACGCCGACAGCCGGGACCGCGACGGGTGGAACCCCGACGCCGGGGATACCCATGGGCGCAACCTCAACGGCCGGAACCGCGGCGGGCGGAACCGTGGCGGGCCGACGACCCGCGCGCTCCTTGGCGGCAGCGCGGGTCTTGCCCGCGCGTGGCGGCGGGCGGCAGATCGCGCAGACGAAATCGGCGCGCGGATCGTGGGCGTGCGCGATGAAATGTCCGCCGCACTGGCGGCATTCGGACAGCTGCAGCATCTTGCCGTCGAAGAAACGCACCAGCATCCAGGCACGCGTGAAACTCAGCACCGGCTCGGCCTGATCCGGATCGGTCACGCCGGCATGTTCCAGGTACAGGCGATAGGCATCGATGATGGCCCGTACGCCTTTGCTGCCGGTGTTCTCGTTCAGAAATTTGTAAACGTTGTAGAACAGCGACGAATGGATGTTCGGCAGCCAGGTCATGAACCAATCGACCGAAAACGGCAGCATGCCCTTGGGAGGCGAGCAGCCGCGGATTTCGCGGTACAGCCGCGCGAGCCGGTCGTGGCTCAGATTGGTTTCCGACTCCAGGACCTGGAGGCGGGCGCCGAGACCGATCATGGCACTGGCCAGGAGGATCTCGTCGGCTTCTTGGGATACGCTTTTGATAGCCATGACCTTAGGGGGGGAGAAGGAAGATCAGGCCAGTTGTTCGACCGGCTGCTTGGCAAGCAGGATGGTGGCGTGCGCCTGCTGCAACGCGCCTCCCAGCACATCGTGCGTCAGCGCCGACAGCAGGCTGTAGTCGTCGAAGCGGAAACGGCACAGCAGCGAGCTGGAGCTGGCCAGTTTCACCAGCTGCGCCGGCGACAGGCGCATCAGGATGTCGGCGACCTGCTCGCTAAAGCCCAGCCGAAACATGGATGCCGCATAGTCGTCGCGGAGCATGCGCTGCGCGAGGAGCAGGTAGGACAGGTTCACTTCGCGAATATCGGCGAGCAAAGTGTTCTCAGGCTGTTTCATGGATATCCCTTGTTCACTAATTTCAGTTCTGTCCCTGGACCGGTCAGCCCCCTGCCGACCGGTTACTTCATGTGTGCAACAAATCTCGAAATATTTCTTTTGTTCCCACAAGTCATACAATTTACCATGTGCAATGTCATTTTGTATTACAGAGATGACAATTCTTTGTGCTTGGTGAAATATCGCACTTCTGGGACATATATAGCAACAAAGACTTTCGCAAGTGTAAGTCAATTCCGTAAACAAGCATTAGAAAGCTTGTGTCTTTGTGCCAATGAATCCAGGGGAAGTACTCACAATGCGAGGGGTGAATCGTGGGCGCGCCATCGGCGCTGTACGGGTAAACGGCAACGTAACAATGTCGCGTACAGGCAACAATTCAAAATGGCGGCGCCGCGGGCCAACCTTCTAGTCGAGTGCAATGCCCCTTTCCGAAGACCGCCTGGCTGAATACGCGCCGCTGGTGCGCAAGCTGGCCCTGCAACTGCTGGCCCGCTTGCCGGCCAGCGTGGAGTTGGACGACCTGATCCAGGCGGGCATGATCGGCCTGCTGGACGCGGCACGGCGCTACCAGGAAGTCGCCGACGCCCAGTTCGAGACCTATGCCACGGCGCGTATACGCGGCGCCATGCTGGACGAGCTGCGCAACCAGGATTGGCTGCCGCGCAGCGTGCGCAGCAAGGCCAAGCGCATCGACCAGGCGGTCGCCCAACTGACGCAACAATTGATGCGGCCGCCCAGCGAGACGGAAATCGCCGGGCATCTGGAGCTGCCGCTCGCGGAATACCATCAGCTCCTCTATGACGCCCAGGGCGCCCAGATCGTCCATTACGAAGATTTCGGCTCGGAAAACGGCGCCGAGAGCCGGGATGCGGACTGGGCGGCCGGCGCGGCCGACTCCGGTCCATCGGGCAATCCGCTGGACACCCTGCTGGCCGCAGACTTCCGCCAGGCCCTGGCCGAGGCCATCGGCGCCCTGCCCGAGCGCGAAAAGCTGCTGCTGTCGCTTTGTTACGAGCAGGGGCTGAATCTGAAGGAAGTCGGCGCCGTGATGGGCGTCACCGAGGCCCGCGTCTGCCAGTTGCGATCCCAGGCCATGAGCCGGCTGCGCGCCAAGCTGAAGGACGGCGCCTGGCAGCAATTGCCGGAAGACGTGCGGATCGCCTCCGTGGCGTAGATCCCGGGGGCCACCACCTCGGATTGGGCTGGCCCGCTCCCCGCCAGGCAGTTGTCTCTCCAACGACTCGCGGATCCAGGCGCCGGTCTGCCGCCAGTGGCGCTCGCCGCCGGCCGCGACCCGGCGGCACACCCGGACCCCGCCCCGGACCCGGGCCGGGCCCCGGCTTGGCGCCAGCGGCGCTACCCGCCGGCCACGCCCCGGCGGCACTTCCGCCCGCCAGCGGCGGGCGAAACGGCCCAGCGCCACATTCCGAAATTTTTCGCTGTCCATCCCCCTAAAGGTTTACGGAGCCTTGCCGTTACCCAGTCAGCGGCGCGGCATGCGGCCATCACCTCCGGTGGACGATCCCGTACCCGCAGGGCGGCATAGCTGCCCGGTTTGAAGATGCCTTTCTCTCTTGGGAGCTATTCATGGCTGCAGTCATCAACACCAATTACTTGTCGCTGGTTGCGCAAAACAACCTGAACAAGTCCCAGTCGGACCTCGGTTCGGCCATCGAACGCCTGTCCTCGGGCCTGCGCATCAACAGCGCCAAGGACGACGCCGCCGGCCAAGCTATTGCCAACCGCTTCACCGCCAACGTGAACGGCCTGACCCAGGCTGCTCGCAACGCCAACGACGGCATCTCGATCGCGCAAACGACCGAAGGCGCCCTGAACGAAATCAACAACAACCTGCAGCGCATCCGTGAACTGTCGGTTCAAGCCGCCAACGGCACGAACAGCGGCAGCGACCTGGACTCGATCCAGGCTGAAATCACCCAGCGCCTGGACGAAATCACCCGCGTTGCCAGCCAGACCCAGTTCAACGGCGTCAAGGTCCTGGCCAGCGACCAAAGCCTGAGCATCCAGGTCGGCGCCAACGACAGCGAAACCATCAACATCAACCTGAAGCAGGTTAATGCTTCGACGCTGGGCCTGAACAAGCTGGACATGGCCAATCAGCTGACGAGCAAGAACGACCAGGGCGCGTCGAACTTCTCGGCGGTTGCCTCGGGCCTGTCGGGCACGACGTACAACACGAGCACGGTCGTCAACGTCGGCACCACGCACGCGTTCAACTACGCCACGTTCACCTTCACCGCGACCGGCGGCAGCACCGCTGCCTACACCGCGCACGTCGGCGGCGATGGCAACCTGTACGTGACCCAAGGCGGCGCGACCTACACCGCCACCTGGAACGCGACCAGCAACAAGATCGTTGTCGGCAGCGCCACGTCCTACGCGACGTTCTCCTCCGTGTCGGAATACAACTCGAACAGCGCCGACGGCCTGATCGATCTGACCGCCATTGGCCAGGGCGACTACAGCGTCACCAACGTCGACTTCACCGGTGCTTCGCTGTACCAGGCCACCGCGGGCACGACCAACTACTACACCAAGGTCGGCAGCACGTACTACGTGTCGAGCTTCAACGGCACGACCGGCAAGGTCAGCGTCGACGTTACGACCGGCACCAGCACGATCGTCGCGACGGCCGCCGCTGTCAGCGCACAAGGCATCACCACGAACGGTGGCACCACCTACACGGGCACCACGACCATCCGTACGGGCACCCACTACGCCGTCAGCGTCGATCTGTCCAACGTCAACACCCAGCTGGGCCTGTCGAGCGGCAGCAACACCCTGGTTCGTTACACGCCGAACGCCACGGGCAGCGCCTCCGCCTCGAACACCGCGGCGCTGTACATCCAGCACACCGCGACCGACGGCTCGATCAGCTACTACAAGGTGGATGCGGTCAGCTCGACCACCGGCGCGGTCACCGTGGATCACGACGCCACCGTGGTCGATCCGCTGGACGCCATCGACAAGGCCCTGGCCCAAGTCGACGATCTGCGTAGCGCTCTGGGTGCCGTGCAGAACCGCTTCGAATCGACGGTTGCCAACCTGAACAACACGGTGAACAACCTGTCGGCCTCGCGTTCGCGCATCGAAGACGCCGACTACGCGACCGAAGTGTCCAACATGACCCGCGCACAGATCCTGCAACAAGCTGGCACCTCGGTGCTGGCGCAGGCCAACCAAGTGCCGCAAACGGTGCTGTCGCTGCTGCGTTAATCGCACGGAGACCGACGGGCGGCCCGCCGCTCGTCAGGCATCGGAAGTACCGGAAGCCCCCCTGGCCCAGGCCCGGGGGGCTTTTTTCTGCTGGTCGCCCTCTCCCGGAAAAGCCGCTGTTTTTCGCCGCTGACCAACGAATTTGGCCCATAGGCCTGCATTTAGACTGGCATTCGTCGCTTTCTGTACCCAACCGCATAGCGTTCCGCCATGGCAAAATCGCACCGTCCTTCCGCCCCTACCCGCCAACCCGGCTCCAGGGGTGCGCCCGCCGCCCAGGCCGCCTTAACTCTGGAACAGGCCCGCTCGCGCACCGAGAAGTCGCCGGACGACGCCAAAGCCTGGTACCACCTGGGCGCCCTGCTATCCAAGGCACGCGAACTGGAAGGGGCGCGCCACGCGGCGGAAAAGGTCGTCGAGCTGACCCCCGAAGACCCGCAGGGCTGGGTGCTGCTGGGCCAGGTCGAGACCCAGTACAGCAACGATCCCGTCGCAATCAAGCATTTCGAGCACGCGCTGTCGCTGGATGAATCTCTGGCCGGCGCCCATCACGGACTGGCCGATATCTACTGGCGCATGAACCGCGGCCATGACGGCCTGCGCCACATCGACCGCACGTTGGAACTCAACCCCGGCTCGTTACCCGCGATATGGACCAAGGCCCAATTGCTGGCCAACGCGTTCCGCTTCGAAGAGGCCATCGAGTTACACGAATACCTGGTCAAGCACGACGAGAAGGCCAGGTATTCTCACCTGACCAACCTGGCCAGCACCAAGCGTGACCTGGGCCTGCTGAACGAATCGGAAGAGATCTATCGCCGCGCCATCAAGCTGTCGCCGCCGAAGAACTCGTCGGCTTTCTCGAACTGGCTGACCCTGCTGCACTACATGCCAGAGAAAAGCGCGGAGGAAATCCTGGAGGCTTGCAAGCAATGGGCCTCCTTCTATCCGCCGCAGAAGGACGCCAAGCGCCCCGTTCCGGCCGATCTTTCTCCCAGTCGCAAGCTGCGCATCGGCTTGTTTTCCGATGGCTTCCGCCAGCACCCGGTGGGCGCGATGACCACCACCGCCCTGGAACACCTGGGCCGGCACGGCATTGAGCTCTACCTGTATACGACGTCTTCGACCGTCGATCACGTCACCAAGCGGCTGCAGGCCGTGGCGCAGCGCTGGACGCCCATCACGCAGGTCGGCGACGAGGCGCTGGCCGAGATGTTCCGCGACGACGAGATCGACATCCTGATCGACCTGGCGGGCTACAACGCCGGCACCCGGATGCCGACCATGACCATGGAACCGGCGCCCATCCTGATGAAATGGGTGGGCGGCCTGATCAACACGACGGGCCTGGAGACCATCGACTACCTGATCACCGACAGCGTCGAATCGCCGCCGGGCAGCGATCACTTGTACACCGAGAAGCTGATCCGCATGCCCGACGACTATATCTGCTACATGCCACCGCCCAAGCTGCCGGAAGAGACGCCGCTGCCCGCGCTCCAGAAGGGCCACGTCACCTTCGGCTGCTTCAACAACCCCACCAAGATCAACGACGTCACGCTGGGACACTGGGCCGAACTGATGCAGGCGGTGCCCGGCTCGCACCTGTTCCTGAAAGGCGCCGGCTACGGCACGGAATCCATGCGCAAGCGCATCCGTGACTTCCTGGCCGGCTACGGCATCGAGCCCGAGCGCGTCCGCATGGAAGGCCAGTCGCCTCACTACAAGCTGTTCGAAGCCTACAACGACGTCGACGTGGCGCTGGATCCCTGGCCCTACTCCGGCGGCCTGACCACCTGCGAGGCGCTTCTGATGGGCGTGCCCGTGGTCACCCTGCCCGGCCCGACCTTCGCCGGCCGCCACTCGGCCACCCACCTCGCCAACGTCGGCATGCCGGAACTGGTGGTCAGCAACTGGGACGAGTACCGCGCGCGCGTGCTGGGCCTGGTCAGCGACCTGAGCAGCCTGGCCACGATCCGTCGGCACCTGCGCCAGGTCCTGCTGGAATCCCCCGTTTGCGACGCACCACGCTTTGCCGGCCACCTGGCCACCGCATTCCGGGCCATCTGGCAGCGCTACTGCGCCGGCAAGAAGCCGGCCGCGCTTGCCTTTACCTCCGAAGGCAAGCCCTGGTTCGAGGACGAAGACGCCCCCATGGAAGTGGTGGCACCCGACGCGACAGCCCTGCCGGCCGAGCCCCCGGAGGACGAATCCTTCAACTTCGCCTTCCAGGGCAAGCTCATCGTCCTGGATCACGGCGGGTCGATGTACAACACGCCGGTTATCCAGATACCGAATCGCACCAAGGCCCTGTCCGTCGTGGTCATCGACCCGGCCAGCCGGCTGCGCGACGTGCCACGGCTCAAGTACGAGAAGGTGCTGCACGATTACCACGCCCACGTCGCCCTGGGCGATGGCGAGCCCGGCGTGCTGTACACCTGCCTGCATTCCGACCTGAGCGGCACGCTGGAACCATTGGCGCCGTCCAGGCAGCAGCCGTTCATACGGCAGCCCGCCAGCCTGCTGGCCAAACTGCCCATCGGCACGGTCCGGCTGGACCGCATCGACGGCCTGGACTCGCTGGACTGGCTGATCCTGAACGAGAGCCACGACAGCAAGAAGATCCTGCAGGGCGCCGAGGGACTGATGGCCAGTCTGCTGCTGGTCCATGTGCGGGTCCTGTTCGTCGATGTCTACAAGAAACAGCCTGACCTGGGCTCCATCACGAAGCTGCTGGGCAAATATGGATTCCGCGTGTTGCGGATGGAAAACCAGCGCATGGGCAATCTGTTCTCGGACCCTAGGTTGAGACAGCAGCACAGTAGCGTCAATTCGCAATTGCTGAGCTATGACGCTTTGTTCGTGCCGGATGATCAGCGTATCAAGGAACTGACCGACCAGCAGCGCATCAGGTTGGCCTTCATCCTGCATACCGCCTACCGTTCGCCCGACATGGCCCACCGGGTGCTGGAGGCATCGGGCGAGCACATCGCGCAAAGCTATCTCGCGACGCAACTACCCAAACCCAAGGCGCCGGCCAAGCCCGCGGCCGCGCAGCTGGCGGCAGACGCCGCGACCGACACCGGAACCGAAGCGGATTCCGGCGGCGCGCCCGCCGTGCTGAAAGGCAAGGACGTGAAGCACCGGCTTTGCCTGGGCGTACCGGTCTACAACGAAGACAAATACCTCGAGCAAACCATACAGTCGCTGAAAAAGCAGGATGCCGACGCCGTCAAATTCCTGATCTCGGACAATGCCTCGACGGACCGTTCGGCGGAAATCCTGCGGGACCTGACCGCCGGCGACGAGCGCTTCGAACTGGTCCATCAGCCCGATAATATCGGCGCCCTGAAGAACTGGAAGTTCCTGTTCGAGCAAAGCAGCTCGGAATACTTCATGTGGCTGGGCGGCCATGACTATCTGTCCGACGGCTACCTGGCAAAGATGCTCGACGCCATCGGCGCGGCGCCGGGCACGGCCATGGTCTGCGGCATGCCGCACTCCGTCATGGATGGCCGTACCGGACCGGTGCAGGCCGCCGTCTATGACTTTTCCGATGATTCGCCGGTCGTGCGGTACATGAATTCGGTGGCCAAGCTGGCCAACTGCACCATCCTGCATTCGGTCTTCCGCCGCGCCGCCCTGGAAGGTTTCGAGATCACTGGGACCATATCTTGGGACCACGTGCTGATCAGCCGCCTGCTCTGGACCGGCAAGTTGCAATACGTACCCGATGCGACGTATTACCGCCGCTACTTCGGCCAGCGGGACACCAGCACGGAGCAGCGCATGACGGGCCAGAAGAAGACGGCCCTGCCGCGCGCGGATTTCTACGACTACTACGTGAAGGACTTCGCCAAGCTCGCGCAGTCCACCCTGCCGGCGGCCGAATTCGACAAACTGCGCAAAGAGATCCTGCGGATTCTGAAAGCGCGTTTCGGGAACTGACCATCATGAAAGCGGTTATCCTGGCTGGCGGCCTTGGAACGCGGATATCGGAAGAAACGCATCTGCGCCCCAAGCCCATGATCGAGATCGGTGGCCGTCCGATCCTGTGGCACATCATGAAAATCTATTCCGCCCATGGCGTGAACGACTTCGTGATCTGCTGCGGATACAAGGGCTACATGATCAAGGAGTACTTCGCCAATTACTTCCTGCACATGTCCGACATTACGCTGGATATGGCGAAGAACGAGATGGTCGTCCATGAGCGCAAGGCCGAGCCCTGGCGCGTGACCCTGGTCGACACCGGCGAAAACACGATGACGGGTGGCCGGCTGAAGCGCGTCGCCGAGCACGTGAAGGACGAAGACGCTTTCTGCTTCACCTATGGCGACGGCGTGGCCGACGTCGATATCTCGGCGCTGATCCGGTTCCATCGCGAGCACGGACGCGCCGCCACCGTCACCGCGGTGCGGCCGCCCGGCCGTTACGGCGCGCTGATGCTCGACAACGCGCAGGTGACGGGCTTTCAGGAGAAGCCGCCGGGAGACGGCGGCCTGATCAATGGCGGATTCTTTGTCCTGTCGCCGAAGACAATCTCGCTGATCGACGATGACGACAGCCCCTGGGAACTGAAGCCCCTGGAGCAGCTCGCCAGGCAAGGCGATTTGATGGCTTATGAGCATCACGGGTTCTGGCAACCCATGGACACCCTGCGCGAGAAGAACCTGCTCGAAGACCTGTGGGCACGCAATCAAGCGCCCTGGAAGCTATGGTGACACCGATGCCTTCCCCCGCGTTCTGGCGGGGCCGGCGGGTGCTCTTGACCGGCCATACCGGCTTCAAGGGCGCCTGGCTGGCGATATGGTTGGAACGTCTCGGGGCGTCCGTATGCGGAATTGCGCTGGCCCCCGCCACGACGCCGAATCTGTTTGACCTGGCCCATATCGGCGATCGCCTGCAGAGCCATCTGAGCGACGTCCGCGATATGGCGGCGCTCGACCGTATCGTCAATGCCTTCCAGCCGGAGGTGGTGCTGCATCTGGCCGCGCAACCGCTGGTCAGGGCCAGCTATGACGATCCGGTGTTCACCTTCGGCTCCAATGTCATGGGTACGGTCCATGTACTGGAAGCGGCCCGCCGCGTCGGATCGGTACGCGCCATCGTTGCCGTTACGACCGACAAGGTCTACCGCGACCAGCGCACATTCTTCCCGTACCGCGAAACGGATACGCTGGGTGGCCACGATCCCTACAGCGCCAGCAAGGCGGCCGCCGAAATCGTTATTTCCAGCTATCGGGACGCCTTCCTGCGGTCCGCGGGCATTCCGCTCGCCAGCGTGCGCGCCGGCAACGTGATCGGCGGCGGCGACTGGTCGCGGGACAGGCTCATCCCCGACGCGGTAAGGGCGTGGCAGGACGGCGGGACACTGCAGGTCCGCAATCCGGCGGCGGTACGCCCATGGCAGCACGTACTCGAGCCCCTGAACGCCTACCTGTGCCTGGCGGAGAGACTCTGGGACCAGCCCACCCTGGCCGACGCCTACAACATAGGCCCCGACGGGCACGATGTGCGGAGCGTGCGGGACATCGTCGAACTGGCGCGCACTGTTTATGGAGAGGGCGCGGTCGAATTCGGCGCGGCACAAGCGGACGCGCCGCACGAAACGCACTACCTGTCACTGGAAACCGCCAAGGCGCGGCACGTCCTGGGCATCGAGCCTCGCTGGTCCGCCGCCGACGCCGTGCGGCTGACCATGGAGTGGTACCGCAAGTTGAAACAGGGCGGCGACGCGCGCGAGCTGTGCCACGCCCATATCGATTCGTTCGAGCGTAAGTCATGAGCAATCTGGAAATAAGGCCGTGCGCTCTGGCCGGGGTTTATACCGTCCATCGCAGCGCGCACGCCGACGACCGCGGCTACTTCGAGCGGCTGTTCTGCGCGGAAACGCTGGAAGCCGCGGGCTGGCACGGTCCGATCGCCCACGTCAACCACAGCCTTACCATCCATCCCGGGACCGTGCGCGGCATGCACATGCAACTCGCGCCACACGCCGAGATGAAGCTGGTGATGTGCATGCGCGGCGAACTGTGGGACGTGGCGGTCGACATGCGCAAGGGATCGCCGACATTCCTGCAGTGGCATGGCGAAAAATTGTCGGCGACCAACGGCGTCGCGTTGCTGGTGCCGGAGGGCTTTGCCCACGGCTTCCAGGCACTCGCGCCGGACACCGAGCTGGTGTATTGCAATACGCGCGCCTATGCCCCCGGCGCCGAGGCCGGCCTGCATCCCCTGGACCCGCGCGCAGGCATTGCGTGGCCCCTGCCGGTGCGCAATATGTCGCCCAAGGATGCGGATCGCGCCTTCCTCGATGAGGGCTTCGCCGGGTACGACATACCCGTGAAGCACGTCGGATGAGAGTCCTGCTGACCGGCGCCAACGGCTTCATCGGCCGCCACGTCCTCGACGCCCTGCTCGCGCGCGGCGTGGAGGTCGTCGCGCTGGGCCGCGGCCGGCCGCGCAATGCCGGGGCCATCGACTTCATCGAAGCCGACCTGCTGGCGACCCCGGACTACGCCCGCATCACCGACACCGCCCGGGCCACCCACCTGCTGCACCTGGCCTGGTACGTGGAGCACGGCAAATTCTGGGATTCCCCGCTCAATGAAGCATGGCGCGATGCCACCGCCGGGCTGGTCGAAGCGTTCTGCCGCGGCGGGGGAAAGCACGTCGTCGCCGCCGGCACCTGCTACGAATACCGCCACGACGATACGCCCTGCGATGAGGAAAGCACCGCCATCGAGCCGGCGACGCCTTACGGAAATGCCAAGCGGGAGACCCAGGAACGCTTGCGCGACATCTGCGAATCGCATGGCGTCGCATGGGCCTGGGGACGGATTTTCCTGCTGTACGGAGAAGGCGAAGGCCGACGTCGTCTCGTGCCGGCCCTGGCCGATGCCCTGCGCGGCCGCGCCGCGCCGTTCGGCGTCCACCGTGACGCCCGCCGGGACTTCATGCATGTCGCGGACGTGGCGACGGCCTTCCATGCCCTGCTCGGCGAACAGGCGAGCGGCTGCTACAACCTATGCTCGGGCCAGGCCACCGCGATAGAAACCATCGTGCGCGAAATCGCCGACGTGCTGGGCACGAGCCCCGATCCGGTACTGGACCTTGCCCCCGGCGGCGCCAAAGGCCCCGCCAGCCTTTTTGGCCGCAACGACAGGCTCGCCGGCCTGGGCTGGCACCAAGCGCTGTCGCTGCGCGAAGGCCTGGAGAAAACACTCGCATGCATCTAGCCACCTGCCCGCTCTGCGGCACGCCCGCTCCCGCGCCTTTCGTCAGTCGCGCCGACGTGCCCTGCCATCAGCACCTGGTCTATGCCACGCCGGAAGAAGCGCGCGGCATCGCCAGGGGCAGCATAGATATGGCGGCATGCCCATCCTGCGGCTTCGTATTCAACCGCAGCTTCGATCCCGCCAGACTGTCCTATGGGCAGAGCTATGACAACGCGCAATCGCATTCCGCGCACTTCGACACCTATCTGGATGGCCTGGCTGGAATGCTGGTGCGCGACAAGCAGGTGCGCGACTGCACGATCGTGGAAGTGGGCTGCGGCAAGGGCGAATTCCTGCGCAAGCTGGTCGCCGATCCCGCCACGGGCAATCGCGGCATAGGCTTCGATCCCAGCTATATCGGCCCCGAGACGGAGCTGGACGGCCGGCTCGTATTCCGCAAGTCGTACTACGACGCCTCGTGCGCCGCGGTCCCGGCCGACGTCGTGATCTGCCGGCACGTGATCGAGCACATCCAGACCCCCCTGGACCTGCTGCGTTCCGTCAGGGCCGCCTTATCGCAGGCGCGCAACGCCCGCGTGTTCTTCGAGACGCCCGCGGTCGAGTGGATACTGCGCGGGCAGGTGATCTGGGACTTCTTCTACGAACATTGCTCGCTGTTCTCCGCGACCTCCATCCGCGCCGCCTTCCAGCGCGCCGGCTTCAGGGTCGAGGATGTCCACTACATCTTCGGCGAGCAATACCTGTGGGTGGAAGCCAGCCCGGTGGATGCCGCGGCCGCGGGCAAGGAAAGGACGCCCGATCCGTCCGAGCTCATCGGGCTGGCGCACGCTTACGCCGAGGCCGAAACACGGCTTATCCATCATCTGAAGACGCGCCTCGACGATGCCTGCGGCCGCATGAAAATCGCCGTCTGGGGCGCCGGCGCCAAAGGGGTGACGCTGGCCAATATGCTGGACCCGGACGGCACCCGCATCGATTGCCTGATCGACCTCAACCCCAACAAACAAGGTCGTTTCGTACCCGGCACCGGCCATCCCATCGTCAGCCCGGCACAAGCCGCCGGGCGCGGCGTGGCGATGGCGGTCCTGATGAACCCCAACTACCGAACTGAAAATCTGAAAATCCTCGCGGAACAGAACATCCGTATGGATCTCGCGGACTGGAGCAAACAATGAAGCTGCTGATAGACACCGATGCAAAGCTGCTGACCATCACCGAAGGCAAGGAAACGCGTTCCCTGGACCTGTATTCCAAGGAAGCCTTCGAAGCCATCTCGCGCCAATGGGTGCGCGTGGGCTGGGACCAGAAATACCACTACACCTTCAGCTGGATGGGCCGACCCGTCATCCAGCTGCCCGAGGACATGGTGCGGATGCAGGAAGTGATCACGCAGCTGCAGCCCGACGTGATCATCGAAACCGGCGTCGCGCACGGCGGCTCGCTGGTGTTCTACGCATCCCTGTGCAAGGCCATGGGACGCGGCCGTATCGTCGGCATCGACATCGAAATCCGACCGCATAACCGCGCCGCCATCGAGGCCCACCCCTTGATGCCCTACATCACCCTGGTGGAAGGCAGCTCGACCGCGCCGGAAACCGTCCAGCACGTCGCATCCCTGGTTAAACCGGGCGAAAAGGTGCTGGTCATCCTGGATTCCAACCACACCTACGATCACGTGCTGCAGGAGCTGGAGCTTTATTCCGGGCTGGTTACGCCGGGGTCGTACATCGTGGCGACGGACGGCATCATGTACGACCTGGCAGACGTGCCGCGCGGCACGCCGGGCTGGACCACGGATAACCCGACGTACGCCGCCCGCGATTTCGCCGAAAAGCATCCCGAATTCAAGGTTGCCACGCCGTCCTGGCCGTTCAACGAAAGCGCGCTGGACCAGAACATCACGCACTGGCCAGGCGCCTGGCTGAAGCGCGTGTAAGCCATGCCCGCGCCCGCCGCGATGCGGGGGCGCGGGCGCGCCGGTTTTACTTCTTGCGCGTGGGCGGCAGGTCCGTGCAGACCCCTTCCGCCACTTCCGCGGCCATGCCCACCGACTCGCCCAGCGTGGGGTGCGGGTGGATGGTCTTGGCGATGTCGACCACATCCGCGCCCATCTCCACCGCCAGCGCCAGTTCGCTGATCAGATCACCGGCATGCGTGCCGACGATGCCGCCACCCAGGATGCGGTGGTTGTCGGCATCGAAAATGAGCTTGGTGAAGCCTTCGTCGCGGCCATTGGCGATGGCGCGGCCGGAGGCGGCCCAGGGGAACACGCCCTTCTCGATCTTGATGCCCTGCTTCTTGGCTTCGTCTTCCGTCAGGCCCACCCAGGCGACTTCCGGGTCCGTGTAGGCCACGGCCGGGATCACGCGCGCATCGAAGAAAGACTTCTCGCCGGACGCCGCTTCCGCCGCCACATGGCCTTCATGCACGGCCTTGTGCGCCAGCATCGGGTTGCCGACGATGTCGCCGATGGCGTAGATGTGCGGCACGTTGGTGCGCATCTGCTTGTCCACCGGGATATAGCCGCGGTCGGTCACGGCGATGCCGGCCTTGTCGGCGCCGATCTTCTTGCCGTTGGGCGACCGCCCCACCGCCTGCAGCACCAGGTCGTAGCGCTGCGGTTCCTTGGGCGCGCCCTCGCCTTCGAAGGTGACGTAGATGCCGTCCTTGCGGGCTTCGGCGGCCACCGTCTTGGTCTTGAGCATGATGTTGTCGAAGCGCGGCGCGTTCATCTTCTGCCACACCTTGACCATATCGCGGTCGGCGCCCTGCATCAGGCCGTCCAGCATCTCCACCACGTCCAGGCGCGCGCCCAGCGTGGAGTACACCGTGCCCATTTCCAGGCCGATGATGCCGCCGCCGACGATCAGCATCTTCTTGGGAATGCTGCGCAACAGCAGCGCGCCGGTCGAATCCACCACGCGTTCGTCGTCCGGCATGAAAGGCAGGCGCACGGCCTGGCTGCCGGCGGCGATGATGGCGTTCTTGAAGCGCACCGTCTGCGTCTTGCCGTCCGCGCCCTTGACGGTCATGTGGTTGGGATCGGCGAATTCGCCCACGCCCGTCACCACGGTGACCTTGCGCATCTTGGCCATGCCGGCCAGGCCGCCGGTCAGCTTGCCGACCACGCTGTCCTTGAAGCTGCGCAGCTTGTCCAGGTCGATCTTGGGTTCGCCGAAGGTGATGCCGTGGTCGGCCAGGGCCTTGGCTTCTTCCATGACCGCGGCGACGTGCAGCAAGGCCTTGGACGGGATGCAGCCGACGTTCAGGCAGACGCCGCCCAGGGTCGAATAGCGCTCGACCAGCACCGTCTTCATGCCCAGGTCGGCGGCGCGGAAGGCGGCCGAATAGCCGCCGGGGCCGGCGCCCAGCACCAGCATGTCGCACTCGATGTCGACATTGCCGGAATAGGTCGCGGCCGCGGGTGCGACGGCACCGGCAGCGGGCGGAGGCGGCGGCGACTTGTCGGCGGCCGGAGAACCGGCGGCCTGCGAGCCGGCGGCGGCGCCGGATTGCGCCGGCGCGGCCTTCTGCGCGTCCGAAGACGCGGCGCCCTTGCCCGCATCCGACGACGCGGCCCCGGCCGCCGCGGGCTCCACTTCCAGGATGGCCGTGCCCATGGACACCTTGTCGCCAACCTTCACCTTCACCGACTTGACCACGCCGCCTTCGGACGCCGGGATCTCCATCGACGCCTTGTCCGACTCCACCGTGATCAGGCTCTGTTCCGCCTTGATCGTGTCGCCGGGGGCCACCAGCACCTCGATGACTTCCACTTCCTTGAAGTCGCCGATGTCGGGTACCTTGATTTCCACCGTATTGCTCATATCGATCCCCGATTACAGCGCGATGCGGCGGAAGTCGGCCAGCAAGGCGGTCAGATAGGCATTGAAGCGCGCGGCAGCGGCGCCATCGATCACGCGATGGTCATACGACAGCGACAGCGGCAGCTTCAGGCGCGGCACGAATTGCTTGCCGTCCCATACCGGCTTGAACTCCGAGCGCGACACGCCCAGGATGGCGACTTCGGGGGCGTTGATGATGGGCGTGAAGTGCGTACCGCCGATGCCGCCCAGCGACGAGATCGAGAAGCAGCCGCCCTGCATTTCAGCGGGCGACAGCTTGCCGTCGCGCGCCTTCTTGGCCATGTCGGAGCTTTCCCTGGCCAGGTCCAGGATGCCCTTTTTGTCGGCATCGCGGATCACCGGCACCACCAGCCCGTTGGGCGTATCGGCCGCGAAGCCGATGTGGTAGTACTGCTTCAGCACCAGGTTGTCGCCGTCCAGCGAGGCATTGAACTCCGGGAATTTCTTCAGCGCGGCAACGACGGCCTTGATCAGGAAGGCGAGCATGGTGACCTTGACGCCGGCTTTCTCGTTTTCCTTGTTCAGCGTGACGCGCAGCGCCTCCAGATCGGTGATGTCCGCTTCGTCGTTGTTGGTGACGTGCGGGATCATGACCCAGTTGCGATGCAGGTTCGCGCCGGAAATCTTCTTGATGCGCGACAGCGGCTTGGCCTCCACCGGGCCGAACTTGCTGAAATCGATCTGCGGCCAGGCCAGCACATTCAAGCCGCCGACATTGCCGCCGGCCGCCGCGCCGGCCGCGGCGGGCGCGCCACCGGCCAGGGCCTGCTTGACGAAACCGCGCACGTCGTCTTGCGTGATGCGACCCTTCGGACCGCTGCCCGCCACGCGCGTCAGGTCCACGCCCAATTCGCGCGCGAACTTGCGCACCGAGGGCGAGGCGTGCGGCAGTTGGCCGGGCTTGAGTTCTGCTTCGGGCAGCGCGGCCGCGGGCGCGGCGCGGCCGGCCGACGAGGACGATGCCGCGCCAGAAGCAGCGGCGGCGGGGGCCGGCGCGGGTGCCTGGGCCGGCGCCGCCGCGGCGGCTTGTGCGGGCGCGGCGGCCGGCGCGGCGGCGGGGGCGTCCCCGCCTTCCACCACAACCACCGGCGTGCCCTTGGACACCTTGTCGCCGACCTTGACTCGCACTTCCTTGACCACGCCGCCTTGCGACGAGGGGATTTCCATCGAGGCCTTGTCCGACTCCACCGTGATCAGGCTTTGTTCGGCCTTGATGGTGTCGCCGACGGCGACCATCACTTCGATGACTTCGACTTCCTTGAAGTCGCCGATGTCGGGCACTTCGATGACCTGCTGGCCGCCGCCCTGCGCGGGCGCGGCGGACTGGGCCGCCTCCTGCACTTTCGGCTGGGCCTGGCTGTCCTGCCCGGCCGGCTTGGCTTCCGCCTTCGCTTCGGCCTTGGCCGGCGCGGCGGCGGCCGCTTCGGAGGCGCCACCCGCTTCCAGCTCCAGGACCACCGTACCCATGGAGACCTTGTCGCCGACCTTGACCTTCACGGACTTCACCACGCCGCCTTCGGACGCCGGGATTTCCATGGATGCCTTGTCCGACTCCACCGTGATCAGGCTCTGTTCCGCCTTGATCGTGTCGCCGGGAGCCACCAGCACTTCGATGACTTCGACTTCCTTGAAATCGCCGATGTCAGGTACCTTGATTTCCACCGTATTGC
>NZ_CBCSCA010000005.1:102311-153499 GCF_965137885.1 Bordetella sputigena
GCCTTGTCCGACTCCACCGTGATCAGGCTCTGTTCCGCCTTGATCGTGTCGCCGGGAGCCACCAGCACTTCGATGACTTCGACTTCCTTGAAATCGCCGATGTCAGGTACCTTGATTTCCACCGTATTGCTCATGTCGTTCGGGCCTCAGGCGTATTGCGGGTTGGCTTTTTCGGGGTTGATG
The DNA here is from genome assembly GCF_965137885.1 of Bordetella sputigena. Classification (NCBI taxonomy): domain Bacteria; kingdom Pseudomonadati; phylum Pseudomonadota; class Betaproteobacteria; order Burkholderiales; family Alcaligenaceae; genus Bordetella; species Bordetella sputigena. The sequence continues at coordinate 102,495 of NZ_CBCSCA010000005.1, forward strand.
CCGTACTTCTTGATGGCCTCGGCCACCTTGGAAGCCGGAATGGCGCCTTCGTCCGCCAACGCCTTCAAGGCGGCGACGGCCACGAAGTGGCGATCGACCTCGAAATGCTCGCGCAGCTTGTAGCGAAAATCGGAACGGCCGAAACCATCCGTGCCCAGCACGCGATATTCGCGGCCCTTGGGGATGAACGGACGGATCTGGTCGGCGTACAGCTTCATGTAGTCGGTCGACGCGATGATCGGGCCTTCCGTCTTCGCCAGCTGCTCGGTGACATAGGCCACCCGCGGCTTCTTCTCCGCCGGGTGCAGCAGGTTGTGGCGATCGACGTCCTGCCCTTCGCGGCGCAGCAGCGTGAAGCTGGTCACGCTCCAGATGTCCGAAGCCACGCCCCAGTCCTTGTCCAGCAGGTCGGCGGCGGCCTCGACTTCGCGCAGGATGGTGCCCGAGCCCATCAGCTGCACGCGTTGCTTGCCCTTGCCCACCGTCTTCAGCTGGTACATGCCGCGCACGATGCCTTCCTCGTCGCCCGGCTTCAAGCCCGGGTGCGGGTAGTTCTCGTTCATCACGGTCAGGTAGTAATAGACGTTTTCCTGGTTCTCGACCATGCGGCGCAGGCCGTCCTGGATGATGACCGCCACTTCATGCGCGTACGTCGGATCGTAGGGCAGGCAGTTGGGGATGGTGGCCGCCATCAGGTGGCTGTGGCCGTCCTCGTGCTGCAGGCCTTCGCCGTTCAGCGTGGTGCGGCCCGCGGTGCCGCCGATCAGGAAGCCGCGCGCCTGCATGTCGCCGGCCAGCCAGGCCAGGTCGCCGATGCGCTGGAAACCGAACATCGAGTAGTACACGTAGAACGGCACCATGATGCGGTTGTTCGTGGAGTACGACGTCGCCGCCGCGATCCAGGAGCTCATCGCGCCCGCTTCGTTGATGCCTTCCTGCAGCAGCTGGCCGTCGGCCGCTTCCTTGTAGTACATCACCTGGTCCTTATCGACCGGGATGTACTTCTGGCCTTCCGGCGCATAAATGCCGATCTGGCGGAACAGGCCTTCCATGCCGAAGGTGCGCGACTCGTCGGCCAGGATGGGCACGACGCGCGGCGCCAGTTCCTTGTCGCGCAGGATCTGGTTCAGCGAACGCACGAAGGCCTGGGTGGTGGAGATCTCACGGCCTTCGGCGGTGGGCTCCAGTACCGGCTTGAAGGCTTCCAGCTTGGGCGCCTTGAGCTGCTCGTCGGCCTTGACGCGGCGCTTGGGCAGGTAGCCGCCCAGCGCCTTGCGGCGTTCGTGCAGGTACTTCATTTCCGGCGAATCCTCGGCGGGCTTGAAGAACGGCAGTTCTTCCAGCTTGTCGTCGGGGATGGGGATGCCGAAGCGGTCGCGGAATTCACGCACGGCCGCCACGTCCAGCTTTTTCTGCTGGTGGGTGGGGTTCTTGGCCTGGCCGACCTGGCCCATGCCGTAGCCCTTGATGGTCTTGGCGAGGATGACGGTGGGCTGGCCCTTGTGGCTGGAGGCCGCCTCGAAAGCCGCGTACACCTTGTGCGGATCGTGGCCGCCGCGGTTCAGGCGCCACACGTCTTCGTCGCTCATGCGGGCGACCATCTCCAGCAGCTTGGGATGCTTGCCGAAGAACTTCTCGCGCACGAACTTGCCGTCGTTGGCCTTGTAGGCCTGGTATTCGCCGTCGACGGTCTCTTCCATCACGCGGCGCAGGATACCTTCCTTGTCATGCGCCAGCAGCGGATCCCAGTAGCCGCCCCAGATCAGCTTGATGACATTCCAGCCGCTGCCGCGGAAGTCGCCTTCCAGTTCCTGGATGATCTTGCCGTTGCCGCGCACCGGGCCGTCCAGGCGCTGCAGGTTGCAGTTGATGACGAAGATCAGGTTGTCCAGCTTTTCGCGAGCCGCCAGGGCGATCGCGCCCAGCGATTCCGGCTCGTCCATTTCGCCGTCGCCGCAGAATACCCACACCTTGCGGTTGGCGGTGTTGGCCAGGCCGCGCGCGTGCAGATACTTCAGGAAGCGCGCCTGATAGATCGCGGTGATGGGGCCCAGGCCCATCGATACCGTCGGGAACTGCCAGAACTCCGGCATCAGCTTGGGATGCGGATACGAGGACAGGCCCTTGCCGTCCACTTCCTGGCGGAAATGATTCAATTGTTCTTCGGTCAGCCGGCCTTCCAGGAAGGCGCGCGCGTACACGCCGGGCGACGAATGGCCCTGGAAGTACACCAGGTCGCCGCCGTGGTCTTCGCTTTCCGCGTGCCAGAAGTGGTTCTGGCCGGTGCCTATCATGGTGGCCAGCGAGGCGAACGACGCGATGTGGCCGCCCAGGTCGCCGCCGTCCGGGGGCGAATGGCGGTTGGCGCGCACCACCATGGCCATGGCGTTCCAGCGCACATAGGCGCGGATGCGCGATTCCAGCTCCAGGTTGCCCGGATGCGCCGGCTCCAGGCCGGGCGGAATCGTGTTCACATAAGCGGTGTTGGGCGAATAGGGAATATGCGCACCGGAACGACGAGCCTCATCGATCAGGCGTTCCAGCAGATAGTGGGCGCGTTCCGGGCCTTCGCGGTCGAGCACCGCCGCCAGCGCTTCGAGCCACTCCTGGGTCTCCAGGGTGTCTTCGTCATTGGCAGCCGTTTGGGCGCCAGCCAGGGCGTTAGAGGACATCGTGTGTCTCCGAGCAGAGAGGGTTGTAGCCGTGCGCCTGTGCCGGCGCGAGGGGCACTGAAAACGCCCGCAGAAAACCGGCCTGCCGCGCGTTTTTCGCGCCAGACCGCTTGGCCAGGGCAACTTATGCGGCGCATTCTAGGAAACAAGATTACCGTGACGCAAGAGAAATTTCATGTTGCGGTACGGCATTTCATAATATGAAAACATCGCCAAGCGAAACAAGCGACTAAAATGTCTCAAGTTCCCGCGACACAGCCATGGCCAGCGTCCCCAAGTCGAATATTCCCACGCCGTTTCACGACCATGCCCGATTGCGCCGGCGCGGCCTTTATTGGCTGACGCCGGTCGTCGTACTCATACTCTATATATGTGTCATGGGCGTGTTCTTCTGGCTGCAGCGCATCCATGACGACAGCGTCATGTTCGTGACCATAGATCAGGAGATGCGGCAGCAGCGCCTGCTGTGGATCGTGCTGGCGCTGTCCTGCGTGATCATCATCAGCCTGCTCATGCTGTGGCGCTATACCCGCTTCCGCTCCCACGCCGAGGCCGCGCTGATCGCCGAAACCGGTTTTCGCCGCGCGATGGAGAATTCCATGTCCACCGGCATGCGGGTGCTCGACATGGAAGGCCGCATCGCCTACGTCAACCCGGCCTTCTGCCGGATGATAGGCTGGAACGAAGCCGACCTGATCGGCCGCAGCCCGCCCTTCCCCTATTGGGTCCCGGGGCGTCACGACCAGCATCAGCACACGCTGGACATCCTGCTGTCCGGCAAGACGCCCAGCAGCGGCCTGGAAGTGGAAGCGCAGCGTCGCGACGGCTCGCGCTTCACGGCGCGCATGTACGTCTCGCCGCTGCTGGATCCCAACGGCAACCAGATCGGCTGGATGACGTCGATGACGGACATCACCGAGCCCAAGCGCATCCGCGAGGCGCTGACCGCCGCGCACGAACGCTTCATGACGGTGCTGGAAGGCCTGGACGATGCGATTTCGGTGACCGCCGACACGCACGACGGCCTGGAGCTGCTGTTCGCCAACCGCACCTACCGCCGCGTGTTCGGCGCGCAGACCGGCGGCCACGACGAACTGCTGGCCGGCCGCCGCGGCCGCTTCACCGACGAATCGGTGGAAGTGTTCGCGCCCTCGGTGCAGCGCTGGTTCGAAGTGCATCACCGCATGCTGGCCTGGACCGACGGCCGCCGCGTGCGCCTGCAGGTGGCACGCGACATCACCGAGCGCCGCCAGCACGAAGAAGCCTCGCGCGTCCAGCAGGAAAAGATCCAGCTGACCAGCCGCCTGACCACCATGGGCGAGATGGCTTCGTCGCTGGCGCACGAACTGAATCAGCCGCTGACCGCCATCACCAACTACAGCATGGGCGCGGTCGCCCTGGTCAAGGCGGGCCACACCAATCCGCGCATGCTGCTGCCGGCGCTGGAAAAGGCCGCCGCGCAGGCCGAGCGCGCCGGCAAGATCATCAGCCGCATTCGCGAATTCGTGAAGCGCAGCGAACCGCGCCGCCAGCGCGTCGCCATCGCCGGCATTGTCGACAATGCCATCGGCTTCGCCGAGATCGACGCGCGCAAGCGCCGCATCCGCATCGAACGTTTCGTGCCGTCGAACGCGCCGGACGTGCTGGCCGATCCCATCCTGATCGAACAGGTGCTGCTGAATCTGCTGAAGAACGGCCTGGAGGCCATGGAGAACAGCGATTCCGATGAATTGAAGGTCGCCGTGATCCTGCACGAACAGCACATCGAAGTGGCCGTGGTGGACCGCGGCCACGGACTGGCCGATCCGGAAAGGCTGTTCGAACCATTTTTCAGCACCAAGGCCCAGGGTCTGGGCATGGGACTGAATATCTGCCGTACCATTATCGAGTCGCACCACGGCCGCCTCTGGGCGGATCCCAATCCCGCGGGCGGCACGATCTTCCGCTTCACCCTGCCCTGCGCGGCGCCGCAAGCGCAGTCGCAGAATGACCAGTCCGAGGAGCTTCACGCATGAACACCCCCAACCCGTCCAGCACGGTATTCATCGTCGACGACGACGAAGCGGTACGCGATTCGCTGCGCTGGCTGCTGGAAGCCAACGGCTATCGCGTGCGCTCCTACAGCAGCGCGGAGAGCTTCCTGGAAGACTACGACCCCAACCAGGTGGGCGTGCTGATCGCGGATGTCCGCATGCCCGGCATGAGCGGGCTGGAGCTGCAGGAACAGCTGATCGCCCGCAAGGCGCCGCTGCCCATCGTGTTCATCACCGGCCATGGCGACGTGCCGATGGCCGTGACGACCATGAAGAAAGGCGCGATCGACTTCCTGGAAAAGCCCTTCAACGAGTCGGATCTGCGCGAGATCGTCGCGCGCATGCTGGAACAGGCCACGCAGCGCGTGTCCAAATTCCAGGCGCAGCGCGACCATGAAGCCATGCTGGCCCGGCTCACGGCGCGCGAGCAGCAGGTGCTGGAACGCATCGTGGCCGGCCGTCTGAACAAGCAGATCGCGGACGATCTGGGCATCAGCATCAAGACCGTGGAGGCGCATCGCGCCAACATTATGGAAAAGCTTGAAGTCACCACCGTGGCCGACCTGATGAAGGTGGCCCTGGCCAAACCCGAGGCGCACGCATGACGGCAAGGATTATCGACGGTTCGGCGCTGTCCCAGCGCATACGCGACGAGGTCGCGTATCGCGTCACCGAACTGGCGAAACAGGGAGTGCGGCCGGGCCTGGCCGTGGTGCTGGTCGGCGAAAACCCGGCTTCGCAGGTGTACGTGCGCAATAAGGTCCTGGCCTGCGAAAAGGCGGGCCTGCATTCGGTGAAAGAGCAGTATCCCGCCACCATGAGCGAAGCCGAACTGCTGCAGCGGATCGCCGTGCTGAACGGGGATCCGACGATACACGGCATCCTGGTGCAGCTGCCGCTGCCGCCGCATATGGACGCGCACAAGGTGATCGAGGCGATCGCGCCCGAGAAGGACGTGGACGGCTTTCATATCACCAACGCGGGCCTGCTGATGACGGGCCAGCCCCTGTTCCGGCCGTGTACGCCTTACGGCGTGATGAAAATGCTGGAAAGCGAAGGCGTGGCGCTGCGCGGCGCCGAGGCTGTCATCGTCGGCGCCAGCAACATCGTCGGCAAGCCGATGGCCATGCTGCTGCTGGCCGCCGGCGCCACCGTGACGCTGTGCAATTCCAAGACGCGCGACCTGGCCGCGCATACGCGGCGCGCGGACATCCTCGTGGTCGCCACCGGCAAGGCCGGCATCGTCAAGGGCGACATGATCAAGCCGGGCGCCGTGGTCATCGACGTCGGCATCAATCGCGGCGAAGACGGCAAGCTGCGCGGCGACGTGGAGTTCGATAGCGCGGTCCAGGTCGCCGGCGCGATCACGCCCGTCCCGGGTGGCGTCGGCCCCATGACCATCGCGATGCTGCTGGTCAATACCGTCGAAGCCGCAGAACGCCTAGGCTAAGGTGCTCCCCTATCGGGGACGCCGCGGATCCGGCTCAGCCGGTCCGCGGGCGTCGCCCCCTTGAGGGGGAAGCGCGCAGCGCTTCGGGGGTGGGTACATCCTGCCGGGCGGCTCTTGCAACCTCGATGGCTCGTCTCCATCTAAACTGCGTCATCGTTGTCTTGGATCGAGCCGTCTATGAGCGCCAACCCGCTACTTGCCCCTGTTGAAGACCTGGTGGACTACGCCGCCGTCAAGCCCGAGCATATCGTGCCGGCGGTGGACACCTTGCTGGCCGCCGCGCGGCAGGCGGTGGACCAGGCGGCCGACCCTGCCCTGCCGGCGACCTGGGAAGCCATACTGGAGCCCTTGGACTCCACCTCCGAACGCCTGTGGCGCGCCTGGTCGGTGGCCGGGCATTTGAACGCGGTGGTGAACACGCCGGAACTGCGCGAGGCCTATAACGCCGCGCTGCCGAAAGTGACCGAGTTCTCCACCTGGGTCGGCCTGCACGAAGGCCTGTACAAGCAATACCAGCGCCTGCGCGCCGCCCCGGGATTCGCATCCTGGAGCCCGGTGCGCCAGCGCGTCATCGACCTGGCCTTGCGCGACTTCCGGCTCAGCGGCGTCGAACTACAGGGCGCGGACCGCGAACGCTATGCCGAAATCTCGGATCGCGAAGCGCAGACCTCGCAAAAATTCTCCGAAAACGTGCTCGACGCCATCGACGCCTGGTCGCTGCTGGTCGAAGATGAAACACGCCTGGATGGCGTGCCCGCCGACGTCAAGCAGGCCGCGCGGCAAGCCGCCGAGGCCGACGGCAAGACCGGCTGGAAGCTGACGCTGAAAATGCCCTGCTATCTTCCGGTCATGCAATATGCCCGCGACCGGTCGCTACGCGAAACGCTGTACCGGGCGTACGGAACAGTGGCCTCGGAACACGGCGACGGCAAGTTCGACAACTCGCCGCTGATCGAAGAGCTGCTTTCGCTGCGCGCGGAAGAATCACGCCTGCTGGGCTTCCGTAATTTCGCCGAGCTGCGCCTGCAGACCCGCATGGCGCGCGATGCCGAGCAGGTGGTCGGCTTCCTGCGCGACCTGGCCGGCCGTGCGCGTCCCTATGCCGAACGCGACCTGGCCCAGCTGCGCGAATACGCCCGGCAGGAGCTGGGCATGGACGACCTGCAGCCCTGGGACGTACCCTACGCTTCCGAGCGCCTGCGCGAATCGCGCTATGCCTACTCGGAAGACGACATCAAGCAATACTTCACCGAACCGCGCGTGCTGACGGGCTTGTTCGAAGTCATCGAAACCCTGTTCACGGTGCGCCTGCGGGAATTCCCCGTTTCGGCATGGCATGCGGACGTCCGCGGCGTGCGCGTGGAGCGCGCGAACGGCGAACTGGTCGGCTATCTCTATCTGGATCTGTACGCGCGGGCCGGCAAGCAAGGCGGCGCCTGGGTGGACAGCGAACGCAGCCGCCGCCTGGCCTCGGGCACCTTGCACACCCCGGTGGTCTACCTGACCTGCAATTTCTCGCGGCCGAATGGCGGCAAGGCGGCCTTGCTGACGCACGACGACGTCATCACGCTATTCCACGAAACCGGGCACGCGCTGCATGCCCTGCTGTCGGAAGTGGACGAACCCGGCGCGGCCGCCTTCGCCGCGGTGGAATGGGATGCCATCGAACTGCCGTCGCAATTCATGGAAAACTTCTGCTGGGAATGGCCCGTGGTGCAGCGCCTGTCGGCCCATGTGGATAGCGGCGAGCCGCTGCCGCGCGCGTTGTTCGACAAATTGCTGGCGGCGCGCAATTTCCAGAGCGGCATGCAAACGGTGCGGCAGATCGAGTTCGCGTTGTTCGACATGCTCCTGCACGACCGGCCGGAAGGCGCCAACATCCAGGCCGTGCTGGACTTGCTGGGCCAGGTTCGAAGCGAGGTCGCGGTGCTGACGCCACCGGCCTGGCACCGGATGCCGCACAGTTTTTCGCATCTGTTCGCGGGCGGCTATGGGGCGGGGTACTACAGCTATAAATGGGCCGAGGTGCTGTCGGCCGACGCCTATGAAGCCTTCGAGGAAGCGGCGCGCGGCGGCCCGCACGGCACGCTGGACGCAGCGACCGGGGAACGTTTCCGGCGTGAAGTCCTGGCCGTGGGCGGCGCCCGGCCGGCCGCCGACTCGTTCAAGGCCTTCCGCGGCCGCGAACCGCGCATCGACGCCCTGCTGCGCCATAGCGGCATGACCGCCCAACAGGAGTAAACCCATGTCCGCGGCCGATAGGATCAGCGCCCGCTTGCCGGATTCCACGCCGAAGTTCGGCACCTTCTTGCCGGACCCGGCCGTGGGGCGCGGCAGCCGCTCGCGTGCGGCGCCCTCCTTCGGACTACGCTTGCTGGCCTCGGCCGCCGCCCGGCTGCTGCTTGCCGCCACGATGCTGATCGCCGGCGCCGCGCACGCGGCCGGGCAGCCGGCCGTCTATGACATCCACGGCCACCTGCCCGACCTTAAGTTCACCTTGTCCGGCGCGCAGGGGCGCACGGTCAGCCAGGACGACGTCAAGGGCAAGACCGTCCTGCTGTTCTTCGGCTATGCCAGTTGCCCCGATGTCTGCCCCACCACCATGGCGCAGTTGGCCGATGTCATGAACCGGCTGGGCAAGGACGCGGACGCCGTGCGCATCCTGTTCGTCAGCGTCGATCCGCACCGCGATACCCCGGACGGATTGCAAGCTTATGTGAACGCCTTCAACAACAATGCCATCGGCCTTACCGGTACGGAACGACAGATCGCCAGCGTCGCGCGCCGCTACCGCGTCTCATACCAGATCGATAAGCCCAAGCCTGGCGCCGATCCAAATAGCTATAACGTCACGCATAGCCGCGGCGTTTATGTGTTCGATGGCGCCGGAGAAGCGCGGCTGCTGCTGTCCGACAGCAGCTCCAGCGACCAGATCGTTGATGCACTGCGGAAGCTGATCAGCGACGCGCGGCGTTAAAACAACAGGGCAATTTGTTGTTACATGACATCGACGGCCTGCCCCATTGGCCGCCGCTATCATGCCCCTGTTGCGTTTCCCCCTCACACGCGTATCGAAACGGAAGGAGCACGTATGGACATCATTATCATGATCATCGTGGGTTTCATCGTCGGGCTGATCGCGCGCGCGCTCATGCCAGGCGACCAATCCATGGGCCTTATCCTGACCACCATCCTGGGCATCGTGGGCGCCGTCGTGGCGGGATTCCTGGGTCGGACGCTGGGCTGGTATGCGCCGGGCGAACCGGCCGGATGGATCGCTTCCGTCGTCGGCGCCATCATCGTGCTGTTCGTGGTCGGCATGTTCACGCGCCGCCGCGCCTAGGCTGGTTAAAAGGCCGCCACAAAACTTGTCCGCCTTACGGCGGACAAGTTTTTGATCCAGACACCCCCAAGGCAAGCCCGTCTTGGGGGTGTTTGCTTTGGGGTGTTAATCCAGTGGACTATCAACCCATCGGCCTATCTCACTATCGGGCTATCGCCGGCGAAAGGCGTTGTCCACCGTTTCCTCCGGCGTGTCCATATCCGGGCCGCGCACGATGGGCTCGAACAGGCGATTGAAGACCAGGGTCTTGTACATCTCCTTCTGGTTGTCCTTGCTGATGATCGGGTTGTTGCCATCCGGATAATCCAGGTGGTATCTGGCCGGCTTGTCGAAGGTGAATATGTCGCCCGCGGCCGGCGCGCCGAACATCTGCGCACGCAGCCCCTTTGCTTCGATGATGGTGCCGCGTTCATCGTAGGGACGCGGCGCGGTTTTTTCACCGGTCAGCCGGTTCTCGACGATGTAGGACATCGCAAACCTGTCATCGCTCGTGTCTTCGCTCTTGACGAAATTCACCTTGAACGGCCCCGTCGCGTGGACATTGGTCTTGTCGCCATAGACGGCCGCGCACCCCTTGTTCCCGCCGTAGGCCCAGGCACCTTCGTAGATAGCCGCAAGATCCATATAGGGTTCGCCGGCTTCGAACGTCGCATCAATACTGGTGGGGTCGAACTGGCGCTCGATCCAGCTTTCGGCCCAGGCACGATCGCGCGGACGGCCCGCGCGCGCCTCGCGCGCCATCACCTGCTCGATCAGGCTTTCGTAATTGCCCGAATCCTTCAAACGCTGCACACCCGCATTCTTCAGATCGTCGAACAAGCCGGTTCTCTTGGCTTCGGCAACGATGAAGTCGAAGGTCGCCCGGCGGCCCCCCACCCGCTCCGCGGCTTCGGATAGCGGGCCCAGGGTGCGGTCCTTCAGCACGCGGCCGATGGCCGCGTTCAGTTCCGTATCCGCTCGCTTCAACAGCTTGACGTTGTTCTGCAGTTCGATGGTGTCCTTCAAATGCGCCAGGACGCGCGCATTCACTCCCCACAACAAAGGGTCGGCTTGCAAAGGGGCGGATAGTCCGCCCGATTCGACCGCCGCGCCATCCTGACCCGTTGAATGCGCGGAGTATGAGGCGAACGTTTGCGCGGCGCCCCGCTGCCCCGCGACGGCAGCTGGCGGGGCTACGTTCGCAACGGGCGTAAGGACGGGGACGGGATTAATTGCGGCAACAGACATGTGTGTGCTCCTGAACGCGCATCAACAGCGATGCGCGGGTAAGTCGGAATGTTGTCGCGCGGAGTTCACAGTGAACGGTCCGATTTCCTTCCACTCACACGCGGACGGCTACGCGCGATGGCGTGCGCGCAAGCGAATGCCGGCGATGGACGCCGCCAAGCGCAAAAACGCCTGTCGATTCCTGTTGGCGCATAAAGGAATCAACGGAGGAAGAATCGCACGCATGCGCGTTGGCGACGGCGGCGTCATGTTTCCTGCCGGCGATGCGCACGTCCCTCAAACTCCGTGGAAGCATTAGATGCCCGAGAACACCCTCTCCAATATTCCCCTCACGGCCTCCTACACGATCCCGGCCGCCCTCCCCGCTGGCGAAGACGCGCCGGCCGCCTTCAAGGCGGAAGCCGGAGCCCCCATCCGCGCTTCGCGCAGCCAGGCGCCCATATACAAGTCATCGGCATCCATCGTCTTGCCGCCGTTGCGGCGGGACCCGCCGAACAAGGCTGCCGCGCTGTTGCGGTATGCGCCCGCGCGGCCACGCGGCTTGAACCTTGCCGGCGTCGCGGCCTTCATGCGTCCATCCTCGCCCATGGATAGCGAGGCCGGCAGCCCGGTGGCCTATCTCGCCCGGCGCAACCACTCCATCGGCAGCCAGGCCTCGGGCTATAGCGCCACGACCAGCGGCTACCACGGCAGCGAAACCGGCAGCGGCCTGGGCTCGGCCGCGTCCAGCCGCGACGACCTTCATTTCGGCAGCCATGAGGACCTGCGCCAAGCAGGCATGCCCCCCGCCGCGCCCAACCGGCTGACAAGCGAAGCGCGGATCACGATCACCGACGATTTCGCCAGACCGATCGTCTCCGAACATCGGCTGGCGCGCTACGAAGTAAGCGAGGCCACGGCCGCCTTCACGGACGGGTCCCTGGGCCTGCCCGCGGCGGCACGCTTCCGCGTCAGCACGCCCGCCATACGCCACGCGGTCGATGCATTGATCCGGGACTGCGCGGATGCGCAAGATTCCGGCACGGTCCGATCCGGCGCAGTCGCGCCGGACGACGCGGCCACCGGCGATGTCCCGGATGCTTCCGGACTGTACAAGCTCGGCCGCGCCGTGCACGGCGCCATGCTGGACAAGGATGACGATTGGCCCGCGGCAGCGAGCCAGGCGATCGCCGATGCCGCCGCCCGGCTGGCGCAGGTCGCCGATCCCAGCGATATCGACCTGGCCTTCGTCCAGCTGGCCATCGCCTTTCATACGGACAACACCGCGATCGCCCAGTTACCGGCACTGGGCAGTGCGGGACAGCTGCGTTCCGGGGATGACGCCGCACGGCAACAGCTGGACGCCGCCCTGGACGCGATCCCCGCGCTGCGGGCGGCGCCGCACCTGCGCCAGATCGCCCGGCGCATCGTCGACGTGGTCGCGGAAATCGCCCATGATGCCTACCCGCGGCGCATGATGGGGGCGCTGTTGACCGCAAGCGAGCGCTACGACATCGGCGCCATGCATGGCGCAATCCAGCATCTGTACGCCATGCACCGGGCCTCCGCCCAACCTGACGAGTCCAGTGTGGATCGTCACGTGTCGTTCATCAGGCAACTGCCGCCGGCCGTCCAGCAGCAGTTCATGGACACCTTCATGCCGCTGGACAAGGACGCGGCGCAGGACACGCCTACCCGCGGCATCCATGCATATCTCGAGTCCAGCCGGGCGAAAACCTTGCCGGGTGGCTACATAAGCGATGGGCTGCTGTATGACCAGCGGCGCCTGATCACGGACCTGTTCGCCGCCGCCGCCATTTTGCGCGGCGACGAATCCAACGTCATGCCGTATCCCTATACGGCTGGCGCCACCACGGCGCCGGCGCAGCCAACGCCACGGGATCAGTCGCCGGCGTCCTCGGAGGACCGAAGGTTCGGCTCCGGGGCCATCGGCGACCGTATAAGGCGCGCGCTGCGTCCCACGCAGCTTGACCGCGCACAGAAGGCGATCGCCCGCACGCTCAAGGTCAAGGCCAGGTCCACGGCCGAGGCGCAGGACGCCTCGCAGGCGTATGCCGAGGCCGCGCAAGCCCACGTCCGCGCGCTGCGAACCGCGGATCTACTCGCGCTGCAACGCATGGCGCAGATTCCCGCTTTCCTGAAAATCGACGAGGCCGAAGCCCGCCGGCTGCACGCCATCGATGCGGCGGTGACACGCGAATTCGCGGTGCGGAATAACTTCATCCCGGCCGTCGAGGAAGTGATCGTCGCGCTGCGCGACGGCGCGGGCCCGCGCACCCTTGCCGATGCGCTGGATCTGCTCACGTACGAAATGCAGTGCGCGGACAGTCTCGGCGAGGCCCGGACATTGTGCGAACTTGCCGTACAGCGGCTGGCCTTGCCGCCCCAGGATCTGCGGGCAGCCCTGGCGCACATCCAGGACCGCGGCGCCCAGGAGGAATGCGAACGCGGCATGAGGCTTATATTCCGCGGGCATGCGCAAACCGGCAACGAAGCGCTAAGGCTGATGCCCGCGCTGCGCGGATTGGCCGCCATCCTGCAGAAGGCGGCACCGCCTCGTATCGACACGGAAGCGCAGGCCATTCGTCCGGCGCCCGAGATCGTCCCGGCACGCGCGCCGGAGGCACTGCGCGACATGCCGCCGGTCCAGAAGCCGCTTCCCGGCACCATCGCCGAAGGCATCTGGCGCCGCGCGCGCACGATATCCGGCCGCACGTGGTGGCCGGCTTCGGCATCGAAGTCCGCGCGGCTTGCCAGGGCGCACCGGCAGGTCGCCGTATCGCTCAAGCAGCAGGCGGCGTCATCCCGGCCGCTCACCCCGTCGCAATGGAAATTGCTGGAAACGGCGATCAAGGATATTGCCCGTCTGCAGCAGTCGTCCGCGCGGTACGCGGATATGGTGGAAGCGGCCGTGCGAACCCTGTCGCCCGCCGAATGCGTCAGCCTGAATCATGTGGTGGACAGCTATGACTGGCTACTGGATCACGACGGACCGTGGCCCGTCGAGGTCAGGGCCGAGCAATTGCAGCACCTCAGGACGTTGGCGGCGGTGCTGGGCCGGGAACCGGCGATACGGCACGCGACGCGCGCCGTCGCCAAGGTGATCGAGACGGTGGGCAACGATCGGCGTCGGGCTGCCGGCTTGCCGGCGGCCATGGAAGATCTGGCGGCATGCCTGGACAAACATGCGTCCAACGCCGACAGCGCACGGCTGCTGTGCACGAAAGCACTTGAACGCTTGAATCCGCCGGCGCGGCAAGCCAGGTCCGTACTGGCGGTGCTCAGGCAGCCGCGGGCCGCGGAAGGCCACCATGACGGCTCATCGGATGCGCGGCTGACCTATCGGGACGCGCCCAATCGCACGGTAGAGACCGCGCGCGCGGCGCCGGCTTTGCACGCCCTGTCCGGCGCGCTGGAAGCGCGGGCGGCGCGATAGCTCGCGCCGCGTCGGAGGTATCCGTGTCGGCAACAGCCGTGCGTCAAGCGGTCCGGCGCAAGGCAGCTTCGTAGCGGACGGCCCCGCCTAACGCGGAACTGTCCGCCATGCTTACGCCGCGTTGGCCAGGGCCATGCCATGCTCGCGTACCTGCGCATCCGCATCGCGCAAGGCCGTGCGCAGGCCTTCTTCCACCACCGGGTGATAGAAAGGCATCTCCAGCATATGGGCCACGGTCATCTCCTGCTGCAAGGACCAGGCCAGCAGATGCGCCAGATGCTCGACGCTCGGCCCAGCCATTTCGGCGCCCAGGAAGCGGCCTGTGGCGCGGTCCGCATACACATGCAGGCGGCCCTTGTTCTTCAGCATGACGCGCGAACGCCCCTGATTGCCGAAGTCGACTTCACCCGTCACGTACGTGCCTTCCGGCAGGCGGTTGTAGGGCGTCCCCACCACCGCCAGCTGCGGATCGGAGAACACCACCGCCATGGGCGCGCGGCGGCTGCCAGCCTTGACGTTGGGAAAATGCGCCGCGTTTTCGCCGGCGATGCGGCCTTCGTCGGCGGCCTCGTGCAGCAGCGGCAGATCGCCGTTGGCGTCACCCGCGATGAAGATCGGCGTATTGCCGGCTTGCAAGGTGTAGCGGTCGTACTCCGGCACGCCGGAAGGATTCAACTTCAGGCTGGTGTTCTGCAGGGCCAGGCCACCCAGGTGCGGACGCCGTCCGGTCGCCACCAGCGCGTAATCGAAATGTTCGACCCGCTCAGTGTTGTCCAGCGCCACATAGCGCACGCGCACGCGGTCGCCGTCGCGCGTGGTTTCCAGCACCCGCGCATCCGGGTCCAGGTAGAACTCTTCCTGGAAGGCTTTTTTGGCGCTTTGCCGCACCGCCGGGTCGGTGATGCCGCCCAGGCTGCCGCTGACGCCGAATACCCTTACCCGCACCCCCAGGCGCGCCAGCGACTGGCCCAGCTCCAGGCCGATCACGCCAGGCCCGAAGACGGCGACGCTGGAGGGCAGATCGTCCCAATAGAACACATCGTCGTTGACCACCAGCCGGTCGCCCAGCGCCTGGAACGGCGGCGGCACCGCGGGCGTGGAACCGGTGGCGATCACCACGCTTTGCGCATGGACTTCCGTATGGTCGTCGACCCGCAGCACTGTGTCCGAGACGAAACGCGCATAGCCGCGCAGCTTGTCCTGGGCGGGGATGTTCTCCACGCCTTCCACGACGAAGCCGACGAAGCGATCGCGCTCACGCTTGACGCGATCCATGACCTCGCGCCCATCCACACGGACCTTGCCATCGACATGGACGCCGAACGGCGCGCCATGCGCGGCGGCATGCGCCGCCTCGGCGGCCGCGATCAGCAGCTTGGACGGCATGCAGCCGACACGGGCACACGTCGTTCCGTACTGTCCGCCTTCGATGATCAGCGCACGCTTGCCCGCGGCCACCGCCGCGCGATAGGCGCCCAGCCCGGCTGTGCCGGCGCCGATCACGGCCACATCGGTATGCAAGGTCTTCATGTGTAATCCTTATGGTGCTCGGAATGCTCGGATATGGGTTGCGAGGTCACGCACGCGCGCTGCCGGCGCGGCTCAGGCGAAGTGCGCCTTCAGTTCTTCCAGGCCGCCGACCAGCGCGCCGTTGATGAACACTTGGGGCGCGGTAGCCTTGCCGGACACCGCGCCGATCACGCGGCCGCGTACCTTGTTTTCCAGCGGGATCTCGATCGCGTCATAGCCCTTGCTTTCCAGCAGCGCCTTGGCTTCGATGCAGAAGGGGCAGCCCGGCTTGGAGAACACCACCACCTGGTCGGGCTTGCGCGCGGCCGGGGCGATGTAGTTCAGCATCGTGTCGGCGTCGGACACCTCGAACGGGTCGCCCTCTTTTTCCGGTTCGATGAACATCTTTTCGACCACGCCGTCGCGCACCAGCATGGAGTAGCGCCAGCTGCGCTTGCCGAAGCCCAGATCGCGCTTGTCCACCAGCATGCCCATGCCTTCCGTGAAATCGCCGTTGCCGTCGGGCAGCAGCGTGACGTTGGCCGACTCCTGGTCCTTGGCCCACTCGTTCATCACGAAGGTGTCGTTGACCGAGACGCAGACAATGCTGTCCACGCCGTTGGCGCGGAAGGCCGGCGCCAGTTCGTTGTAGCGCGGCAGGTGCGTGGAAGAGCAGGTCGGCGTGAAGGCGCCAGGCAGCGAGAAAACCACCACCGTCTTGTTCTTGAAAACATCGTCCGTGGTGACCTGCTTCCAGGTGTTGTTTTCACGGACGGGGAAAGTCACGTTCGGGACGCGTTGTCCTTCGCGGGCTTGCAGCATGGGGAGATCTCCTGTTCGGGGTCAAAGGCGAAACGCCATGGACGAATAATAAATATCAACTATCGGTAGATCAAATTTAATTATTCTTATTTATTGATAGCCTGCCTCAATCGCCTGCTGCCCGCGTGCCCTTTGCGGTTTACGCGGGAACTGCCGTATACCCGGCCTCCCGTATGGCGCCTTCGACGCGGGATTTGTCCTCGGTTCCCGTTACCGTAACGCGGTGGTTGGACAGGTCGACCTGTACGGACGTTCCGGGCACCGCCTGGGTAACGGCGCGGGTAATGGCCTGGACGCAGTGCTGGCACGACATGTCGGGGACCTGATATTGCATGACCATGATGACTCCTTGTAGCGGCGAGCGGACGGGATGTGTCGCTCCATGTTTGCAACACTACACCTTCCCATCATGGCAAGGTCAATGCCAGGCCTGGAGCACTTGACTGGAGGACGCTTGACCTTACCATGATGGGAAGGATCAGACTGCGAACCATCCCCCAGACCAATAGAAGCGAATATGAAGACCGACCCGCAATCCGCCACCGGCATCGAGCTCTCTATAGAGGGCATGAGCTGCGCCTCTTGCGTCAAGCGCGTGGAAAATGCCTTGGCCGCCGTGCCCGGCGTGCGCAGCGCCAGCGTCAACCTGGCGACCGAGCGCGCTCGCGTGGCCTGGGAGGACGCCGGCGCGGCGACGGCGGACGCCCTGGTGGCCGCCGTCGCCAAGGCGGGCTACGGCGCCCATGCCATCGCGCGGGATGACGACGAGACGACCCGTCAGGCCGCCGCCCGCGAACAGGAGGCGCGCCGCCTGGCGCGCCGCTTCGCGGTCGCCCTGGCGTTGAGCCTGCCGGTTTTCCTGCTGGAAATGGGCGGCCACCTGGTGCCCGCCCTGCACCACGCCCTGGACATGTATGTCGGCTCCGAACGGCTGTGGCTGTTGCAATGGGCGCTGACCACCGTGGTGCTGGCCGGCCCCGGCAGGGACTTCTTTTTGAAAGGCGGCGCCGCCCTGGCGCGCGGCGGTCCCGACATGAACTCCCTGGTCGCCGTGGGCGCGGGCAGCGCCTGGCTATATTCGACGGTCGCGACGTTCATGCCGGCCTGGCTTCCGGCAGAAGCCCGCCACGTCTATTTCGAGGCGGCCGCCGTCATCGTTACCCTGATCCTGCTGGGCCGCCTGCTGGAAGCCCGCGCCAAGGGACGCACCGGCGCCGCGATCGCGCGGCTGGCCTCCCTGCAGCCGCGCCATGCCCGCGTGCTGCGGGGCGAAGACACGGTGGACGTACCGATCGAAGCCGTGCAGGCCGGCGACGTGGTGCGCATCCGCCCGGGCGAAAAAATCCCGGTCGACGGCAAGGTGCGGGACGGCACGTCCTTCGTGGATGAATCCATGATCACCGGCGAGCCCGTACCGGTGGAAAAGACCAGCGGCGACACGGTGACGGGCGGGACGCTCAATACACAAGGGACATTGACCGTGCAGGTCACGCACACCGGCGCCGACACGGCGCTGGCGCGCATCGCCCGCATGGTGCAGGACGCCCAGGGCGCGAAGCTGCCGATCCAGAGCCTGGTGGACCGTATCACCTACCGCTTCGTGCCGGCCATCATGGCCATCGCGGTCGTGACTTTCTTCGCCTGGCTCGCATGGGCGCCATCGCCCGCCCTGCCGCAGGCGCTGGTACACGCGGTGGCGGTGCTGATCGTGGCCTGCCCCTGCGCCATGGGGCTGGCCACGCCCATGTCCATCATGGTCGGCACCGGCCGTGCGGCGGATATGGGCGTGCTGTTCCGCCAGGGCGATGCCCTGCAGAGCCTGCGCGACGTCAAAACCGTGGCCTTCGACAAGACCGGCACGCTGACGCAGGGCAAGCCGGCCATGACGGATATCGCGCTGGCAGCCGGTTTCAGCCGCGAGGACGTCCTGGCGTGGACCGCTTCGGTGCAGGCGGCTTCGGAACATCCGATCGCTTCCGCCATCGTGGCGGCGGCCCGCGCCGCCGGCCTGGCGACGACGGCCGTCAGCGGCTTCCAGGCGATTTCAGGCGCCGGCGTGCGCGGCGAAGTGCAAGGGCGGCATCTGCTCGCCGGTGCGCAACGGCTGATGGGTGAGCACGGCGTGGACGTCGCGGCGCTGCGGGACCAGGCGGACGCCTGGGCCCGCGCCGGCAAGACCGCCATCTACGTGGCGGTGGACGGCATTGCCGCCGCGGTCATGGCGGTGGAAGATCCCATACGCCCGACATCCGCCGCCGCCATCGCGGCCTTGCGCGCGGCGGGCGTACGCACCGCCATGATCACCGGCGACAACCGCCATACGGCGCAAGCGGTGGCGCGGGTCCTGGGGATAGACGAGGTGCGCGCGGAAGTGTTGCCGGAAGGCAAGGTACAGGCGGTCCGCGAGCTGCGGGGTAGCGATGCGGCGGACCGTCCGCTGCTGGCCTTCGTCGGCGATGGCATCAATGATGCGCCGGCGCTGGCCGCCGCGGACGTGGGCATCGCCATCGGGACAGGCACCGACGTGGCCATCGATGCGGCCTCGGTGGTACTGATGGCGGGCGATCCGGCCGGGGTGCCGCGCGCCATGGCGATCAGCCGCGCGACGCTGGCCAATATCCGCCAGAATCTGTTCTGGGCCTTCATCTACAACGTGGCCTTGATCCCGCTGGCGGCGGGCGTTCTGGCGCTGGTGCATGGCCCCTCGCTGTCGCCGGTTTTCGCGGCCGCGGCCATGGCCCTGTCCAGCCTCTTCGTCGTCGGCAATGCACTGCGGCTGCGCGCTTTCCGCGCGCCGATGGCGGCACGGAGCACATCATGAATATCGGCCAGGCGGCGGCGGCATCCGGCATTACCGCCAAGATGATCCGCTATTACGAAAGCATCGGCCTGACGCGGCTGCCGGAACGCACCGAAGCAGGCTATCGCATCTACAGCCACAACGACGTGCATACGCTGCGTTTCATCCGCCGGGCGCGCGATCTGGGCTTTTCCGTCGAGCAGATGCGCGACCTGCTGGCGTTGTGGCGCGACCGCAGCCGCGCCAGCGGGGACGTCAAGCGCATTGCCATGCAGCATGTCGCGGAACTGGAGACCAAGGCCCGGGCGCTGCAGGAGATGGCCGACACGCTGCATCATCTGGCCGACCATTGCCATGGCGACGATCGGCCCGAGTGTCCCATCATGGACGAGCTGGCGAAGGGCTAGGCGTCCGGCCCCGTCCACTCCGACACGAACTCGCGGAAATCCGGCCGGTGGGCCGGCGGCACGGCGCACGCGGGGGTGCCGACCGCCAGGAATCCCAGGAACCGGTAATCCAGCGGATCGAAGCCCAGGGCTTCCTGCACCGGCTCCAGATACGTGCCCAGGCCGGTGCTCCAGAACGCGCCGTAACCCAGCATATGCGCGGCGTTCAGAATGTTCATGACCGAAGCGCCGGTGGCCAGCAACTGCTCCTGCTCGGGGATCTTCGCGTTGTCGTGATTGATCTTCTGCGCCAGCGCGATCAGCACCGGCACGCCGGCCAGCCATTCGCGGACGGACTTTTCCTTCTCGGGGGTCATGCGCTTGTCGCCGCTGCGCTTGACCGCATCCAGGGCCACGTCGGCCAGGCGGCCAATGGCGTCGCCGCGGATGATCTTGAAGCGCCATGGCCGCAAGGCGCCGTGGTCGGGCGCCGACATGGCCGCTTGCAGCATCTGTTCCAGTTCTTCCGGCCGCGGGGCGGGCGCGCGCAGGAATTTCATCGAGCGCCGCGTATGCAGCGCGTGTATGGGTGCCGAGTTCAATGTGGAGGTCATGGTGTCGGTAAGAGGTTCAACCTAGATGGGTATGGCGTTCCGGGCGCTCCTCGACCTGCATTTCCGCCAGGCCGTGGAGGATCCCACAGTCCTCCGCATGGGGCCGGGCCGACACGCAGCGCTGGCGCAGCGCGGACAGTTGCGCCTTCAGGTGCGTCAGCTCGGCGATGCGTTCATCGACGTGACGGATGTGGTCCTCGAAGATCTCGTTAATAGGGCCGCAGTCGGCCGCCTGGCTGTCGGCCAGCGTCAGGATGGCGCGGATCTCGTCCTGCGTCATGTCCAGCGCGCGGCAGTTGCGGATCAGCCGCAGGCGCTCGGCGTGCACCGGCCCGTAGCTGCGGTAGTTGTTGGCGCCGCGGTCGGGCGCCGGCAGCAGGCCTTCCTTCTCGTAGTACCGGACGGTCTCCACCGTCGTGCCGGCGGCTTTGGCTAATTCTCCGATTTTCATGGAGACGCTCCTGATGGTGGGCTTGACCCTATAGTAACCCCAGGGTGTGCAATACGCCCCATGGACAAGAAAATCATCGCCATCCGGCCCTCCGGGCATCGGCACGAGGCTGCCTGCTGCAGCGATCATCATCACGGCGCCGACGCCGGGCACGGGGGCGGTCACGGCCACCCGGGCGGCGGGCAAGACGCGGACGGTCACGGAGATCGCGCGCCTATGCATGCGCACGGCGATGCACACGGGCACGGCCACGATCATGCGCACGGGCACGATCATGCGCGTCATGCACACAGCCACGATCATGCACACGTGCACGATCACGCGCATGGACATGATCATGCGCATGGGCACGATCATGCGCACGGCCATGGCGCGGCGTGCTGCCATGGCGCCGCGGCGCCGCAGGCCGCCGCCGAGCCGGCGCTGGACGTTCCCGCCGGCATGACGCTCACCCGCATGCGCATCGGCCAGATGGACTGCCCCACCGAAGAAACCCTGCTGCGCAAGAGACTGGGCAGCCTGCCCTGCGTAAGCGATATGCGCTTCGACCTGATGCGCCGCGTACTGTCGGTCATCCATGCGGAAGGCACGCAAGACCAGGTACTGGCCGGCGTGCGTGCCGTGGGCATGACGCCAGAAGTGCTGGCCGGCCAGGCGCCGGTGACCGCGCGCCCCGCCGACAAACCGCGCTGGAAGCTGCTGGCGATGGCCGGTGTTCTGGCGGCGCTGGCCGAGATCGCGCACTTCGCCGGCCTGCCCGCGGCGGTCCCGGCAGCGCTGGCGATCGCCGCCGTGCTGGCCTGCGGCCTGAATACCTACCGCAAGGGCTGGATTGCGGTGCGCAACGGCAACCTGAACATCAATGCGCTGATGAGCATCGCCGTCACAGGCGCGGCGGTGATCGGCCAATGGCCCGAAGCCGCCATGGTGATGTTCCTGTTCAATGTCGCCGAGCAGATCGAAGCGCGCTCGCTGGATCGCGCGCGCAATGCGGTGCGCGGCCTGCTGGACCTGGCGCCTCCCAACGCCACGCGGCGGCAGGCCGATGGGACCTGGATCGAGGTTCCGGCCGCCGAACTGGCGGCGGGCGACGTCGTACGGGTGCGTCCGGGCGAACGCATCGCCGCGGATGGCGTGGTCACCGCCGGCCGGTCCTCGGTCGACCAATCCGCCATCACCGGCGAAAGCATGCCGGCCGATAAAACCACGGGCGACCCGGTCTACGCCGCCACCGTCAATGCCGAAGGCTCCTTCGAATACCGCGTGACCGCCGCGGCGCAGGACACCACGCTGGCGCGCATCATCCACGCGGTCGAGCAGGCGGCGGCTTCGCGCGCGCCCATGCAGCGTTTCATCGACCGCTTCTCGCGCGTCTATACGCCGGCCGTCGTTGTCATCGCCGTGCTGGCGGCCTGCGTCCCGCCGCTGTTGTGGGGGCAGCCGTGGGCCGAGGCCATCTATCGCGCGCTGGCCCTGCTGATCATCGCCTGCCCCTGCGCGCTGGTCATCTCCACGCCGGTCAGCATCGTCAGCGGCCTGACCGCGGCCTCGCGGCGCGGCATCCTGATCAAGGGCGGCGTCTATCTGGAAAATGGCCGCAAGCTGCGCTGGGTGGCCTTCGACAAGACCGGCACGCTGACGCACGGCAAACCCGCCTTGACCGAGTTGCGCGGCATCGATGGCGACGGGGTGGACCTGGGCCTGGTCGCCAGCCTGGCCGCGCGTTCGGACCATCCCGTCTCGCGCGCCATCGCGCTGGGCCATGGCGGCGGCCCGCTGCGCGAAGTGGCGGACTTCACCGCCCTGCCCGGCCGCGGCATCCGCGGCCGCATCGATGGCAGGCAGTACCACCTGGGCAATCGCCGGTTGATGCGGGAACAGGGATGGGACACGCCGGCCTTGACGGCGGCGCTGGAGGGCCTGGAGGCCCAGGGCAAGACCGCCGTCGCGTTCTGCGACAACAACGGCGCCATCGCGGTGGCGGCCGTCGCCGACACCGTGCGGGCCGAAAGCCGCGCGGCCATCGAAAACCTGCATGCGCTGGGTGTGCGCACCCTGATGCTCAGCGGCGACAACATGGCCGCGGTGGGCGCCATCGCGAGTGAGCTCGGTATCAGCGATGCGCGTGGCGACCAACTGCCCCAGGACAAGCTGGCCGCGCTCGAGGCCCACACGCGCGACGGCCTGGTCGGCATGGTGGGCGACGGCATCAACGACGCCCCCGCCCTGGCGCGCGCGGATATCGGCTTCGCGATGGGCGCGGCGGGCACCGGTACGGCCATCGAAACCGCGGACGTGGCGCTGATGGATGACGACCCGCGCAAGATTGCCGAATTCGTCGCGTTGTCGCGAGCGACGCACCGCGTGCTGGTGCAGAACATCGTGCTGGCCCTGGGCATCAAGGCGGTGTTCCTGGTGCTGGCGCTGTCGGGGCTGGCGACGCTATGGATGGCCGTCTTCGCCGACGTCGGCACCAGCCTGCTGGTCGTGGCCAACGGCCTGCGGCTGCTGAAGCCGCGCATCGCCGGGCGTACCGGCCAGCGTTACGGCCAAAAACCTGCCGCTTCGAGCGCGGCCGGCACGGCGACAGCGACGGCGGCTGGGGCGACCACCGCGAGCGCGGCGGACAGGACAAATGAGAGCAAGTCGTTACTCACGCGCTCCACATCGCAATAACGCCACGTCCGCCGACCCGGCCGGCACGCGGCCACACCGGGTACATGACACTCCTCCACTCCGCGGCCTCGGCCACAAGCCGGGCTGACGGCGACACAGCCTTTTATTTCGTCCCCTCGGGGCCGTTCGAATCCAAGACCCCCATTCACAGCCCGATCGCCGCGGCCTTCGCCGCGCATCTCGACACGTATCCCACCGCGCGGATCGACACGCATCCAGACGCCTATCCCGCGGATATCGCGCCCGCCATACGCGACCGGCGCCGAGCGCCGCCGGACCGCGCGGACGAGCCCGGCATGGATACCGATCCTGCCTCGCCTGTCCCATGGGAAACGCCAGCTGACATGGCCCCGTCCGTGCTTGCCGCCGCGCCCGCAAGCTGCGAGGCCGAGGCCGCGGAAGACAGGCTACATGGGCGGCAGCATTCCCGACACGCTGATCGCCGGCCGGGACGCGCCGGGGAAAAAGCGCGACGCGCGAGACTAGGACGCGCTGGCCGCCGGCGCCTCCTGTTCGCTGGCCACCGCGTCGGCCAGGGCCCGGCCCAGCGCGGCCGCACCCGCGCCTTCGAACAGGCCATACGCGAGCCGCAGAATCCGCGCGGCCGCTTCCTCCCCGACCGAAGCGGCGCCCAGGGACATGTACTTGCGTTCGATCTCCTGGCGCGGCATGGGGTTCTCCGGCATGCCCAGCGAGTAATCCACGCGTTCGGTATGGCTGCGGCCGTCGCGCAGATGCAGCGTGACGCGTCCGCCATAGATTTCGGGATAGGCCCGATCGATGTCCGGATCGATCTCGATGTCCACCCGCCGCGACAAGGCAACCACGCGCGGCTCGACGATGCGCGCCGGCGTGAACTGTTCCAGATAGGCCTGGCCGTCAGCCAGCGCCACGGCGATGTTGTAGCGCAGGCTCATCTGCGCGTTCAGGACGGAATCGGCGCGATACTCGAAACCGGTCTGCGTCTCGACCACCGCCGGAATGCCGGCGACGATGCGTTCGATATCGTCCACGTCGATGCGATGTCGGCGCATCAGCGCCAATGCCGCGTCGACGCAGGCGTGGTTGCTGCCACAGCAGGAATGAGGCTTGAAGCAGGTGACCTCGGTGTGCCAGGTCGTGCCCAGGTCCTGCGTGATCATGCCGGGACGCGGGCTGTCGGACATGCCGAACAGGAAGCTGCCATCCTCCGCCTCCAGGATGTAGCGCGGACCGGCGAATCCACGCGCGGCCAGCAGCGCGGCCGTTACGCCGGCTTCCGCCGAACGTCCCGGGTGCATGCGCTTGCTCATGCCGCCGTCGGCGGTAAAGGCCCACAGGCCGGCCGATTGCGTGCCGGCCAGGCCCAGCGCGCTGGCGGTGGTCGACGCGTCCAGGCCCAGGATGACGCTGGCCGCGGCGGCGGCCGCGAAGGTGCCGGTCGTGCCGGTCAGGTGCCAGCCGCGCATGCGCGTACGAGCGGGATTGGCGGCCTGGCTGACGCGGTTCATGGTCTCGTAGCCGGCCGCCATGGCCGTCATCAAGGTCGCGCCGTCCACGCCTTCGCGCTCACCGAGTGCCAGCACCACCGGCAGGACGACGGCGCCCGGATGGATCTTGGCCCGGCTATGGTCGTCGAAATCGAAGCTGTGGATGGCGGTGCCGGCCGCCAGCACGCTATTGCCCACGCTGACGCGCGCCTGCCCGCCCCACAAGGCGGCCTCGCGCGGGCCCTGGCGATCCAGCGCGTAGTCGCGCATGATCCGGCCCCACGGCGTGCCCATGCCGTACAGCCCGCAACCCAGCCCGTCCACCAAGGCCTTGCCGAGCACCTCGCGGGTCGCCGCCGGAATCGCGGCGGGTTTCAGGCCGGCGATGAATTCCGCCAGCGCCATGGTGATGCCGCGATGTTCGCGGGCCAGCGCTTTCCATGATTCAAGATCGTCCACGGTTCTCTCCCTTGTACGGCCGCTGCGGAATGCGCCGCGCTCAGTCGGCCCTGGCGCCGGATGCGCGCGCCACTTCGCCCCAACGCACCAGTTCCGTCTGCATGAATGTCGCGAAGGCTTCCGGCGAAGGCTGCGTAAAGGGCTCGATACCGAGCTTGGCCAGGCTGGCCTTGACGTCCGGCGACTGCACCGTCCGCACCAGCGCCTTGTAGAGCTTGTCGACGACGGGCTTGGGCGTCTTGGCCGGCGCCATGACGGCGAACCAGTTGAACGCCAGTACGGTGGGCAGGCCGCCTTCCGCCGAGGTCGGCACGTCCTTCATGACGTCGGCGCGATGCGTATTGGTTACGGCGATGGGACGCAGCTTGCCTTCGTTCACCATGGTGTACAGCGCGGGCAGATCGACGATGATGCCGTCGACGTGGCCGCCCACCGCATCGGTAATGGCCGGCCCGGCGCCCTTGTACGGAACGTGCACGATGCGGCCCTTCGAAGCGATCTTCAGCAGCTCGATGGCCAGATGCGGCAGTCCGCCGTTGCCCGACGAGGAGAACGTCACATCGCGGGTCTTGGACAGCGCGACCAGCTCGGGCAATGTCTTCGCTGGCACTTTCGGATTCACGGCGATCAGCTCCGGCGTCTGCGCGACGGTGGTGATGCCCACCAGGTCCTTCAGCGGATCGAAGGGCATGTTGCTATAGGTGTGCGGACTGATGGCCAGCGGACTGGCGCTGCCCAGGGTGATGGTGTAGCCGTCCGGCGCCGATCGGGCCACGTAATCGGTGCCGATGATGGCATTGGCGCCCGGCCGGTTCTCGACGACCACGCTGGCGCCGATGAACTCGCCGAACTTGGGCGCCAGGATGCGCGCGACGATGTCGTTGGAGCCGCCGGGCGGGAAGCCGACGACCAGGTGGATGGGCCGCGACGGGAAATTATCCTGCGCCAGGGCTGGCACGGCGGCCAGGGCCAGCGCCGCGGTGGCCAGCAGGCCGGCCAGGGGTTTCAGGGAATGCAGCATGTCAGTCTCCTTTGGATGGCTACGCAAGCGGGCTGGTCCGCGCGACGCGGCACGGCGCCAGCCCGGGCTGACGCCGCTCCGGCGCGCGGCTTCTTCTTCTGTTCCTGCGTCCCGCGCTCAGCGTGCCGGCGCCAGCAGGCGCATCAATGC
Organism: Bordetella sputigena; assembly: GCF_965137885.1. Classification (NCBI taxonomy): domain Bacteria; kingdom Pseudomonadati; phylum Pseudomonadota; class Betaproteobacteria; order Burkholderiales; family Alcaligenaceae; genus Bordetella; species Bordetella sputigena. The sequence goes on from NZ_CBCSCA010000005.1 coordinate 129,013, forward strand.
GCCCACGTCGGCGCAGGCTTCTATATTCGCCACCTGCTCGGCCACCTGCGCCGCGCGCGCGGCGCCCAGCACCGGTGTCGCCAGGCTATCGAACTTGGTGCGCAGTTCGTCGTCGGACATGGGATTCTGGATCGATCCCTTGGGATAATCCACCTGCGAGCGGTAGGTCGCGCCGTCGTCCATTTCCATGGTCATCAGGCAGGACACGCCGCGCGGCAGGCTTTCGTCCACGCTGATCTCGACCATCTCCGATAGCTTCTTCAACATGGGCTCCTTCAGGCGCGCGTTGTTGTACTGCGGGAATAGCGCCTGGCCGTCCGTCAGGGCCACGGCCACGGAATACGGCAGGCTGACCTGCGCCTCGTGGTACGTCGTCGGGTGGGCGTTCTGGTGATACAACGCCCAGTCCGGATGGCGCGCCATACGGATACGCTTGATGCGTTGCAGGTCGGGCTGATGCTTGCGGCGGATCTCCAGCGCGCAGTCGATGGCGTTATGGATGGGCCGCGCGCAGGAATACGGCTTGAATTCGATATCCAACTGATAGGGACCATCCAGGTCCTTCACCAATTGACCCGGATCGCTGCTATCGGTGAAGGCCTTCAGGAAGCCGCGTTCGCCTTCGAAGATCGTCGCCGCGCCGGTGAAGCCCAGTTGCGCCATCAGCGAGGAAGTCACGCCGCTGCGCGACGCCGGGCCGGGGTTGAAGCGCTTCTGCATCGACGGGCCATACATTTCCATCAGGCCGCCGGACTGCGCGCCGGCCAGGCCCAGGGCCGAGACCATCTGTTCGGCGGACAATCCCAGCAGGCAGGCCGACGCCACCGTCGCGCCGAAGATGCCGCAGGTCGGCGTCGTGTGATAGCCGCGGTTGCGCAGCGAATTGTTGGCCGCCTTGCTGACGCGCTCCATCATCTCGCAGCCGGCCGCCAGGGCCGCCAAGAGCGCCTTGCCGTCGGCCTTCTGCCGCTCCGCCGTGGCCAACGCGGCGGAATACACCGGCGGGCTGAAGTGAAACAGCGCCAGCACGTCGATGTCGTCCAGCTCCACGCTGTGCGATGAAATGGCATTGGCCAGGGCCGCCTGCATGGCCGGCACGCGCGTGCCTTCGCCGATCAGCGTGGCCTCTTCGTGGCCGCCGCTGGATTGCGCGAAACGGCGGGCGACTTCGCCGCTGCCGGTCTGGCTACCCGCCACGGCCACGCCCAGGTAGTCCAGCAGCAGCCGCTTGACCGCCTTGCGGTTGGCCTCGGGCAGCTCTTTCTTGACCGAGGCGGTGAAATGATCGGCGAGTTGTTCGGAAAGCGTCTGGGGCATGATGTTCCTGTCTGGATGAAGATGATTGGATGAAAATGGAAGCGTTATGCGCCGGCCCGGCCCGGCTTGGCCAGCATGTCGACCAGGGGACGCACGTCGTCCATGGCGTCCAGCGTGTCGCACATGCGCACGACCGCGTCGACGTCCGCCGGCGACAGGCAGGACTCGACGACATTGCGAAACTTGTATTCGACGTCTTGCGGCCGCAAGGGGTTTTCCGGACTGCCGCGGCGATTCAGGATCCGCTGGCTCAGCGTGCGGCCATCGCGCGTACGCACACGGACGGTGGCGGCATGGCGGAATGCCGGGCCCATGGCGTTGATTTCTTCATCCGAACGCGCATGGATGCGCTTGATGAAGTCCAGCAGGCGCGGATCGGCCAGGCGATCCTGCCGGTACTGGCCGACGAAGGCCATGCCGTCGTGCGCGATGACGGCCAGGCCGTAGTACAGGTTCATCTGTGCCGCCGTGACGCCCTGCGCCTTGTAATCCCAGGCGCAATGGACGAAGGTCATTTCGCTGACGCCCACGTCCAGGGATTCAATATCGTCCGGCGCCAGTGCGTGTTCGCGCATGATCTGCGCCAGGCCGTCCAGGGCGGAATGAATGCTGGTCACGCTGGCGTGCGGCTTGTAGCCGACCTTGGCGGTCTCCCAATCGCTGCCCAGCCCATCGGTCAGGCGCGCGGCATTGGGGGAATCCGAGTACGCCACCAGGTAGCCGCCGTAGCTAGCTTCCAGCACGTCGGTGATCCCGGTGAAATCGCGCGCGGCCAGTTGCGCCGAATAAACGCCGCTCTGCGCCGCCCGGCCGGCATGGAAGCGCTTGACCATGGCGCCTTCCTGCGCCGCCATCAGGCCGCCGGCCTGCGAGCCCACGATGCCCAGCGCGTGCTGCATGCGCGCGGCGTCCAGCCGCAGGCTCTTGCCCGCGCATGCCGCGCCGACGAAAACCCCGGACGATCCCTGCGGATGGAAGCCGCGAAAGAACAGCCCCATGGTCGCGGCGTTGCCCACACGTATGCCGATCTCGTAGCCGGTCGCCATCGCGGTGATCACATCGCGGCCGCTCCAGCCGCCGTCGCGCTCGGCGTAGGCCATGGCGATGGGCAGCGCGATGGAGCCGGGATGCAGGATCGATTCCTTGTGGATGTCGTCCAGTTCGAAGGCATGTCCGGCGGTGGCATTGACCAGCACCGCATTGGCCACCGACGTGCGGTGGCCGGTGCCCATCACCGATGCCACCGGCGCGGCGCCCTCCTCCCTCACCATGTCGGCGACCTTACGGGTCCACGGCAAAGTGGCGCCGAAGAGGCAGCAGGCGATGCTGTCCAGGACGCTGGTCTTGATGCGCTGGACCACGTCGGCCGGCAGATCCTCGTAGCGGATCGCGGCGGCAAAGGCCGCCAGATCGCGGGTTGCGTGCGCCAGCAAAGGCGGTTTGGAACTGCTCATGGATGCGTACTCCTGCTCGTTAATCGATGTGCGTGCCCGACGCCGCGATGGCCTTGGCCCAGCTCGCCGCCTGCTGGTCCAGGAAGGCCTTGGTCTGGACCGGACCTTCGTTGATGATGCTGACGCCGGCGTTGCGCAGCTTCTGCTGCAGGTCGGGGGACTTCAGGGCCTGGTCGAACTTCTCCGCCAGGGTGTTGACGACGGCGTCGGGCAGCCTGGCCGGGCCCAGCAGCATGTACCAGGTGGTCACGGAATAACCCTTGACGCCTTCTTCCGCGAAAGTCGGGATGTCGGGCGCGATGGGCGATCGCTTCGCGCCGGTCTGCCCCAGCGCGCGCAGGCGGTTGTCGCGGATATAGGGCATGCTTTCCGATATCGGCAGCATGGTCACATCCACGCGCTTGCCCAGCATATCGGCCATGGCCGCGCCGCCGCCCTTGTAGGGTACGTGCAGGTATTGCAGCCCCGCCATGGACTTCAATACCTCCATGGCCAGATGCGAGGAACTGCCGTTGCCGGAACTGGCGAAGCGCACGGCATCGGGCTTTTCCTTGCCCGCCGCGACCAGGTCCTTGATGTCATGGATGGGAAGGTCGGGCCGGGTCATCAGCACCAGCGGCGCTTCGCCCACCAGCGCGATCGGCTTGAAATCGCTCAGTTTGTATTCCACCTTGCGGTACAGGCTGGGGTTGATGGCGATGCCCGGCGTGCTGAACAGCAGCGTGTAGCCGTCCGGCGGTGCCGACGCGGTGGCGTCGAAGGCCAGGTTGCCGCCGGCGCCCGGACGGTTCTCGACGACGAAATTGAAGCCGGACATCTCGCCGACTTTCTGCGTAACCATGCGCGCCACGATGTCGGCGCTGCCGCCGGCCGGGAAGGCCACCAGCGTGCGTATGGGCCGCGACGGATACGTGTCGGCGTGGGCGGCGGACGCCATGGCGCACGCCGCCAGCGCACCAGTCAGCGCACCGGTCAGCAAGGTGCCTATCGGTTTCATTGTCGTCTCCTCGTGGTTTTCTGTTATCGGATGGGTCGTGGCCTGCACCCATCCGTCATTCGGACGGCGCGACGTCCAGCCGCACCGCGATGTCGCGCAACTCGGGAGATACCGCGGGATAGCGCCGCATCACCAAAGGATCATGGCCGGGCACGATGTGCGCCCGCGTATCGGCCAGGCGCTCCAGCGTGTCGTAGCCCTCGATGGCCTGGCCGACGTGGAACATGGTGGTGAACACGCGCCGCTTTTCGAAGTGCTCGTAGAAATGACTGGTGTCGGATGCCAGCACCACCCAGCCGCGCCGCGTATGCACGCGCACGCACTGCAGGCCATGCGTGTGGCCGCCGATGTGGTGCACGCTCAATCCAGGCGCCAGTTCGGCATCGCCGGCATGAAATACGACGCGATCCTTGTAGACCATGCGCACCATGCCGGTAACCTCGTCGACTTCGTAGCCGTGATTGAACTGGCGGTGACGCATGTGGCGGCCGGTGGCGTAGGCCATCTCGGCATCCTGCAGATGAAAGCGCGCGGACGCGAAGGTGTCGAAGGTGCCGACGTGGTCGTAATGCAGGTGGGTGATGATGACCTCGCTTACCTGGGCGGCCTCCACGCCCAGCATCGCCAGCCCTTCGGCCGGCGTACGCAGCAGTTGGCGCCCGCGCTTGGCCGCGACTTCGGGTCCGAAGCCCGTATCGACGACGAACTCGCGGCCGTCGCCGCGCACCAGCCAGACGTAATAATCCATGGGCATGGGGGCATCGTGGGGATCGCCGCCCAGGAAGTGGTTCTGGCGGCGGCCATCGCGCGTGGCGTACCGGATGGCGTAGACCTCGTAGTCGGGCAGGTTCGCGGGTGCTTCGGGATGCGTCGTGGTCATGGTTGTGCGGCGTTCATGTGGAAGATGGCTGATAGTCGTTTTCTACGGACAGCAAGGCGGCCAGCGCGGCGGGTGTCGTGTCGTCGTCGATCGCCAGCACGGCGTCGCGGATGCGGGCGGTGCCGACACCGAAGACGGGCGCGGCCATCGTCTCGAACTTGCGCGCGATGTCGTCGCGCGACATCGGGTTTTCCGGTTCCCCCTTGGCGTGGTCCAGGGCCTGCCGCAATTCCCGGCCGTCAGCCAGCGTGATCCGGACCAGCGCGGGGCGGCGATCGGGATAGCCGGCATCCAAGGCTGGATCGGCGCTGACCGTCGTACGTTCCATCAAGCGGCGCACGCGCGGGTCGGCGAGCATGGCCGCGGTGTAGCGGCCCGGCGTGGCGTCGCCCGCGACCAGCATGGCGGCAATGGAAAAGGCGATGGAAAACTGTGCCTGCTCCGCGTCGCCGGGCGGCTCTATCGCGGCCGCCCGCGTGACGGTATCGACGCTGACGTCGATGCGCGCGACTCGCGCCGGATCGATGCCGCGCATGGCCGCGGCGGCGGCGTCGATGGGCGCATGATTGCCGCGGCAGCCGCCGTGCGCCTTCAAATAGGTTTCGGCGATGCTCCAGCGTTCGCCCAATCCTCGTCCGGCCGCCGCCGCCACGCTGGCGTCGTCCCCGGCGCCCGTCGCCACGCCGCCGAAGGCCGGCAGGAATCCGCTCTCGAAAATATCCGCCGCGCCGGTCGCGCCTTGCGCGGCATACAGGGCCGCCAGCAGGCCGCCTTCACTGCTGCGACCGACTTGCAACGGCTGGCTGTCGGCGCTCTTGAGCGCGGCCTTCAGTCCGGCGCCATGGCTGCAGGCGATGGCCACGGCATGCGCCGCCTGCTCCGCGGACAATTCCAGCAAAGTAGCGACCGCGGCGGCGGTCGCCGGCGCGGCCAGGATGGCCGTGCTCTGGAAACCCCGCCGCACCGTGGCCGGGTAGATCGCGCGGCCCAGCCGCAGGAACACCTCATAGCCATTGGCGATGGCCGCCACCAGCAAGCGGCCGCCGGCCGCCCGCGCGGCGGCCAGCGTCAGCGCGGCGGGGATCACCGCGGACGAAGGATGACCGCCGGTATAGCGCGAACCATCCTCGAAATAGGTGGAATGCGACACCGCGCTGTTGATGATGACCGCATCGCGCAGGGAGCGCCGCCGCGGCGTACCCCAGACGGCGCAAGCGCCGGTTTCCGGCAGCAGGCGCAGCGGTCCGTCATGATTGCCGGCCATCACGCCGGCGCAGGACGCGGCCAGCAGGTCCAGCATGCGCAGCTTTACCGCGTCCGCTACATTGGCCGGCAACCCATCGTGCCGCGAACGCGCGATGAAGCGGCCGAGCTGTAGCGCCAAGGTTTCAGTAGTGTCCAGGCTCATGGCGCTTCCTTCAGTCCATCTTCAGGCCGATGGACTGGATAACCCCGCGCCATTTCTCGACTTCGGAACGGACCTTGGCATTCGCGTCGGCGGAACTGTCGCCGATCACCTCCGCGCCCTGCTCGGCGAAGAAGGCCTGGATATCCGGCGATTTCAGTGCCGCGACCACATCGGCGTTCAGCTTGGCGACGACGGCGGGCGGCGTGCCGGCCGGCGCGAACAGGCCATACCAGGTGTCGGCCTCATAGCCCTTCAAGCCGCTTTCCGACAACGTGGGAATGTCGCGCAGCATGGCGGGCCGCGTGGCGCTGGTCGAAGCCAGGCCGATCAGCTTGCCCGACTTGATGTACGGCAGCACGACGGGCGCGTTGGCGATCATCATCTGCACCTGTCCGCCCAGCAAATCCGTCATGGCCGGCGCGCTGCCCTTGTACGGCACGTGCGTGATCGCCACGCCCGCCATGCTCTTGAAGATCTCCGCCGCCAGGTGCGGCGGCGTACCGTTGCCGGGCGATGCGTAGTTCAAGGTGTCCGGCCTGGCCTTGGCCATGTCGATCAGCGCCTGGACCGAGCGCGCGGGCACGCCGGGATTCAGCACCAGCACATTCGGCGTGTTCGCCACCATCGTGATGGCGGTGAAATCACGCGTCGCGTCATAGGACAGATTGCGATACAGGCTTTGATTGATGGCATGGGTGCCCACCGTACCCAGCACGATGGTGTAGCCGTCGGCCGGCGCCCGCGCCGCGGCTTCCGTGCCGATATTGCCGCCGGCGCCCGCGCGGTTTTCGATAACCACCGGCTGCTTCCACTTTTCGCCCAGCTTCTGCGCCAACGGCCGCGCCAGGATGTCGGTGCCGCCGCCCGGCGGAAACGGCACGATCAGCTTGACGGGCCGGTCCGGAAAATTCGCCGCGGCGTCCGCCTTGCCGGTCGCGCTTCCGCCGGCATTCCCTGCTGTGCTGCCCACCGTACTGCCGGACGCCGCGCCGACCGGATCACCGGCCGCGGCCGCGGGCGACGCAAGCAAGGCGGCAACCATCATCGTCAGCGCGGCCGGCAGCGCCATCGCGATACTCGTCAGCCTTGCCGCCACGGCTTTCCCCTTGTTGTTCTGTTTCATGTCTCCAGCTCCTTTGCCGATCACGGTCATGCGTGCACTGCTTGCCGTCCGTCGTCTCGCACTTGTCCCCGATGGACGCGCTCGTCCACGCTCAAAGCCACCATCCAGGCATCGCGCAGCGCCGCCAGGAAATCGCCCGGCGTATTGCAATCGCCGACGCGCGCGTAAGGAATGCCGCTGGCCTCCACCGCCGGCAGCAGGTCCAGATTGGGGCGCGGCCCGGTGGCGAAGACCAGCATGTCGCCGGCCGGAATCCGGCGCGGCGTCTCATCGGCCACCTGGATTTCCAGTGACTCGCCTTGCGCCCCGAGGACGCGGCAGCGCGTCAGCAGCGTCACGCCGTCCGCCTCCAGCCGCTCCACCAATTCGAATTTGTTATTGCGCGCCATGCCGTTGGCGATGGCCGGCTGGATCTCCAGCACGGTGACCCGCGCGCCACGCACCCGCAGCGCATCGGCGGTTTCGGCGCCGACCATGCCGCCGCCCACGATGGTGACGCGCCCGCCGGCCGGCAAGGCATGCAGGTCCGCCAGCACATCCCAGGCATGCCTTACCCGCACCGTCGGCGCCAGCGCACTGACGTCCATGGGCGGCGCCGCCGGACGCGAGCCGGTGGCCACGACGATATAGTCGGGCGCAAAGTCCAGAATGGCCTGCTCGTCAGTGGTCACGCCCAGGCGCACGGGAACACCCATGTCCTGGACGATCCGCCAGCGATAGCTCCAGACCGGTTCCACCTCATGCTTGTCCGGCGACGCAGTGGCCAGCGGCATCTGGCCGCCGGGACGATCGCGGCTTTCCCAGACTTCGACGGCGTGGCCTCGCCCCTTCAAAACCCGCGCCGCCTCGATCCCGGCCACGCCCGCGCCCAGAACCAGCACGCGCGCGCGCGGTCCGGACGGCGGCGCGAACAGCTGCGGTTCGGCATACTCCAACCGTTCGAACTCCGTTCCCATCATCGGGTTCTGCACACAGGCAACGTCTTTCTCCAGCGTCAGGCGCTCGAAGCAAACATTGCAGGCGATGCAGGCGCGTATGGGCGCGTCGATCCGGCCGAAGGCCTTCGCCACCCAATGCGGATCCGCATACAGCGCGCGACCGATGGAGACGAAGTCCGCCGCGCCGCTGGCCAGCACCTGTTCCGCGTCTTCCGGCTGCACCATGCGGCCCGCCACGAAAACCGGAATACCCACGGCCTGTTTGATGGGCCGCGCCGTATCCGCCAGGCAACCGCGCGGAAACGACGGCGGCTGGATGCAGAACTTGGACAACTGCGGGCTTTCGTTGCTGCCGCCGGACAGGTCGATGGCGTCGGCGCCGGCATGCTGCACCGCCCGCGCCAGCGCAATGATCTCGTCCTGGCCGTAGCCGCCTTCGGCGAATTCGCTGGCGCTCAGGCGGATGACCAGTCGCAGGTCCGGCAGCGCGCCGCGCATGCGATCTATCGTTTCCAGCAGAAAGCGCATGCGGTTTTCGATGGACCCGCCGTAGGCATCGTCGCGATGATTGATGCGCGGGCTGAAGAACTGCTGGAACAGATAGCCGTTGGCCGCGTGGATTTCCACGCCGTCATAGCCGGCCAGCCACAGGCGCCTGGCGGCCGCCACGAACAGCTTCTGGATATTGGCGATTTCGGCGACGGCCAGCGGGCGCACGGTATCGCCCGTATTGGGGTTGGCCCATGGCGACGGCCCGACCGGCTCCATGTTCAGCACCGAGCGCCGCAGCAGCGCGCCGCGATGGTTCAACTGCCCGAACACCGCGCAATCGTGGCGCTTGATGGCTTCGACGATGCTGGCCAGGCCGGGGATGAAGCGGTCGTGATAGCAGCACAGCGAGTTGTTGTGCGGACGCGCCTGCTCGGTCACGACCATGGCTTCGGTCATGATCATGCCCACGCCGCCACGCGCGCGCTCCTCGTAGTACTGCTTGTCGCGTTCCGTGGAAAGACCATCGGTGGTGCTGTAGTTGGTGCCCATGGGCGCCATCACCACGCGGTTCTTCAGGCGCAGTCCGCCTATCAGCCCAGGCTGTTGCAACAGCATCGGCGTGTCTCCTTTTTCAGCTTATCGGCTTCTTCGGTATTCCGGCATTCCCCGGCGCCTTGCGTCCGGCCGCTGCCTTCAGGGGATGGGCGCCATATCCAGCCGCACCGCAATGCCATCCAGGCCGGGTCCCGCGCTGGGATAGCGCTGCATGACCAAGGGGTCGTGCCCGGGCACCACGTGCACGGGTGACGCCGCCAGGGCTTTCAGCCGCCGGTATCCCTGCAGTACGTCGCCCACGCTGAACACCAGCGGAAAAACGCGATCCTGCTCGAAATGCTCGTAGTAATGGCTGGCGTCCGAAGCCAGCACGACCCAGCCGCGCGCCGTATGCACGCGCACCGCCTGCAGGCCGCCGGTGTGGCCGCCGATCCGGTGCACGCTGATACCCGGCGCGATATCTTCGTCGCCGTCATGGAAGACCACGCGGTCGCCGAATACCAGGCGCACCATTCCGCAGACATGCTCGGGCTCATAGGCGCGGTTCAACATGCCGCAGCACATATGTCTACCCGTGGCGAAGGCCATCTCGCCATCCTGCAGATGGAATCGTGCGTTGGGATAGTCGCCCAGCGTACCGGCGTGATCGTTATGCAGATGGGTGATGACGACGTCGCCGACGTCCGCCGCCTTGATGCCCAACAGCTCCAGCGCGGCGGCGGGATGGCGCAGCAAGGTGCGGTGCCGCTTGTCGGCCATGTCCTGCGCGAAGCCGGTGTCCACCAGGACGACGCGCCGCGCGTCGCGTATGACCCACACGTAGTAGTCCATCGGCATCGGCGCGTCGTGCGGATCCCCGCCCAGGAAATTCGCGCTTCGCTGCGCCGGACGCGTTGCGTACTTTACGGCGTACACCTCGTAGCCCGGCGGACATTCCGCCGCGTCCATGGGGGCGCCGCCGGACACGGACGGGTTGTTGGCGGTGTGCTGCTGCGACATCGGACGTCTCTCTCCATACGGCACGCGTCAACGGGTGGCGCCGGTTCTGGCCCGGGCCTCATTGCGTGGCTCTTGATGCAGAGCAGTCTAATTTCCACCTTACAACCGATCAATTAGATAGAATTACAAACACTCGTGAAATTGATTCATCAATCCGCGCGGCGCCGCGGTTCCATGGCGCCGGACATGGAAGGCCATGGAAAATCTGAACGCGCTGCGCGTCTTCGCCAAGGTCGCGGAAACGCGCAGCTTCACTGACGCGGCCAAGCATCTGGGGCTGACCTCTTCCGCCGTGAGCAAAGCCATCACGCGGCTGGAACAGGAACTGGGCCTGCGCCTGCTGCATCGGACGACGCGCTCGGTGGGCCTGACGAACGACGGCGCCAGCTTTTTCGAGCGCTGCCAGCAGATCCTCGCCGACGTACAAGACGCGGAAAACTCGCTGAACCGTTCGCGCGCCGCGCCGCACGGACGCCTGCGCGTGCATATGCCGGTGGGCTTCGGCCGCCGCGTCATCGTGCCGCACTTGAGCGGCTTCATCGAACGCTTCCCCGATCTGGTACTGGACGCCGAGCTGAGCGACCGCATGGTGGACCTGGCCTATGAAGGCATCGACGTGGCCGTGCAGATCGGCGAACTGGCGGACGCGCGATTGATCGGGCGGCGCTTGTGCAACCTGCGCTTTGTCGCCTGCGCCGCGCCGGAATACCTGGCGCGCCACGGCGAACCGACGACCCCCGAAGAGCTGGACCGGCATCACTGCCTGGCCTATGTATTGATGCACACCGGCCGTTATCGCGAATGGCAGTTCGTCAAGGACGGGCGCACCTTCGGCAAGACGGTATCCGGCCGCCTGAACATCAATAATGCGGAATCCCTGCTGGAAGCGGCCACCGCGGGCCTGGGCGTGGCCATGATCAGCAACTTCATCGCCGCCGATGCGCTCAGCGACGGCAGGCTCAAGCCCATCCTGACCGACTACGTCGCGCTTGGTCCGCAGGTATCGGCGGTCTATCTGCCGAGCAAGAATCTATCGCCCAAGGTGCGCGCCTTCGTCGATTTCCTGACGGACCTGATTTCCAGCAACCCGCATTGGGACGAAGGCGGCGGCTTGCCCTATCGGCACGCGACATAGCTGGCTATACTGCCCGACGGCCCGCCATCCCCGGAATGCCCCTCTTGTCCACGCAGCCATCCCGCCCCGCACCGGTAAAGTCCCGCGCCCACCGCGCGCAGAAAAGCGGATACACGCAGAAGGATGTGGCGCGCGAGGCCGGCGTATCGCAAAGCGCGGTTTCGCGCGTGTTCGCCGGCCGCGGCTATGTCGCCGCCGATGTGCGCCAGCAGATCGAAAAAGCCGCGCGCAAGCTGGGCTATCTGCCGGACATGGCGGCGCGCTCGCTGGTCAAGGGACGCTCCAACATCGTGGCCGTCGTCACCAGCAATATCACCCACCCCTTCGTGCCGCAGATGCTGGAAAAGATGACCCTGGCGATCCAGCGGCGCGGACAGGAAGTGCTGCTGCTGAACTCCCCGCCCGGCCAGGACATCGACCGCCAGCTACCCTTGGCGCTGCGCTACCGCGTGAAGGGCATCCTGATCGCCAACGTCAGCATAGGCGGACGCGCGGCGCGGCAGGTACGGCAAAGCGGCACGCCCATCGTCATGGTCAACCGCTATGTCGAGGAAAAAGCCGTCCACGGCGTTTCCTGCGACAACGTGCATGGCAGCAGCCTGGTGGCGCGGGACTTTATCGCGGCCGGCAAGCGGCGCATCGCCTATATCGGCGGCCTGCCGGATTCGCCCACCAACGTCGTGCGGCGCGAAGCCTTCCTGCAAGCCTTGCGCGAGCATGGAATCGCGCCCGAGGTCGTACTGGAGGGCGCGTTTTCGCATTCCTGGGGCTACGAGGCCGCCGGCCTGCTGCGCCAACGCCGATCGCGCGTGGATGCGGTGTTCTGCGGCGACGACATGGTCGCCATCGGCATGCTGGACGGCTATCGCGGAATGCCGGGCGGGCTGCGCGCCGCGCCGGCCATCGTCGGCTTCGACGATATTCCCAATGCCAGCTGGCCGCCATACATGCTGACGACGTACAGCAACCCGCTGGACCGCATGATCGAAGCGGCGCTGGACCTGCTGGATCACCCCGCGGAGGAGGCGCCGGTGCGCCAGGTCCTGCAGGGAGAACTCGTGCGGCGGGCGTCGTTCTAGTTGCCGCTAGCGCCCGTCGACCGGGACCCGCGGATCCAGTACGTCGCGCAGGCCGTCGCCGATAAGGTTCAGCCCCAGCACCGTCATGCCCAATACGAGCCCCGGAAACAGGCAGATCCAGGGCGCATCGGGAATGAAGTCGCGCCCATCGGCGATGATGTTGCCCCAGGTGGGCGTGGGCGGGGGCGGCCCCACGCCGATAAAGCTGAGCACCGCCTCGGCCAGTATCGAAATCGCGAAGATGAAAGTCATCTGCACGATCAGCGGCGCCAGGCTGTTGGCGGCGATATGGCGGACCAGGATGCGCAAATGCCCCGCGCCCGCCACCTTGGCCGCCTGCACGAACTCCATCTGCGACAGCACCAGGGCCGCGGCTCGCATGATGCGCGCCGTGCGCGGCGTATAAGTGATCACCAGGGCAATCACCACGTTCGTCTCGGAAGGCCCCAGCACCGACGCCAGCGCGATCGCCAGCAGTATCCCGGGAAACGCCATCAGCGCGTCCATCACGCGCATGATGGGGTTCTCCAGGCGCCGGAAATAACCCGCGCACAGGCCGATGATCGTCCCGGCCAGGCCCGTGAAAAGCGTCACGAAAAAGCCGATGCGCAGCGACACGCGGCTGCCATACAGCATGCGGCTGAACACGTCGCGGCCGAAACTGTCCGTACCCATCCAGTGGACGGCGTTGGGCGCCCCGAGCCGGTAGCGGTAATCGTTGACCACCGGCGAATACGGCGCGAGCCAGCCGGCCAGCAGCGACATCAACAGGATGATGGTGAGCAGCACCAGCCCGGTCATGAACAGGCGGTGGCCGCGCAAGCGCGCCAGCATGCGCGATTGCGTCAGGCGACGCCACCGGCCGGGCGCCGCCTCCGCCCCCTGGGCTGTCCGGCCCGCCGCGAGATCACCGGCCATAGCGCACCCGCGGGTCAAAGACGGCGTACAGCAGATCGACGACGAGATTCACGATCACCATCGCACAGGCGATCATCAGCAAGCCGCCCTGGATCACCGGCAGATCGCGGCGCTGGATCGCGCCGATCACCAGCCGTCCCACGCCTGGAATGGAAAACACCGACTCCACGATCACCGCCCCGCCTATCAGGATGCCCACGTTCACACCGATCACCGTCAAGGTCGGCACCGCGATATTGATCAGCGCATGCCGGCCGACCACGGTGCGCGGCGGCACGCCCTTGGCGCGCGCGGTGCGGATGTAGTCCTGGCTCAACACCTCCAGCATGCTCGATCGCGTCATGCGGGCCAGCAGCCCCAGCTGGGTCGCCGCCAGCGCGGCGGCCGGCAGGAACAGGCTGTGCAGCCAGCCCAGCGGACTTTGCATGAAAGGCACATAACCGCCGGTCGGAAACCAGCCCAGCTGCACTGAAAACAGATAGATGCCGACCAGTCCCAGCCAGAAGTCCGGCAGCGACAGGCCCAGCATCGACAAGGTCATGGCAAGCTGGTCGACCCAGGTATTGCGTCGCACCGCCGCCAGCACGCCCGCGCTCATGCCGACCGCGACGGTCATGAGCAACGCCAGCAGCGTCAAGGACGCCGTCACGGGCAAACGCTCGAGGATGGCGTCGGTGACGCCGCGATTCAGCAGCAGGGATCGGCCCAGGTCGCCGTGCAGGACGTTGACGTACCAGCGCCACGCTTGCACATAGGCGGGCCGGTCCAGGCCCAGTTCCGTACGCAGGCGCGCCAGCTCCTGGGCACTGGCGCCCGGTCCGGCCAGCTCGGCGGCGGCGTCGCCGGGCACCAGCCAGATCAGGCTCAGCGTCAGCAGCGACACCAGCAGCAAAACCGGAATGGCGCTCAACAGACGGCGCACCAGATACATCAGCATGCGAACTCCCCGGGCGGCGCCGCGGCACGGCGGTGCGCCGCGACCGTTTGCCAACCACGCTTATTCGTACCAGACATCCCACATGCGCGGGACGCGATGCGGCACGAAGTTCTTCAGGTTGGACCGCGCGGCCTCCAGCACACCGATGTCGCCGACCTTGATGGCGTACACCTGCTCATAGACGATCTGCTGGATCGTTGCGAAGGCGGCCTTGCGGTCCGCGAAGTCCGGCGCGCTGTTCAGTTTCGCCACGGCCGCTTCCAGGCCGGCGTCCTTGTGATGCTGCCAGTTCTGGTCGCCCGTGAACAGCACCGCCACGCCGTTCGGCCCTTCGTACGGCTCGATGCCGACCATGATGGGGAACAGGTTCCAGCCCGTGGGCTTGTCGCGCGCCGCGAGCGTGGTGGGCCAGTCGGCGATGCGAAGCTTGACGTTCATGCCGATGGCTTGCAGCTGCTGCGTCGCGATCACCGCCGTGTCGTTGTGGTTCTTGAAGCCGTTGTCGGCGATGAAGGTGATTTCCTCGCCCTTGTATCCCGATTCCTTCAACAGCTTCTTGGCCAGCTCCACGTTGTGCTGGTTGTACAGGCTCTTGCCGACGTCGCCGGCATAGTAAGGCGTGCCGGGATGCTGCCAGCCATGCGTCATGCGATACAGGCCGTCGGTGGAAATCGCCATGATCTCCTCGTCGTCCAGCGCGGCCTGGATGGCCTGGCGCACCTTCAGGTTGTCGGTGGGCGGCGCGCCGGCGTTCAGGATGATGGTCTGGAAGGCCCAGGGCATCATCTCGTAGATCTTGATATTGCTGTCGTTCTTCAGGCGCTTGGCCGCGGTGGGCGAGATCGCTTCCAGCACCTGCACTTCATTGGTCTGCAGGGCCGACTCGCGCGCACCGGCCTCTGGCATGAAGCGGAACGTCACGGTGTCGAAATACGCGGTTTTGCGACCGCCCAGCCCGTCACGTCCCTTGTAGTTCGGATTGGCGGAATAGGCGTCGAAGCGCTTGAGCTTGACGTAGCTGTCCGGCTTGTACTCGACCAGCTGGAACGGACCGGTGCCGATGGTGTTGATCTGGTTCGGTCCCTTGGCCGCTTCTTCGGCGGGATAAATGGCCACGGGTGCGCGCGGCGAGCCCAGGAACTCGATAAAGCCCTGGAAAGGCTTCTTCATGAAGATCTTGACGGTGTAGTCGTCGACGACGTCGATATGGTCGACCAGCGTCATGTTCTGGGCGCTGCCGCCATAGCGGGCGTAGCGCTCCAGGGACGCCTTCACGTCGGCCGCCTTCATTTCCTTCATGTTGTGGAACAGGACGCCCTTGCGCAGCTTGATCTCGTACGACAGGCTGTCCGGCGCGACGGTATAGCTTTCCGCCAGCTCGGGTATGGTCTCGCCCTTGTCGTTGCGGGCGAACAGGGCCTCGTAGATATGCAGATTGATGTTGCGGGCCGCCTGCGCGAAGGTGATTTGCGCATCCAGGCTGGGCGGCTGCGCCTGCTGCGCCACCACCACGTCGCCGCCGCGCTTCTGTGCCTGCGCGGGCGCCGCCGCGAGGGTGAAGGCAGCCATGCATGCCGCGGCGAGCAAGCCGGCGGACGGAAAGAATCGCTTCATGTTCACTTCCCCTTGACCTTGACTGATCTTGATGCTCGTTATGCCGGCGACGGCCGCGACATACTCAGGTCGCGTAGTCCGGTTCCTGCTTGTCCAGCATGCGGCGCCAGGCGTCCAGGTGCAGGCGCGCGTCGAAGCGTTCGCCCCACGGACCGTTGTAGCGGTCCCGCAGCTGGTCGCCGATGCTCTTCAGCTTCATGCCGGTATTCATGGCGGTCATCTGGTACATGCAGGTGCGTTCGGCGATATAGAGCTCGTCGAAGGCCTCGGCCACGCTCGGACCGACCACCGTCACGCCATGGTTCTTCATGATCAGGATGGTGCGGTCGCCCAGTACGTCGGCGATGCGATCGCCCTCTTCGTCCCATAGCACCACGCCGTTGTGGATCTCGTCATAAGCGACGCGGTCGTACAGCATGGCGCTGTTCTGATGCACGAGCTCCAGCCTGCCCTCTTCCAGCATGGACAAGGCGGTCAGGTATTGCGGGTGGACGTGCAGGATGCAGCGCGCCTGCGGATGCTTCAGGTGCAGGCGGGCGTGGATATGAAAGGCCACCTTGCGCAGCTCGCCGTCGCCGCGCAGGACCTTGCCGTCCAGATCACAGACGATCAGATTGCTGGCGGTGATTTCGCTGTAGTGATAGCCGCGGGCGTTGATCAGGAACAGATTGTCGCTGCCGGGCAGCATCATGCTGCAGTGGTTGGCGATCTGTTCGTTCATGCCCAGGCGATTCATGGCCCGGAAGATGGCCGCCATATCGCAGCGGATCTCCCATTCGCCGTCGATCATGCCGGCGGGCCGCGCCGGCGCCGGTTGCGTGACTACGCTCATTTGCTCGTTTACCCCTGCCGGCGGCCAAGCTGGCCCCGCGACGTGAATGTGACCGTGGATGTGACTACGTATGCACATCATGGTAGAGGCCGCCCCGGCCGGGCGTCAACGGAAAACGCGGCGCTTGCGGGTTTTACCTAGGCAGCACTCGGGCGGCTCAACCTGCCTGGCGGCCGGCGAAGAAAGTGTCCAGCAGCGTCGCCAGCCGGGCGGCCTGCTCGACGGGCGTCTGATGGCCGCCCGGCACTTCGGCGTAGCGGCCCCGCAGGCTCGTCGCCAGCGCCTGGCCTTCGGCGGGTGTGGTGATCACGTCCTCTGTAGCGGACACGATCAGCGTGGGATATCGCCAGGGCTTGTTATGCATGCCGGCGCGGAACGTGCGCAAAGCTTGCAATTGCCTTTCCTGATCCGCCAACGATTGCGGCGCGGGATGCCGCGCAAGCGCCGCCTTGAGTCCGGCGACATTTTCCGGCACGTCCATCCACTCCCTGCCGGCGAACCATGGCAAGGCCGTATCCACCAGCAAATCCAGATCGGCGCCCGCCTTGCGCAAGGCCAGCAGGGTATCCAGGGCCAGCAGCGTAGTCCTGCTGAAAGCGTGGGTCGAATCAACTATGGCACATGGACCACAGGCCTCGGGATGCGAGGCCAGCATGGTCTGCACGATGGCGCCGCCCATGGACTGCCCTACCAGCCCGGGCCGCGACAAGCCCAGGTGCCGGATCAGGCCCACGGCATCCGCCGCCATGGTGTCGATCGTGAACGGACGACCGTCATCGCGGGTACGGCCCACCGCCCGGTTGTCGAAGGCAATAAGCCGATACCGGCGTGCCAGAGGCGGCACGACCGCGTCCCAGAATGTGGAGTCGCAGGTATAGCCGGCGATCAGAACGATGGGATCGCCCGCGCCGTGAATTTCATAATGCAAGTCCAGTTCGCCGATGCGGCATGTGGGCATGACGGATACTCCTGGTTCCAAGGCACTGCATCGGCGCCTATTTTTTCCTGGCGGGGATGGGGCGCCGCGTAATCTCTTGTACCCGGAATTATCGGGCGGCGAAGCATCGCGGCCAGCCATCGCGTCATTACATCGCAATCGCAATTCAACGGCTCTTCAATGAGCCTCCAGGAGGCGAGCGCCTGCGCCGCCACTCCAATCGGCCAGGTGTCGCTTGCCTCGTTTGCCCTCGGCCGGATACGGAGGGATAGTATTGGCCGCCACGCTTCGTCCCGATTTTTCCAATGAGTAGGAAACGCTCCATGCCGCGCAAGCCGCAATCGCAACAAGGCCCCTCCCCGATCACCCGCCGGCAAGCGCTGGCATGGGCAGCCGCCGCGCCCTTTCTGCTTATGCGGCCGGCGCTGGCCGCGACCGGCGCCGCATCGCGCCCTGGCGACGGGACTCGCGACGCCGGATTCGCCGCGTTGGAACACACCCATGACCGGCGGCTGGGGCTCTACGCGATCGACACGGGCAGCGGCCAGGAGGTCGCATATCGGGCGGACGAGCGCTTTCCCTTTTGCAGCACCTTCAAGGCCGTGCTGGCCGGGGCGGTGCTGGCGCGGGATGCCGGGCAGCCGGGCCTGCTGGACCGGCGCATCAGCTATACGAAGCACGACCTGGCGTCCTATTCCCCCATCACGCAACAGCATGCCGGCGGCAGTATGTGCGTCGCCGACCTGTGCGCGGCGACGCTTCAATACGGCGACAACACGGCGGCCAATCTATTGCTGCACCTGCTGGGCGGGCCGCCTGCCCTGACTGCGTTCGCCCATTCCGCCGGCAACGCCAGTTTCCGGCTCGACCGTTTCGAGACCGCGTTGAACACCGCCATCCCGGGCGATCCCCGCGATACGTCCACCCCGAGCGATATGGGAAGGCTGCTGCGCAACCTGATGCTGGGCGATGCCCTGCCCGCGCCGGCGCGGGCCAGGCTGGCGGACTGGATGCTGGGCAACAAGACCGGCGACCGGCGCATACGGGCCGCCGCGCCCGCCGGCTGCAAGGTGGCCGACAGAACCGGCACCGGCGATTACGCCAGCGCCAGCGATATCGGCGTGCTCTGGCCGATAGGCCGGCAACCGATGGTTCTGGCGATCTACACGACCGCTGGCGACAACCGGGCGCGGGCCGACGAAGCACTGATCGCGGCGGCGGCGCGCCTGGCCATAAGCCGCTTGGGATAGTCGCGCCGGATGCCCGGGGTATCAGGCGCCCGGATCCGCCACGGTTATCCCGGGCCCCCGCATGACCGAAACTCCCAGCTTGGCCAGGATGCCGCGGGTCGCTTCGTCCGGCACATCTTCTGCATACACCTGGATCCCCAGCGAGCGGGCCGTCTCCACCACCGACACGGCCAGTTGCTGGCTGCCCAGGCTGCGCGCCATGCCGGTGACGAAGCCGCCGCCCAGCTTCACATAGGATAGCGACAGGCTGTGCAGCTGGCTGACCGCGCTGAGCTGCTGCGCCAGGCGCCGCACGCCCACGTGGGCGCCGCAGTCGCGCGCGATGCGGCACAGTTCGGCCACGGCATCGCGCCGCTCCGCCACCGCGTGCGCGTCCACCTCCAGATAGAGCCGGGTCGCCAGGGTCTTGCGCTCCGCCAGCATGCGTTCCACTTGCAGCAGGAAGTTCGGATGCGAGAGCGACGGCATGGCGATGCGCACCGTTACGTCGCCCTCGTTCATCATCAGCCGGCTCACGGCCAGGCGCACGGCCTGGATATCGCACTCCGCCGTCAGGTCCAAGCGCGTCGCCGCGGGAATGAATAGTTTGGCGGGAATAGGTTCGGGCGCGTCCTGGCTATGCAGCATCAGGGTGGATTCCTGGCGGATGACGGAACCATCCAGCGCGCGCAGCGGTTCCAGCGCCAGCGTGAAGCGCTGCCGCTCGATGCCGTCGGTGATGGCCTGGCGCCAGGCGGATTCGCCATGCGCGGACAGCGCTTGCGCATCGTCGGTCGCCAGTTGGACGTGATCGTCGCCCGCGCTTTCGCCGCGCATCAGCGCGAAGTCCAGGCGTCCCAACAGGTCGCCCACCATGGCCCCGCGCTGGTAATCCGTCATGCCCAGCGCCCAGCGGCACAGGCCGCCCTCGCCCACCGGAATGCGCGCTTCGCGCAGTTCCGCGCGCAGGCGCTCGGCCACCAGCATGGCGGTCGGCGCCGGGCAGCCGGGCATCAGCACGGCAAAATCCGAGCCGTTCAGGCGCGCAACCAGGGTGCCGTTCAACTGGAATTGCTCCAGCAAGGCGGTCACGCGGCTGCCCAGACCGGCCAGCCACTGGTCCACGAACTCGCGCGGCATATGGCGGTTGATGGCCGCCAGATCGCGTTGGCGGAACACCAGGACGTGGCCGCTTTCCGGCGGCGATTCGCCGTCCTTCGGCTTGCCCGCGTCCATGTCCAGCGCCCGCAGGAACTCGTTGATGAAGTACTTGCGATTCGCCAGGCCGGTGACCGGGTCCTGGTTGACCTCGATCTCCAGGGACTCGATGCGGGCGGTCTGTTCCTCGGCGGTGACGCGCAGCTGTTCGCGCGTCTGGTTCAGGGCCTGCGTGATGCCGGACAACTCCGGCACGCGGGCCGTCAAGGGGCCGCCGAACTGGCCGCGTCCCATGGCCAGCATGTGTTCGCCCACCTCGGCCAGCAGGCGCTTTTCGATCCAGCGCACCAGCGCGAAGGCGAACAAGGCCCATACCAGCCCCGCCGCGACGATTACCAGGATCATCTGCAGGCTGCTTTCCCACAGCGTTTCCCAGGCATAGACGTCATTGGCCGTCAGCGTCACTTCGCCGATCTGGCGCCAGCCGTCGGTGACCACGTGGGTGGCCGATTTGGCGGACAGCGGCACCAGTCGCTGGAACCAGTTCGGCACCTTGCTCTGCGTCTGGCCGCTGCGCTCGATGATGACCTGGCCTTGCGGATCGGTCAGCCGCACGAGGGAGAAGTGCCCGCCGTCGTACAAAGCCGAAACCAGCAGCTCCTGCGTGACGCGTGAACTGTTGGCCGGCTGGGACAGGGACAGGGCCAGCGAAACGGCCGCATCGCTGCTCTGCACCTGCAGTTGCCCGGCCAGGTAGTCGCGCGCCGCGCTCACGCTCAGCGCCAGCGTGCCGAGCAGGATGATCGCGATGGCCAGGGTGATACTGAGCAGTAGTTGTCGGAGTATGGACATGGATGGGGTTCCTTCAACGCCTATTGCCGGATGCCTTCACGCGCCATGCGCTGCAGCAGATCCCGCCAGCGGCCGATGCGATCGACCGGGGCGGCATGTTTGCCGTCGACGTAAACGCCGTCGGCATTGAAACTGAATACGGGTACCAGATCGCGGCGCTGGCTGGCTGGCAGGATATCGGATATCAGGCTGTCCAGTACCAGCGGGACGGAATTGGGCGTCGGATAGTAGGCCAGCACCATGTGGGCGATCTGTTCGCTGCTCTCGGGGCCGCCGATGCGCGCGCGGACGTACACGAAGCGCAATTTGCCGGTCGGCACGCCCAGCTTGATCAAGGAAAAGTACTTGCCGATGACGAAGTCTTCGCAGTCGCCCGCGCCCTTGCCCAAGGACTCGAGCGGGGTCGCCCAATAA
Organism: Bordetella sputigena; assembly: GCF_965137885.1. NCBI lineage: Bacteria > Pseudomonadati > Pseudomonadota > Betaproteobacteria > Burkholderiales > Alcaligenaceae > Bordetella > Bordetella sputigena. Next base: position 150,281 of record NZ_CBCSCA010000005.1, read on the forward strand.
TCCGCCTGGTGCCAGATCGTCTGGTCCTCGGCCTGCAGCAGGCTGCGGTTCCAGAAATTGTTGATACTGGTCAGCTTGTCGGCTTCCGGCAAAGCGGTATCGGCCTGCAGCAGTTGCAGCCAGGCGGCGACGGCATGCGCGCCCTTGCTGCCATAGCGGCTGGCCGCGACCTGCTCCAGCCGGGCCGTATCCAGCTCCAGCGCGCCGCTGATTCCCCACCCGAACAACAGGCAGAAGAAAGCCGCCCTGACCAAGGCCAGGACGGCGCGCGAAGGATGGGATTTAGCCATGAAACATATTGTAAGGCCTACCCGGCGCGGCGCCGTTCGACGACGCGCCGGGCGACCGGCCTAGGGCTTAGCTGTGGCCATGCAGTTTGCCCTTCTGGATCAGGTCATTGATGATGGCCTGGTCGTTCTGCAACGCTCCATTGTTGGTCAGATCCACGCCATGCAGCACGATCTTCTGGTCGAAGGCCTGCTGCGCGGCACCGCCCGTGGTGCTGACGTTGATGACCGTATCCGTACCGCTCTTGGAGAAGTGCAGGTACTTGGACAGGTCGCCGTCGGCCGGGTTGTTCAGCAGTTCGTGCAGGTCGAGGACATCCCCGCCGGCCGAGGCCGCACGGTTGTCGAAGTCCATGATGGTATCGACAGCCGGATTGGCGGTCGTGCCGCCGTCATGCAGCGACCACTTGAACGTATCCGACTCGTTGTCCGGGACCAGCCCGTTGCCGCCGTACAGCGTGTCGTTGCCCGCGCCGCCAACGATGATGTCCTTGCCGGCATCGCCGTACAGGGTGTCGTTGCCGCCCTGGCCGTAGATGACGTCGTTTCCGGCACCGCCGTGGATCGTGTCGTTGCCGCCTCGCGTGTCGCCGCCCACGTTCAGCGTATCGCTGTGCTGGCTGACGTAGTTGTAGACATCGCTCGACGTCGGGGCATGGCCCAGCGTATCGGTCAGGTAGTCCAGCAACCCTTGCAGGCCCTGCCCGTTGTGCGTGCCGGCCGGATGCTGCGCGGAGTTCAGCGCGTCGGTGTTGATCGTGTCGCCGAAGATGATGTCGTTGCCATCACCGCCGTTGATCGTATCCGCACCCACCGCCTGCGGATCGGAGTGCGATCCGCCACCGGTCAGCGCCGTGCTCAGGTCGCTCGGCTGCAGGACGATGTCGACCTCGCCGGTGGGACCCGTGACGAACTGGTGGTCGACCAGCGTGATGTTGTCCACGCTGATGCCCGCGCTGCTGTTGTTGTTGGTGCCGTCGTAGACCTCGAACGCCAGCCGGTACGTGCCCGAACCCACGTCGTTGGTCGTGATGTGGCCCAGGCTGGTGCCGGTCTGCACGTCGACCCAGTTGTTGTTGAGCCACTGCTGCAGGTGCCAGGTCACTGAGTCGCCGCTCTTGAACGACGACAAGGCCGCCAGGTCGAACTCGAAGTGGCCGGTATGGCCGTTGCCCACGGTAATGTTGTTGTAGGTATCGGTCGCGTAGACGGTCGACTTGGAATTGGTGCCGTTGGCCGCGTACGAGTCCGTGATCTGGATGGTGGTGCCACTGCCTTCGGTGAGGCTGCCCCCGCCGTTCTGCGTACGGGTCCAGTTGACATCGTTGTCCAGATCCCAGCTCCACGAAGAGCTCAGGTTGGTCGCGCCATTGCCGAAGTCGACCTGGCCCGTGCCCGTGCCATCGGTGTTGTCGAAGAACTTCAGGTAGTTCTCGTTGACACCGCTTCCGATACCGATCCCATGCACCGTGCTCATGGCCGCCAGCGCCTGGAACGCGTCTATCGAATGCTGCAGCGTGGTCGCGCTGGTCGAGGAACCGCCGCCACCGCCGTTGTACACCGTGGGGTCGCCGTCGGTCAGGAAGAAGCTCAGGTTGTCGTAACCGTTCGCCGTACCCTTGCCCGCGGCGGCCTGGGCGTTGAACCAGTTCACGGCGGAATCGAAGGCGTCCTCGTAGTTGGTCGAACCGCTGGCGTTCAGGTTGTTGATCGCCTTGATGATCGTGTCCGTCGCCTGATCCACGTCGCTCAGATCCAGGTTCTGGACAGTGATCGCCTTGTCCGCGCTGCTGCCGAAGCCGATCAGCGTGATGTTGACGATGCCATCATGGCCGGCCAACTGCTTGACGAACTGCGTCAGCGAGCTCTTCACCAGATCCATGCGGCTCTGGTTGCCGATGCTGTCGTCCATACTGCCCGAGTGGTCGACGATCAGCGCGATGTTGTAGTTCTGGCCCGGCGTGGTGGTGGTGACCGTGCCACCCGTATCGCCCAGGATGATGTCGTTGCCCGAACCGCCGTTCAGCGGCGGCGTCGTGCCGCCGTGGCCGTCGTTGTCGCCGGTGCCGTGATTGTCGCCCTGGATCAGGTTGTTGGTCGCCAGGCCGAAGTTGTGCTCCGTCGACGTGTCCTGGCCACCGTGCGCCGTACCGCCGTTGTCCTGCACCTTGAAGCCGAAGGACGTGTCCTTGCCGTCGGCGCCCGGGGTGTAGACGAGCTTGCCGGCGGCGATGTCGGACGCGGAGATCACCTGGCCGGCGGTCACGGGCTGGCCATTGAAGGTCAGCGAGCCGCTGTCCGGAATGCGCGTGATGATGACGTTCTGCAGGCTGTCGTGTTCACCGTGCGAGTCGGCGAAGTTGAACTCGCCCGTGGTGAACGTGTGGCTGCCGCCCAGGTTCACGGTCGCCGAGTTGTCGGCGGCCGTCGGCGCGTCGTTGGTACCGTCGATCGTGACCTTGACGTCGTGCGTGGCGGTGCCATCGGCCGACACGACGGTGAACGTACGGGTACCCAGGCTGTCATTGCCGGACAGGGCCTGCACGGCGGCATTGGCGTTGTCCAGCGTGTAGGTCCAGTTGCCGTTGGCGTCGATGGTGAAGGTGCCGTACTGGTCGTGGATGGTATTGGGCTGGAACGTGCTCTCGTTCGTGTCCGCATCCTGGATGGTCAGCTTGCCGTTCAAGGCCGCGCCGTCCTCATACACCGTACCGTGATCCGAACCATTCTGGCCCACCGTGATGACCGGCACGTCGTTGGTGCCCGTGACAGTCACCACCAGCGTCGCGGTGTTGGAACTGCCATGGCCGTCGGAGACGGTGTAGGTAATGGACGTGGTCGTCGACTGGCCGTTGGGCAGGTAGTCGAAGGTGTGGCCGGGATTGAAGGTATAGGTACCGTTGGCGTTCAGNGGTNNANNTGCGTGAACGTG
>NZ_CBCSCA010000005.1:153584-448956 GCF_965137885.1 Bordetella sputigena
GTGTTGGAACTGCCATGGCCGTCGGAGACGGTGTAGGTAATGGACGTGGTCGTCGACTGGCCGTTGGGCAGGTAGTCGAAGGTGTGGCCGGGATTGAAGGTATAGGTACCGTTGGCGTTCAGGGTGAAGGTGCCGCCATTGCTGCCCTGGATCTGCTGGCCCACGTTGCCGGCATTGCCATTGACGGAATTGACCACCAGCGTGTCGCCGGGGTTGCCGTCGGTGTCATTGCTCAGCACGCCGTGGGCGGGGTCGGTGACCGCCAGCACGATGTCCTGCTTGGTCGCGCCGGTATCGTCGTTCGCCACAGGCAACACATTGGTGCCCGTGACCGTGATGGTCAGCGTGGCCGTATCCGTGCCACCCTCACCGTCCGACACCGTGTAGGTGATGGACGTCGTGCGGGTTTCGCCTTGGCCCAGGCCATCGAAATCGTGGCCCGCGTTGAAGGTGTAGCTGCCATTGGCGTTCAGCGTGAACGTGCCGCCATGATCGCCCGTCACCTGGGTGCCCTGGCCTTCGACGACGGATTGCGCGTTGCCGTTACCCTTGACGCTGACGACCTTCAGGGTATCGCCGTCGGGGTCCGTGTCCTTGCCCACGCCGGCATCGCCCAGAATCACGTTGCCGGACGCCTGGCCGTTTCCGTCCACGGTGGCAACATCATCCAGGGCCTTCGGCGCCGGGTTGGTGACATCCCATTCGAAGGTCTGCGTGGCGGTCTTGCCGGTGGTGTCGGTGGCCGTGACGACAACCTGGTAGATGCCGTCGTGGTTCGTCCCACCCTGCGACGCGGAATGGTCGATAGTGCCCGTGATCTTGCCGGTGTCCTTGTCGATCGTCAGTCCGGGCGGCAGGCCGTTGGCGGTGTAGGTCAGCTTGTCGCCGGCATCCACGTCCGCGAAGTGGCTGGCGGTGTCCACATTGATGCCCGTGTCGGCGTCCTTGCCGACCTGGGCATCGATGTGGCCGACCACCTTGGGCGCGTCATCCGTGCCATTGATGGTGATCGTGACGGTGCTGGTCTTCGTGCCGTCCAGGCTGGTGACCGTGTAGGTTTCCACGATGCTCTGGCCGGTCTTCAGGCCCTGCACCACCGGATTGTCGTTCGCCACCGTGTAGGTGTACGAACCATCCGCGTTGAAGGTCAGCGTGCCCAGCGGCGCATTGCCGTTGCCCGTGCTGCCGTCAAACTGCGCGCCCGGCTTGAAGCTGCTTTCACCGGCGTCCACGTCGGTGATCGTCAGCTGGCCGCCGGTCACCAGGTTGCCGTCGTTGCCGACGTTCTGGTCTTCCGTCACCGCGCCCGTGCCGGCGCTCACCACCGGCACGTCGTTCGTGCCGACGATGGTCACCACGACCTGATGCGTGGCGCTGCCGTCGACCGAGCTCACCGTGAAGGTTTCGGTCAGCGTCTTGCCCGCGCCCAGGGCTTGTACCGCCGGATCGCCGTTGTTCAGCTTGTACGACCAGTTGCCGTTCTCGTCGATCGTGAACGTGCCGTGCGCGCCGGCGTGATCCGGCGTGGTCGAGAACTTGGCCTCGCCCGCATCCGCATCCTTCACATCCAGCTTGCCGCTGGTCGTGTCCGGCGTGGCGTCTTCCGTCACCGTGCCGTGGTCGCTGGCCGTTTCCGGCTGGCCGGGCGTGCCCGGATCGTGCGGAGTGATGACCGCGCCGTCGTCCGTGCCGTTGATGGTGATCGTGATGGTGCTGGTCTTCGAGCCGTCCAGGCTGGTGACCGTGTAGGTTTCGACGATGCTTTCGCCGGTCTTCAGGCCCTGTACCACCGGATTGTCATTGGCGACCGTGTAGCTGTACGAACCGTCGGCGTTGAAGGTCAGCGTGCCCAGCGGCGCGTTGCCGTTGCCCGTGCTGCCGTCGAACTGCGCGCCCGGCTTGAAGCTGCTCTCGCCGGCGTCCACGTCGGTGATGGTCAGCTGGCCGCTGGTCACCAGGTTGCCGTCGTTGCCAACGCTCTGGTCTTCCGTCACCGCGCCCGTGCCGGCGCTCACCACCGGCACGTCGTTCGTGCCGACGATGGTCACCACGACCTGGTGCGTCGCGCTGCCGTCGACCGAGCTCACCGTGAAGGTTTCGGTCAGCGTCTTGCCCGCGCCCAGGGCTTGCACCGCCGGATCGCCGTTGTTCAGCTTGTACGACCAGTTGCCGTTCTCGTCGATCGTGAACGTGCCGTGCGCGCCGGCGTGATCCGGCGTGGTCGAGAACTTGGCCTCGCCCGCATCCGCATCCTTCACGTCCAGCTTGCCGCTGGTCGTGTCCGGCGTGGCGTCTTCCGTCACCGTGCCGTGGTCGCTGGCCGTTTCCGGCTGGCCCGGCGTGCCCGGATCGTGCGGAGTGATGACCGCGCCGTCGTCCGTGCCGTTGATGGTGATCGTGATGGTGCTGGTCTTCGAACCATCCAGGCTGGTGACCGTGTAGGTTTCGACGATGCTTTCGCCGGTCTTCAGGCCCTGTACCACCGGATTGTCATTGGCGACCGTGTAGCTGTACGAACCGTCGGCGTTGAAGGTCAGCGTGCCCAGCGGCGCGTTGCCGTTGCCCGTGCTGCCGTCGAACTGCGCGCCCGGCTTGAAGCTGCTCTCGCCGGCGTCCACGTCGGTGATGGTCAGCTGGCCGCTGGTGACCAGATTGCCGTCGTTGCCAGCGCTCTGGTCTTCGGTCACCGCGCCCGTGCCGGCGCTCACCACCGGCACGTCGTTCGTGCCGACGATCGTCACCACGACCTGGTGCGTCGCGCTGCCGTCGACCGAGCTCACCGTGAAGGTTTCGGTCAGCGTCTTGCCCGCGCCCAGGGCTTGTACCGCCGGATCGCCGTTGTTCAGCTTGTACGACCAGTTGCCGTTCTCGTCGATCGTGAACGTGCCGTGCGCGCCGGCGTGATCCGGCGTGGTCGAGAACTTGGCCTCGCCCGCATCCGCATCCTTCACGTCCAGCTTGCCGCTGGTCGTGTCCGGCGTGGCGTCTTCCGTCACCGTGCCGTGGTCGCTGGCCGTTTCCGGCTGGCCCGGCGTGCCCGGATCGTGCGGAGTGATGACCGCGCCATCGTCCGTGCCGTTGATGGTGATCGTGATGGTGCTCGTCTTCGAACCATCCAGGCTGGTGACCGTGTAGGTTTCGACGATGCTTTCGCCGGTCTTCAGGCCCTGCACCACCGGATTGTCGTTGGCGACCGTGTAGGTATACGAACCATCCGCCTTGAACGTCAGCGTGCCCAGCGGCGCATTGCCGTTGCCCGTGCTGCCGTCGAAATGCGCGCCCGCCTTGAAGCTGCTTTCGCCCGCGTCAGGATCCGTGATCGTCAGCTGGCCGCTGGTCATCAGATTGCCGTCGTTGCCAACGTTCTGATCTTCCGTCACCGCACCCGTGCCGGCGCTCAGCACCGGCACATCGTTCGTGCCGGTAAGGGTGATCGTCACCGTCTGGTAGTCGAAGCCGCCCTTACCGTCGCTGACCTGGACCGTGAACTGCTGTTGCACGGTCTCGCCCTGGGACAGGCCCTGCACGTTGTCGTTCGCGGTGAAGGTCCACTTGCCGGTCTGGTCGACTGCGAGAGAGCCGTATTGGCGCGTATCGCCGCCTACCACCGCCCAGCTATGGGTGTCGTGGACATCCACGTCGCTGACGTTCAACTGCCCGGTGACCGTCGTGGCCGCGTCCTCCGTCAGGGCGCCGCTGCTCACGCCGCTGATCACCGGACTGTCGTTGGTACCGACGATGGTGATCGTCACCGTCTCCGGCGTGCCGTCGGCGGTCTTGACAGTGAAGGTCTCCGTTAGCGTTTCGCCCTTGCCCAGCGCTTGCACCTGCGGATCGAAATTGTTGAGCGTATAGCCCCAATGACCATCCGGCAAAATCCCGAAAATGCCATGCGCGCCCGTAACGAGCTGGGGCTGGAACTGCGACTGCCCCGCATCGGCGTCCTTGACGTCGAGATCACCGGTAGCCACGAACTTCCAATCCTCAACCACCGTTCCCGTATCGGAACCCGTGACCACCGGCACATCGTTCGTGCCGGTGACGACCACCGTCACTGTCTGCGTGTCCGTGCCGCCATTGCCGTCGTCCACCTGCACGGTGAAGGTTTCGGTCTTGGTCTGGCCTTCGCCGAGCGCCTGGACCGCGGCATTGTCCACCGTGTACGTCCACTTGCCGGTCTGATCGACCGTCAGCGTCCCATAGTTGCCCTTCGGGTCGCCCGTCACGGACCACGTGTGACCGTCGTGCACGTCTACGTCGGAAACCGCCAGTTGTCCCGACACCGACGGCGCCGCGTCTTCCTTGATCGCGCCGGTCGCCACGCCGCTGATCTCCGGCGTGTCGTTCGTGCCGTCGATCGTGATGGTCACTTCCGTCGGCGTGCCGTCGGCCGCCAGGACAGTGATCTTCTCGGTCAGGCTCTCGCCCTTGCCCAGCTCCTGCACCGCCGGGTCGCTGTTGTTCAGGTTGTAGGTCCAGTTGCCGTTCGTATCGATGTTGAACGTACCGTGCGCCGTCACCGTGTTGGTCTGCGCCTGGAAGAACGACTGATCGTGGTCGGCATCGATGATGTCCAGCTTGCCGCCGGTGCTCAGCGTCGCGTCCTCCTTCACCTCGCCCTTGTCGCTGTCCGGCGAATGCGGCGTGATCACCGGCACGTCGTCGGTGCCGTTGATGGTGATGGTGATCGTGCTGGTGGCCGAGCCGTCCAGGCTGGTCACCGTATAGGTCTCGACAATGCTCTCGCCGCTGCGCAAGGCCTGCACCGCCGCGTTGTCGTTGGCCACGGAATAGTGGTACGAACCGTCCGCGTTGAACGTCAGCGTGCCCAGCGGCGCGTTGCCGTTGCCGGTGCTGCCGTCGAAGTGCGCGCCCGGCTTGAAGCTGCTCTGGCCGGCGTCCACATCGGTGACGGTCAGTTGTCCCGAAGCCACCAGGTTGCCGGCGTTGTCGACGTTCTGGTCTTCGGTCATCACGCCCGCGCCGCTGCTCAGTACGGGAACGTCATTCGTGCCGTCGATGGTGATGGTCACTTCCGTCGGCGTGCCGTCGGCCGTCAGGACGGTGATCTTCTCCGTCAGGCTCTGGCCAGCGCCCAGTTCCTGCACGGCCGGATCGCTGTTGTTCAGGTTGTAGGTCCAGTTGCCGTTCGCGTCGATGTTGAACGTACCGTGCGCCGTCACCGTGTTGGTCTGCGCCTGGAAGAACGACTGATCGTGATCGGCATCGACGATGTCCAGCTTGCCGCTGGTGCTCAGCGTCGCATCTTCCTGGACTTCGCCCTTGTCGCTATCCGGCGAGTGCGGCGTGATCACCGGCACGTCGTCGGTGCCGTTGATGGTGATGGTGATCGTGCTGGTGGCCGAGCCGTCCGCGCTGGTCACCGTATAGGTCTCGACGATGCTCTCGCCGCTGCGCAGCGCCTGCACCGCCGCGTTGTCGTTGGCCACCGAGTAGGTGTACGAACCATCGGCGTTGAAGGTCAGCGTGCCCAGCGGGGCATTACCGTTGCCCGTGCTGCTGTCGAAATGTGCGCCCGGCTTGAAGCTGCTTTCACCCGCGTCCGGGTCGGTGATCGTCAGCTGGCCGCCGGTCACCAGGTTGCCGTCGTTGTTGACGCTCTGGTCCTCGGTCACCGCGCCCGCGCCGCTGCTCAGCTCCGGCACATCGTTGGTGCCGGTAATCGTGACAGTGACGTCCTGGATCGCCGTGCCGCCGTTGCCGTCATCGACCAGGATGTGGAAAGTTTCCTGCACTTGCTGGCCCGCCGCCAGCGCCTGCGTCGCTGCCTGGTCGACGGTATAGGTCCACTTGCCGGTCTGGTCGACGCTGATGGTGCCGTACTGGCCCTTCGGTTCGCCGGACACCGACCAGCTGTGCGTGTCGCTGGTGTCGATATCGGCCACGGCCAGTTGGCCGGATACGGTCTGCTCGACGTCCTCGGTGGCAGCCGCGGTGCTCGCGCCACTGATGGTCGGGATGTCGTTCGTGCCGTCGATGGTGATGGTCACCGTCGTTTCGGTACCGTCCGCCGCCTTGACGATGAACGTCTCGGTCAAATGCTCGCCCACCGCCAGTTGCTGCACTTGCGGGTCGTCGTTCGTCAGGTTGTAGGTCCAGTGACCTTCCGCGTCGATCGAGAAGGTGCCGTGCTGGCCGGCCGTGCCGGTCTGCGCCTGGAAGAAGGACTGGTCGTGATCCGCGTCGACGATGTCCAGCTTGCCTTCTGTCGTCAGGATGACGTCTTCCTGGACTCGGTTGGAATCCGGGCCGGGTTCGCCGCCCGGGGTGATGACGGGCACGTCGTTGGTGCCGGTCACCGTCAGGGTCAGCGTCGCGATCGACGTACCGCCTTCGCCGTCGGAAATCGTGTAGTTGATGGTGGTGGTCTTGGTCTCGCCCGCCGCCAGGCTCTGGAAATCCTCGCCCGGGTTGAACGAATACGAGCCGTCCGCGCGAATTGTGAACGTGCCGCCGGCGGAACCCGCCACGACGACGCCTTCCGCCGTCATATCCCTGTCGCCGGCGCGCACCACCGTCAGCGTGTCGCCGTCTGGATCGATGTCGCGGCCGGCACCCTGCGCATTGCCAGTCAGGACGTTGCCGGATACGCCAGCGTCTTCCGTCGTCGTGGCGGCGTCATTGACGGCCAGCGGGCCCGGGTTGGAAACGTTCCAGTTGAAAGTCTCGGTGACCGTGGCGCCGCTGGCGTCGGTCGCGGTGATCGTGACCTGATACACGCCATTGTTGCCGCCTTGCGAAGCGGAATGGTCGATGGTGCCGGTGATCACGCCGGTGTCCGGGTTGATCGTCAGGCCGGGAGGCAGGCCGTTGGCCGAGTAGGTCAGCTTGTCGCCGTTGTCGATATCCGTGAAGTGGCTGGACACATCGACATTGATGTTCTGCTGGGCATCGACGCCGTTGACGTTGTCGATCGCGGTGGCGGTCGGCGCGTCGTTCAGGCCGTTCACCGTCACGGTGACGGTCGCGGTGGACGTATTGCCGAAGGGATCGGAAATCGTATAGGTCAGCGTGCTGGTCGCGGTCTGGCCGACGCCCAGGTTGTGATACGAATCGCCCGGATTGAAGACGTAGCTGCCATCCGGGAACACCGTGAACGTGCCGCCGGTCGAGCCGGCCACCTGCACGCCACCCGTCGCCATGGGCCTACCACCCACGGACTGGATGAACACCGCGTCGCCGTTGGGATCGGTGTCGTTGGTCAGGATGTTGCCAGCCACGAACGACTTCTCCGTCGTCGTGTTGGCGTCGTTGCCGGCGGCCGGGGGATCATTGGCCGGGGCGTTGTTGTTCGTCGCCAGGCCGGCGGGGGTCAGCAGGTTGATCGCGGGGGTACCGGCGCCGGGATAGGCCAGATCCAGCGGCGTGGTGGCTTCGACGACGCGGGCCAGGCGCACGAAGCTGCTGCCGCCGGCATCGCCGCCGCCGGCCACCAGGGCGGCCGTGGGATCCAGGTTGTCGAACGGGTCCTGGCCATTCTGCAGCGCGGCCAGCAGGCGGTCGGAATCGGTGCCGGTGGGCGCGGCCACGGCGGCTTCGGAGCGGTCCACCGGCTGCCCCGCCATATCGGCGTTGAAGGCCACGTCGCGGTTTTCGCCGATCGTCAGCGGCATGCCGCCTTCGGTCTGCAGGGCCACGGTCGCACCCGAGGCGGTCACGATTTCGGTATCGGGGGGGATCCGGCTGCCGGCGTGCAGCTCGGTCAGCGAGCCATCGCTGTTGCGGATCCAGGCACGTCCGACGACTTGCGTAACTACGGCGGGGGTGGAGAAGGCCATTTGTTTAGCTCCGGTTTAGGATGGCGTAATCCTATAGACCGGGCCGATTGGCCGATATTGTCCTGGAGGACAGGTTTGCGGATTGGATGAGTATCCCGACGCTCAACGGGCGATGCCGAGAACCGGGCGGCCGCCATGGCCGGCCGCGGCTCACCCGCCATCCAAGGCGGATACCCGGTCATCAGCCGTCAACGGCTGATGCCGTGTACCTTCAGCGCCAGTTGCAGGCGGTCGCTGACGCCCAGCTTTTCGAAAACGGACGACAGGTGCGCCTTGACGGTGCGCTCGGTAATACCCAGCGCCGCCGCGATCTCGCCATTGGCTTCGCCCACCGCGGCGCGCCGCGCCACGACATCCTCGCGCTCGGTCAGCGCATTGGCATGCCATTCTTCCTTGCCGCCCGCCCGGCTTTCCACCAGTCGCAGCAGGCGGGTCACCAGGGAACGGCCCATCCAGATTTCGCCGGCGTCGACGACTTCCAGCACCTGATTCAGCAGCGCCGGCGGCGCATAGGCATGGCAGTAGCCGACGGCGCCGGAGGCCAGCACCTTGGTCCCCTGCTCGTCGTGCGGCCGCGCGCTGGCGACCACCACCCGCAAGCCGCTGACGGCGCCGGTCCATTGCTCGGAAGTCCAGGCCGGCAGCTTGGGCAGGTCCGCATCCACCACGACCAGCGATCGGCCCTGCTCGCGCCAGCGCGCCAGGTCGGGCAGCGCCCGGCCGCGCGCCGGCAGCCAGCGGCGCGCATCCAGGCCCGACCAGTGTTTCCACAGCAGATCGTCATGGGTGACGAACAGAACCGGTGCCACGTGCATCGATACCTCTCTAGTGGCCTGCCGCGGCGCGACGTGACGCGTCGCGGCAGGTGTGCGAATGCGAATCCAGAAGAACGGTGGGACTATGGGGACTTGTCGAGCCAGGCGGCCTATCGTTGCCTACCGTTCCGTAAACGCGTTTTCCTTGGCGCGCAGGATGGGTTTCAGCAGATACTGCAGCACCGTCCGCTTGCCGGTAAGAATGTGCACCTCGGCGATCATGCCCGGGATGATGGCCAGATGCTGGTCGCCGACCGAGGCACGATCGGTGCGCACGCGCACGATATAGAACGAATTGCCGCGTTCGTCGGTGGTCGTATCGGCGTTGATCTGCTCCACGACGCCTTCCAGGCCGCCGTAGATGGAATAGTCATACGCCGTGAACTTCACCTCGGCCTTCTGCTGCGCGTGCAGGAAACCGATGTCGCGCGGCTGGATGCGCACTTCCAGCAGCAGCGTATCGTCGGTCGGCACGATCTCGATGATGTCCTTGCCCGGCTGCACCACGCCGCCCACCGTATTGGCCAACAGCGTCTTGACCGTCCCGCGCACGGGCGAACGGATCTCCGCCAGCTTGACCTTGTCGGCCAGCGCCAGCTTGCCTTCACGCAGGGTGCGCAGCTTGGTGGTGGTATCGGACAGCTCGCTGCGCGCCTGGTTGCGGATGTTCAGTTCGGCTTCCTTGGTCTTGCTCAGGGCTTCCTGGATAGACGCCTGGATACGATCGATCTGCGCGTCCGCCGCTTTCTGGTCGCCGCAGCTCTTGGCGACGTCGCGCTGCAGGCGCAGCAGGTCGACTTCGGATACCGCGCCGCTGTTCAGCAGCGGACGCGTCACGGAAAGCTCCCTGGACGTCAATGAGCACGTGGTCGCCGCCTGATCGCGCTTGGCTTGCGTTTCACGCAATTCTTCCTGCCGCTGCTTGACCTGCTCCTTGGCCACGCTGACCGTCGCGTTCAATTCGTTGGTGCGCTGGATCCAGGCATTGCGTTCGGCCTCGGCCGCCGCGGGCAGTTGCTGCAGTACCTCGTCCGGCACCTGGAAAGGCTCGCCCGTGGCCAAGGCGTGCAGGCGCGCGGCCTTCGCCTCCAGCGACAGGTATTCCGCCTGGTTCTCGCCCAGGGACGAATTGAAGCGCGTCGGATCGATCTTCAGCAGGATCTGGCCCGGCTCAACGGTCTGGCCCGGCCGGACCAGGATTTCCTTGACGACGCCGCCGTCCAGGCTTTGCACGACCTGTACCTGCCGCGAAGGCACCACCTTGCCTTCGCCGCGCACTACTTCATCGATGGGGCTGGTGCCAGCCCAGATCAACAGGACGGTGATGACGACCAGCGAGGTCCACAACAGCACCCGGGCGCCGCGCGCGTCGGAATGATAGATGGCCCATTCCGCATTGCCGGCGTAGCCCGTGGTGACCTTGGGCTTGCCGCGCTCTTCGCCGTCCAGCAGGGCGTCGAAGAGCTTCACGAAGAGCGTGCGCGGCAGGCGCACGATCGCGCCCAGGAAGGAGCCGTTCGAGTTGGCGACATGCGTGTTCATGCTCAGGCTCCCCGTCCCACCCGGCCAGTCCGCAGCGCTTCCACCACCTGCTCTTTCGGACCATCGGCAACGACCCGGCCGCCATCGATCACGATCAGGCGGCTGACCAGCTCCAGCAGCGCCGTACGGTGGGTGATCAGGAACATCGTCTTGTTGGCGCTGGCCGCGGCCAGCTGCTTGCGCAGGCGGGTCTCGCTCTGGTGATCCATATTGCTGCTGGGCTCATCCAGCAGCAGCACCGGGGGATCATTGATCAGCGCGCGCGATATCGCCACCGATTGCCGCTGGCCGCCCGACAGCGATTCGCCGCGTTCGCCGATCAGCATGTCGAAGCCGTCGGGATGCACGTTGGCGAAGTCGCTGACACCGGCCACCTCCGCCGCCGCCAGGATGCTGGCGTCATCGGCGTACGGCGCGCCCATGGCGATGTTGTGCTTCAGGCTGCCGTAGAACAGCACCGGATCCTGCGGCACATAGCCTATGGCGCGGCGCAGGTCGGCCGGATCGATCTGCCGTACGTCCACGCCGTCCAGCAGCACGGTACCCTCGGTCGGCTGGTACAGGCCCAGGATCAGTTTTTCCAGCGTCGTCTTGCCCGAGCCGATGCGGCCGATGATGCCGATCTTCTCGCCCGGATTCAGCTTGAACGAGACGTTCTGCAGCACGGGCTGCGCCGCGCCGGGATAGGAGAAGGTGACGTCGCGGAATTCCACCGAGCCATGGAACACCGGTCGATGCAGGAACTCGGCGGTCTCGGGCCGTTCGACCGGCAGCTGCATGTAGTTGTCGATCGAACCCAGCGACGTACGGGCGTTCTGGTACTGCATCAGCAATCCCGCGACCTGCCCCAGCGGCATCAGGCAACGGCCGGAGATCATCGACGCGGCAATGATGCCGCCCATCGAGACGGCCGAATCGTGCGCCAGGTAAACACCGATGGTCACCACCGCCACCGACACCAGCTGCGACATCGCACCGACGAAACCCACCGTCGTACTGGACATCAGCTTGAGCTTGCTGCTGATATTCGCGATGTATTCGGTCGAACGCTCCCAATTGCGCTGCATGGTGCCTTGCGCGTTCAGGGTCTTGACGGTCTCGAAGCCGGTCAGCGCTTCCACCAGGGTGGCATTGCGTTGCGACGAGGCCTGGTACGACGCCATGGTCATCGTTTCCATGCGGAACTGCGCCGCCAGGGACACCAGAATTACCAGCACGATGGCGATGACCGGGGGTATCACCATCCAGGGTGAGATCCAGGCCAGCACCAGCAGGAACATGATGACGAAAGGCAAATCGACCAGCGTGGTGATGCTTGCCGACGCGATGAAATCGCGGATGGCTTCGAAGGACCGCAGGTTGGCGGCGAACGAGCCCACCGAAACCGGCCGCCCTTCCATGCGCAGGTCCAGCACCCGCTCCATGATCAGCGCGGAAAGCTTGATGTCGACGCGTTTGCTGGCGCTATCGATGACGTGGGCGCGCGCCGTGGTCAGGATGGTATTGAAAATGACCACGATGGCGATGCCGACGACCAGCACCCACAATGTCTCAAGGGCATTGTTGGGCACCACCCGGTCGTACACGTTCATCGTGAACAAGGGCATCGCCATGGCGAATACGTTGATCAGTATCGCGGCGACGATGGCGTCGCGATACAGCCGCCGGTTCTCGAATATCGCCGACCAGAACCAATGGCGTCCGCGCACCTTGCCGACCTCCGGCGAACGTGCGTCGAAGCGGAACTGCGGCCGCACGAAACAGCACATGCCGGTGTAATCCTGCGCGAGCTCTTCCGCGCTGATTTCCACCGATCCGGCGCCCAGCTCCGGGTGGCTGATCAGGTACTTGCCCTCGCGCGCTTCCAGCAGCAGGCAGGCCCGCTCGCCGTGCAGCAGCAGGATGGCCGGCAGGATATCGGTGGGGATCTCGGCCACCGCACGCCGCACCAGCCGCGCCGACAGGCGCGCCCGCGCGGCGGCGCGCGGCAGCAGGGCCGGCGTCAGCCGCTGGTCGACCAGCGGCAAGCCGGCCGACAGCGCCTGCGCCGTCGCCGGCACGCCATGCACCCGCGTCAGCTCGACCAGGCACTCCAGCAGGGGATCATCATGGGTCGAGCGCGGGTCAACGCGCCACGAGTCCACCGAGCGGTCAAATAACTTGTCCGTCTTCATCGTCCAACAAATCCAGATGTTCGGATAACCTGGCCCGGTGCTGCTTGCGCTCGTTGAGCTTGCGCTGCGCGTGCGGCGGCAAATCCGTCAGCCGCAGCGTGCCGTTGGCGATCAAGGCGTCGATCAAGTCCTCAAGTACGCGGACGAAGTCCAGGTCAAGCTTGGAAAATCCGTCGTCTCGCTGATCGTCGCCTTTAGTCGCCATGGCAAATCACCACTTCGGGGTGGAACCCGGGCGTGCCGGGCTGGGTTGAGTGGACTTGCCCGACGGGACAAAGTCCGGCGGCGTGGTGCCGTTGTTATAAATAACCTTGACCGGCTCCAGACGCGTCGCGTCCGGCACCGTCGAATTGCACAGCTTGATGACGTCGTCGCTGACTTCCAGCTTGGACTTCTCGTCCGGCGTCTCGTCGTTGGCGGGACGCAGGCCCAGCGTAGGCAGCAGCTTGTGCGACAGCGTCAGCCAGCGGTACTGGGCCACCTGCAGGTCATACACGGCGTTGGTCAGCGCGCGGCGCGATTCGAACAATTCGTTTTCGGTGTCCAGCAAGTCCAGCAGCGTGCGCTGGCCGATCTGGAACTGCTGGCGGTACGCATCGCGAACCTTGGTGGTGGCCACTTCGTGGTCGCGCAGGAAAGGCAGGGCCTGGCGCAGGTGCACGATGTTGTTCCAGGCGATCGCCAGGTCCTGCTGGATATTGCGGCAGGTGTAGTTGCGCACGTCGCGGGCGGCGTAGCTCTGCGAGGACGTCTGGCGCACGCGCGCCGAATCCGCGCCACCGCGATACAGGTTGTACGACATGACCAGCTGCACGTTGGTGCTGCGGGTGTTCTTATAGTCGGGGCCCGGCTGCGACGTATCGGTGCCGGTCGACGCCACGAATTCGAACTTGGGCGAGAACGCGCCCTTGGACGATTGCACGCCGGCATCCGCGGCCTGCAGCAGCGCCTGCTTGGACAGGAACGACGGGTTGCTGCGCAGCGAGTCGTTGAAGTTCTTCGGATCCTTGGGCAGTTTGTCTTCCAGGCGGGGTGGCGGCGCCAGCGTGGTCGGCACGTCCAATCCCGTCACGCGGCGGAAACGCTGCGTGACATCGTTCAGGTTGGCGCTTTCCGTCATTAGGTTGGTCTGCGCCAAGGCCAGACGACCGCCCGCCTGTTCCAGATCGACGCGGCGACCCACGCCGGAATCGGCGCGTTCACGGATCTGTTTCTGCGTTTCCTCATGCAGGCTGTAGTTCTGGCGCGCCAGCGATTCCAGGGCGCGATAGCGCTCGACGTCCAGGAAAGCCTGGGTCGCGTTGAATGCCATCTCGTCGCTGGTGGCCAGCAGATCGTAGTAGCGCGACAGCTTCTCGAAGCCGGCCTGCTTCACGTCGTTGTTCGTCTTGAAGCCATCAAACAGCAGCTGGCGCAGTTCCAGGGTATACCCCGGACGGTTCCAGCTGGCGGAGCCTTCACCCGGCAGGTTGCTCTGCCACTCGTGGCCGACCCAGCCCTGCGCATTGACCTGCGGCAGCCATCCGCCCTTGGCGACGTTCTGCCCTTCCAGGGAGGAACGGAAATCGTTATAGCGGGCCTGGATTTCCGGATTGGTCAGCAGCGTCTGTTCGACCACCTGATACAGCGTGGCAGAGCCCTTCACATCCGTCGCCTGCGACACCGGCGCGCCGGCGGCGGGCGCCACCGGGGGCTTGGCAAGTTGGCCATTCGACTGAGCGGGTTGAGTGGGCTGGGCGACAGCGGCGGCGGTGGCAAAAGTTGCCAGGGCGGCAACTAGATGCTTCAAACGAAACGATTGCATGGCATTCCCGTAATGCGTGTTCGTGGTTGAGTAACAGCTGATTTCCCGGCTGTAATACTTCGCGCTCAGCACGTGCCGCTCCGCATACAGGTATTTTTATAAGAGGAACGGTCGACGAAACAGCTATGAAGAAACTGCGGCCGGCATTGTCAGTGTCGTTCAACGCCTGATCAACTCCGAAAAAACGCGGTTTATTTCATTGCCTATCAACCGAATGTAAATATTATGGGTAGGAAACGCCTTAGGTGGCAGACACAGTTGTAATGGCTTTTGAGAAAGCCCCTGCTCTTCAGCTCATATCCGCGCCTTCTTCAGTCAACATCCTGCAAATCACCGCTATGTTCGCGGAGTCACGCAACTCGGCGAATGTAACGACGGCCAAAAGGGCCGCAGTAACACGTAACGGTGTTGGCCGCGCACGACACCGTTGTGATGTAACAACATTTATTGAAACATACAAATTCAACGTCCAGACAGACAAAGATCAAAACGGCTGGCCGTCCCGTGTAGACCCGCCTAGTCCAATTTGTCGACAACGAGAGGGCTACGCCCCGTCACCGGGCATCCGAGTTGCCCAGTCGCCGCGAGCCCTGGCCGCGAGCGCGCGCAATCCAAAACTTTTCTGGTATAGTTGCGGACTTGCTTGATGTGGGGCGGTAGCTCAGCTGGGAGAGCGTCGCGTTCGCAATGCGAAGGTCGGGAGTTCGATCCTCCTCCGCTCCACCACCCGGATTCGAAGGCATCCGCGGATGCCAGGAACAGCGCCGAAAGGCGCTGTTTTCATTTGTGCCGCGGGGCTTCGCGGCGAGCCCGGCCCGCGCCCGCCCCCCCTCTGACCGCTGCTTTGCAAGCCGCTGAATACGGGGCCGCTGCGCCGGCGCGCGCCGTCACCTCATCCGAGCCTTCGCGCGGTCCAACCCCGGGTCCTAATCGGCTTTTGCCACCAGCGCGGCCAGCACCGCGTCCAACTCGACACGGCCACGCAGGACCGCATCGTTCTGGCCTTCGAAGCAGATCCAGCCCTCGTTGAAACCGTCGAGCATGCGTATGCGGGGCTCGGGGTTCCGCATGCCCTGTGAGCGGAACAGCGCTTCCCATTCCTTGCGGTCCACGACCTCGGCCCGGACGGGCCTGCCCAACACCTTGCCGAATGCCGCGGCGATGTCGTTGGGGCTGACGCGACGCGGACCTTCCAGCTCGACCACACGCGCGCCCGCCCACGTATCCTGCAGCAAGGCCGCGGCGACACGCCCCACGTCGGCGGTGGCTACCATGGGCACGGGCCGGTCCAGCGGCTGCAGAAAGCTGGCGATCACGCCCTGATCGCGCGCCGACGCGACGTCCCAGGCGGCGTTCTCCATGAACCAGCCGGGGCGCAGGAACGTCACGGGCATGGGCAACGTGCGCAGCGCCTGCTCCATCAACCCCAGCTGCGTCAGCAGATTGGTGTGCGACGCATGCGCGCCGATGGTGGAAAGGCACACCACTTTCGCCGGTCTGGCTTGTCGCAGTGCCTCGCATACGGCCTCGATGATTGCTTTCGCGCCCCGGAATCCAGGTTCCGGATCGAATTGCGGCGGCAGCAGGACAAACACCGCTTCGGCGCCGGTGAACGCCTCGGTTAACGCCGCCGCGTCCTCAATCCGCGCGACGGCGATCTCACATCCCTGCGCCGCCCAGGATGCGGCGCGCCCGGCGTCGCGCACGACCGCCCTTACCGGCTGGCCCGAGGCCAATAGTTCGCGCGCCAACGCGCCACCCACTTGGCCCGTGATACCTGTGATCGCGTACATGAATCTCTCCTTGAGTGATGGGATTGAATAAACCCGCGGAGACAATTCTGGATCGATGGGGCCAGTAACAAAATGACCTTAATGGAACTTGATAAGTGACAGGACCGCACTAATAGGGCATGATCGCCCGGTGTGCCGCGACGACCGTCGCCGCCACATGTTCAACCGGCAGTCCGGAACAGGCGAGACGCATCTCCGACCACGCATCCATGAAAACCAGACTGGAGAATTTCACCAGCGGCATCAGCGTATTCGCGGCCATCGTCGACAGCGGCTCCTTCGCCGCCGCGGCTGACATGATAGGCATGTCGCCTCCCGGCGTGAGCCGCGCTATCGCCAGGCTGGAGAAGCGGCTCGGCATCCGGCTGTTCAATCGAACCACCCGTTCGGTATCGCTGACGGAGGAAGGACGCCGGTTTCATGAACAGGTCATTCCTCATCTGGCTGGACTGGAAGAAGCGGCCATCATGGCGTCGGGCAGCGCCTCCGCCGTGCGGGGCAGGCTGCGGGTCAATCTGGATGCCGTGTGCTATCGGGCCATCCTGGGAACGCATCTGGATCGATTCATGGATGCCTATCCGGAACTGGAGGTCGAACTCATTGCCCGGGATAGCCTGGGCGACCTCGTCACGGAAGGTTTCGATCTGGCGCTGCGATTCGGCAATCCCCGCGACTCCACGCTCGTCGCGCGCAAAGTGCTGGATACCGCCGTGGTCACCGTCGCCGCGCCCGCCTATATCGAACGCTGGGGCCGGCCCGCCCGCCCGCAAGACCTGGCGGATCATGCGCGCCGATGCCTGGAATTCCGCGATCCGCAGACCGGTAAACCCTTTCCGTGGGAGTTTCATCGCGGCCGCAAACGCCTCGTCGTTCCGACAAACGGGCGCTTGACGGTCAACGATCCCGGCGCTTTGCTCCATGCCTGCCTGGCGGGTTCCGGGATAGCGCAGATGCTGCACCTGGGCGCCTCCCGACTGCTTGCGGACGGCCGCTTGATCAACCTGTTTCCCGATTGGGTGGACGAGCGCTATCCGCTTTACGTGTTTCACCCGTCCAGGCATCACGTTCCAGCAAAGACCCGCGCCTTCCTGCAGTTCATCGCGGATTGGGCACGCGGCTGAAGCCGCGGCCCATACCGGCACTTGCCTACTCGTGTCCTTGCAGTTTCCCCTTCTGCAATAGATCGTTGATGATGGCTGCCTGGTCGGTCTTGCCGCCGGTCAGGTCGACGTTCTCCAGGATGATCTTCTGGTCGAAACCGTGCGCCACGTCGCCCGCGGTACTGACCTTCACCACGGTATTGTTGCCATCCTTGCTGAAGTTCAGGTACTTCGACAGATCGGCGTCGGCCGGATTGTGCAGCATCTCATTCAGGTTCAGCACGTCGCCGCCATTGGCCGGCGTATCGCTGGAGAAGTCCTTGATGGTATCGACCGCCGGCTTCGAGGTCGTGCCTTGGTCGTTCAGCTCCCATTTGAACGTGTCGCTGCCCGTACCGCCGTACAAGGTGTCGCTGCCCTGTCCGCCGATCAACGTGTCATTGCCGCCCTGCCCGTAGATCAGGTCGTCGCCGGCTCCGCCATGTACCGTATCGTTCCCGCCGCGGGTATCGCCGGCAACGTTGAAGTCATCGCTATGCGCCTTGATGTAGTCATAAAGCTCGGTGGTCGTGGCGGCGTGGCCGTTGGTCGAGGTCAGGTAATCCACCAGGCCTTGCATGCCCTGCCCATCATGGGAACCCGCCGGATGACCGGCCCATGACAAGCCGTCGGTATTGATGGTGTCCGCGAAGATCACATCGTTTCCGGCGCCGCCGTCGATGTTGTCGCTGCCTACCGTCGCTGGCGTGGTCGAGACGCTGCCGCCTTGCAGCACGGTATCCAGATCGGAAGCCTGGTGCGCTATATCCACCGTGCCAGCGGCGCCGCTAATCGTCGAACCGTAGGAATGCGTCTCGATGTTGTCGATATTGACGGTTGCCGACCCAAGCCCGCCGGTGTTGTCGCCGACCGAATACACCAGATGATAGGTGCCGGCCGCCAGGATGTTCGATTCGATTTCCACGGCGCTCGAGATCGGCGACGTAGAAGAACCGGATTGCACGGTCTCCCACTGGCCGGTGCCGGTATTGAGCTTCTCAATGGCCCATTTGAAGCTATCACCGGTATTGAAGTTGGTCGTCGATACATCGAAGGCCAATGCCATCTTGGACGAGCCGATGGTGATGTTGGGGCTGACCACTTTCGTATCGCCGCTGCCGGTGACGTCGGTGATCTGCATATAGCCATTGAGGTTGCGGACGGCGCTGCTACCGACTCCGCCCGCCGTCGTCGTCCAATTCAGCGGGTTGTTTATGCCGCTGCCGAAGAGGCTCCCGAAGCTGGCCAGCGTAGTGTCGGAATGAGATCCCACGCCCACCGTCACGTTGCTCACGTTGCCGCTGGCGGTGTTGTCGAAGAACTGCAGGTACTGGCTGCTGACGCCGTCGCCCACGCCGATGGCGTTGACGCTGGTGACCTTGCTCAGGGCCTGGAAGGCATTGATGGATTCCTGCAGCGTCGTCGCGTCGGTCGTCGATCCGTCGCCGCCCCGGGTGCCATTGTTGTTCAGATAATAGGTCGGGTCTCCGTCCGTCAGGAAGTACGTCATGTTCTCGTAGCTGCTGCCCGTCTTGCCGGCGGCGGTCTGGGCATTGAACCAGCTTACGGTGGAATTGAACGCGGCTTCATAGTTGGTGCCGCCGGTGGCCGACATATTGTTGATCGCGTTGATCAGCGTCTGGACGTTGCTGGTCGTCAGGTTCTGGATCTGAATCGTGCTATCGGCCGACGTGCCGAAGCCGATCAGCGCTACGTTGACCACTCCGCCGGAATGGCTGTCCAGCGTATCGAGCAGGTTGAGCAGCGCCGCCTTCACCAGCGACATACGGTCCTGCCCGTATCCGGGATTGCTGCCGCCGTCCAGGCCCCATGCCATGCTGCCGGAGTGGTCGACGATCAAGGCGATGTTGTAGCTCTTGCCTGGGACCACCGTGGTTTTGGAGCCGCCGGCATCGCCGATGACGATATCGTCGCCGGATCCGCCGGATAGGGTGCCGACGTTGCTGCCGTCATTCGTACCGCGTATCAGGTTGTCGGTGACGACATTGAAGCTGTATTCCCCGGAGGTGTCCTTGCCGCCGTTGGCCGTACCGCCCGTATCGCGCACCTGGAAGCCGAAGGACGCGTCCGCGCCTGTGGCGCCGGGCGTGTAGACCAGCTTACCGGCAGCGATGTCGCTGGCCGATACGGCCTGACCGGCGGTCACGGCGGCGCCATTCAGTGTCAAGCTGCCGTTATCCGGCAAGCGGGAAATAATGACGCTTTGCAGGCTGTTGCTTTCTCCATTGCTGTCGGAGAACGCGAACTCGCTGGTGGTAAAGACGTGGGTGGTGCCCGCTTCCACATGGGTGGAATTGGCCGCCGAGGTAGGCGCGTCATTGGTCCCGCTGATGTTGACGCTGACCGTATGCGTCGCCGTCCCGTCCAGCGACGTCACCGTGAAGGTACGAGTACCCAGGGATTGCCCACCGGACAAGGCCTGTACCGCCGGATTGTTGTTGTCCAGCGTATAGGTCCAATTGCCATTGGCGTCGATGCTGAAGGTGCCGTAAGCGTCCTGGACGGTCTGGGGCCGGACATAGCCTTCGCCGGCGTCCGGGTCGGTGGTATCGAGCTTGCCGGTCGCGGTCAGGGATGCGTCCTCAATGACCGTGCCGCGGTCCCCCACCCCGTCGCCGCCGCGACCGACGATGACGGGCACGTCGTTGGTGCCGTTGATGGAGATGGTGACGGTATGGACGTCAGTCCCACCATGACCGTCATCGACCTTGACGGTATAGACCTCGTTGACCTTATCGCCCGCCTTCAAGGACTGGGCGGCCGTGTTGTCCAGGGTGTAAGTCCACTTGCCGGTGTTGTCCACCGAGATCGTCCCATACGTGCCCCTGCTTGCCCCCTGGATACTCCAGGTCGCCGTGTCGCCACTGTCGACGTCGGCGCGCGCCAGCTGGCCGGAAGCCACTTTGGTACCGTCTTCCGTGACGCCCCCGGTGTCGGCGCCGCCATAGGGCAGCGTGATGACCGGCGCGTCGTTCGTGCCCTGGATCGTCACGTTGACCTTCGTGGTCGTCCCGTCAGCGGCGGAAACCGTAAACGTTTCCGTCATGGTCTGGTTGACTGCCAAGGCTTGTACCGCCGGAGCATTGTTGTTCAACGTGTACGTCCAGGTACCGTCGCTGCCCAACGTGAAGGTACCGTACTGCGCGGTCACGTTCTGGGTGATAAACGTCGCCTGGCCGGCATCGGGATCGACGATGTCCAGCTTGCCGCTGGTGGTCAGGGTCGTGTCTTCCTTGACCGTACCCGCATCGCTGCCTATGGCATGCGGGGTGATGATGGCGGCATCGTCCGTACCGTTGATGGTAAGGGTCACCGACTTGGTCGCGGTGCCGCCATGACCGTCGTCGATTTTGACCGTGTAGGTTTCCTGGACATGGTCCGTGGCGGTCAGCGATTGCGCCGCGGCGTTGTCCAGGGTGTACGTCCATTTGCCGCTCTGGTCGACGCTGAAAGTACCGTAAGTGCCCTTTGCGTTGCCGTCCACCGTCCAGGTATGCGTGTCGGCCACATCAATGTCCGTCTTGCTGAACTGGCCGGTCGCGGTCTTCGTACCGTCTTCCGTGAGGGAACCCGTATCGGTGCCGGGCGGAACATTGATGATGGGAGCGTCATTGGTGCCCTGGACCGTCACCGTCACGGCGCTCGTCGTGCCATCCGCCGACGCCACCGTGAATGTCTCGGTCGCGGTCTGGCCGGCGGCCAGTTGCTGGACCGCTGTCGAGGCATTGTTCAACGTATACGTCCACGTACCGTCTGGCATGAGCGAGAAGGTTCCGTACGTACCGGCCGCATTCGTCTGCGGCACGAACACCGCCTGGCCGGCATCCGGGTCGACGATGTCCAGCTTGCCGCTGGTGGTCAGGGTCGTGTCTTCCTTGACTGTGCCGGCGTCAGCGCCCGTCGCATGCGGCGTGATGATGGCGCCATCATCCGTGCCGTTGATCGTCACGACCACCGACTTGGTCGCCGTACCGCCGTGGCCGTCGTCCACCTTGACCGTGTAGGTTTCCTGAATGTGATCTTTGGCGGTCAGCGACTGGGCGGCCGCGTTGTCCAGCGTGTACGTCCACTTTCCAGTCTGGTCGACGCTGAAGGTGCCATAGGCGCCCTTCGCGTTGCCATCCACCGTCCACGTGTGCGTATCGGTGGCGTCAACATCCGTCTTGCTGAACTGACCCGTCGCCGTCTTTGAACCATCCTCCGTAACGTCTCCATTAGTGGAGCCAATAGGAGCATTGATCGCCGGCGCGTCATTGGTGCCCTGGACCGTCACCGTCACGGCGCTGGTCGTACCATCCGGCGAGGCCACCGTGAACGTCTCGGTCGCGGTCTGGCCGGCCGCCAGCTGCTGGACCGCTGTTGAGGCATTGTTCAGCGTGTAGGTCCATGTACCATCCGGCGTGAGTGAGAACGTCCCGTACGTACCGGCCGCATTGGTCTGCGGCACGAACACCGCCTGGCCTGCATCCGGGTCGACGATGTCCAGCTTGCCGCTGGTGGTCAGCGTCGTGTCTTCCTTGACCGTGCCGGCGTCAGCGCCCTGCGCATGCGGCGTGATGATGGCCCCGTCGTCCGTGCCGTTGATCGTCACGACCACCGACTTGGTCGCCGTACCGCCGTGGCCGTCGTCCACCTTGACCGTGTAGGTTTCCTGAATGTGATCTTTGGCGGTCAACGACTGGGCGGCCGCGTTGTCCAGCGTGTACGTCCACTTGCCAGTCTGGTCGACGCTGAAGGTGCCATAGGCGCCCTTCGCGTTGCCATCCACCGTCCACGTGTGCGTATCGGTGGCGTCAACATCGGTCTTGCTGAACTGACCCGTCGCCGTCTTTGATCCATCCTCCGTAACGTCTCCATTGGTGGAGCCAATAGGAGCATTGATCGCCGGCGCGTCATTGGTGCCCTGGACCGTCACGGTCACGGTGCTCGGTGTGCCATCGGCAGAGGCCACCGTAAACGTCTCGGTCGCCGCCTGGCCGGCGGCCAGCTGCTGGACCGCCGTCGAAGCGTTGTTCAGCGTATACGTCCACGTGCCGTCCGGCGTGAGCGAGAAGGTCCCGTACGTACCGGCCACATTCGTCTGCGGCACAAATACCGCCTGGCCGGCGTCCGGGTCGACCACGTCCAGCTTGCCGCTGGTCGTCAGCGTCGTGTCTTCCTTGACCGTGCCGGCGTCAGCGCCCTGCGCATGCGGCGTGATGATGGCCCCGTCGTCCGTGCCGTTGATCGTCACGACCACCGACTTGGTCGCCGTGCCGCCATGGCCATCGTCGACCTTGACGGTGTAGGTTTCCTGAATGTGATCTTTGGCGGTCAACGACTGGGCGGCCGCGTTGTCCAGCGTGTACGTCCACTTGCCCGCCTGGTCAACGCTGAACGTGCCATAGGCGCCCTTTGCGTTGCCGTCCACGGTCCAGACATGCGTGTCGGTCGCGTCGACGTCTGTCTGGCTGAATTGGCCCGTCGCGGTCTTCGCACCATCTTCGGTGGCGGAACCCGCATCTGAACCGGCCGGAACATCGATCACCGGAGCATCGTTGGTTCCCTGGACGGTCACGGTCACGGCACTCGTCGTACCATCCGCCGACGCGACGGTGAACGTCTCGGTCGCGGTCTGGCCGGCGGCCAGTTGCTGGACCGCCGTCGAGGCATTGTTCAGCGTGTACGTCCACGTGCCGTCTGGCGTGAGCGAGAAGGTTCCGTACGTACCGGCCGCATTGGTCTGCGGCACAAACACCGCCTGGCCGGCGTCCGGGTCGACCACGTCCAGCTTGCCGCTGGTGGTCAGGGTCGTGTCTTCCTTGACTGTGCCGGCGTCAGCGCCCGTCGCATGCGGCGTGATGATGGCACCGTCGTCCGTGCCGTTGATCGTCACGGTCACCGACTTGGTCGCCGTGCCGCCATGGCCATCGTCGACCTTGACGGTGTAGGTTTCCTGGACATGGTCCGTGGCGGTCAGCGATTGCGCTGCCGCGTTGTCCAGCGTGTAGGTCCACTTGCCGGTCTGGTCAACGCTGAAGGTACCGTACGTGCCTTGCGCGTTGCCATCCACCGTCCAGGTGTGCGTGTCGGTGGCGTCAACATCGGTCTTGCTGAACTGGCCCGTCGCCGTCTTGCCACCGTCTTCCGCGACCGAACCCGCGTCTGTGCCCGCCGGAACATTGATCACCGGCGCGTCATTTGTGCCCTGAATGGTCACGGTCACGGTACTCGACGTGCCATCGGCAGAGGCCACTGTAAATGTCTCGGTCGCCGTCTGGCCGGCGGCCAATTGCTGGACCGCCGTCGAAGCGTTGTTCAGCGTATACGTCCACGTGCCGTCCACGCCCATCGCGAAGCTGCCGTACTGGCCATTCACGTTTTGGGCCACGAAGACAGCTTGACCCGCATCTGGATCCACAACGTCCAGCTTGCCGCTGGTGGTCAGCGTCGTGTCTTCCTTGACCGTACCGGCGTCACTGCCCGTCGCATGCGGTGTGATGATGGCGCCATCATCCGTGCCGTTGATCGTCACGGTGACTGACTTCGTCGCGGTCCCACCATGACCGTCGTCGACCTTGACCGTGTAGGTTTCCTGAATGTGATCTTTGGCGGTCAGCGACTGGGCGGCCGCGTTGTCCAGCGTGTACGTCCACTTTCCAGTCTGGTCGACGCTGAAGGTGCCATAGGCGCCCTTCGCGTTGCCATCCACCGTCCACGTGTGCGTATCGGTGGCGTCAACATCCGTCTTGCTGAACTGACCCGTCGCCGTCTTTGAACCATCCTCCGTAACGTCTCCATTAGTGGAGCCAATAGGAGCATTGATCGCCGGCGCGTCATTGGTGCCCTGGACCGTCACCGTCACGGCGCTGGTCGTACCATCCGGCGAGGCCACCGTGAACGTCTCGGTCGCGGTCTGGCCGGCCGCCAGCTGCTGGACCGCTGTTGAGGCATTGTTCAGCGTGTAGGTCCATGTACCATCCGGCGTGAGTGAGAACGTCCCGTACGTACCGGCCGCATTGGTCTGCGGCACGAACACCGCCTGGCCGGCATCCGGGTCGACGACGTCCAGCTTGCCGCTGGTCGTCAGCGTCGTATCTTCCTTGACCGTGCCGGCGTCGCTACCCGTGGCATGGGGCGTGATGATGGCGCCATCATCCGCGCCGTTGATCGTCACGGTCACCGATTTGGTCGCCGTGCCGCCATGACCGTCGTCGACCTTGACCGTGTAGGTTTCCTGAATGTGATCTTTGGCGGTCAACGACTGGGCGGCCGCGTTGTCCAGCGTGGACGTCCACTTGCCAGTCTGGTCGACGCTGAAGGTGCCATAGGCGCCCTTCGCGTTGCCGTCCACGGTCCAGACATGCGTGTCGGTCGCGTCGACGTCTGTCTGGCTGAATTGGCCCGTCGCGGTCTTCGCACCATCTTCGGTGGCGGAACCCGCATCTGAACCGGCCGGAACATCGATCACCGGAGCGTCGTTGGTTCCCTGGACGGTCACGGTCACGGCGCTCGTCGTGCCATCCGCCGACGCGACGGTGAACGTCTCGGTCGCCGTCTGGCCGGCGGCCAGTTGCTGGACCGCCGTCGAGGCATTGTTCAGCGTGTACGTCCATGTACCATCCGGCGTGAGCGAGAAGGTTCCGTACGTACCGGCCGCATTGGTCTGCGGGACGAATATCGCCTGACCGGCGTCCGGGTCGACCACGTCCAACTTGCCGCTGGTGGTCAGCGTCGTGTCTTCCTTGACCGTGCCGGCATCGCTACCCGTGGCATGCGGCGTGATGATGGCGCCATCATCCGCGCCATTGATTGTCACGGTCACCGACTTCGTCGCCGTGCCGCCATGGCCATCGTCGACCTTGACCGTGTAGGTTTCCTGAACGTGATCCTTCGCGGTCAGCGACTGCGCCGCTGCATTGTCCAGCGTGTAGGTCCACTTGCCGGTCTGGTCAACGCTGAACGTGCCGTAGGCGCCTTGCGCATTGCCATCCACCGTCCAGGTATGCGTATCGGTCGAGTCGATGTCGGTCTGACTGAACTGGCCCGTCGCCGTCTTGCCACCGTCTTCCGCAACCGAACCCGCGTCCGTGCCCGCCGGAACATTGATTACCGGCGCGTCATTTGTGCCCTGAATGGTCACGGTCACGGTACTCGACGTGCCATCGGCAGAGGCCACTGTAAATGTCTCGGTCGCCGTCTGGCCGGCGGCCAATTGCTGGACCGCCGTCGAAGCGTTGTTCAGCGTATACGTCCACGTGCCGTCCACGCCCATCGCGAAGCTGCCGTACTGGCCATTCACGTTTTGGGCCACGAAGACAGCTTGACCCGCATCTGGATCCACAACGTCCAGCTTGCCGCTGGTGGTCAGCGTCGTGTCTTCCTTGACCGTGCCAGCGTCAGCGCCCGTCGCATGCGGCGTGATGATGGCGCCGTCGTCCGTGCCATTGATCGTCACGGTCACCGACTTCGTCGCCGTCCCACCGTGGCCATCGTCGACCTTGACCGTGTAGGTTTCCTGAACATGGTCCGTGGCGGTCAGCGATTGCGCCGCCGCGTTGTCCAGGGTGTACGTCCACTTCCCCGTCTGGTCGACCGCGAACGTGCCATAGGTGCCTTGCGCATTGCCGTCCACCGTCCAGGTGTGTGTATCGCTCGCATCGACGTCCGTCTTGCTGAATTGACCCGTCGCCGTCTTTGAACCGTCCTCCGTAACGTCTCCATTGGCGGAGCCAATAGGAGCATTGATCACCGGCGCGTCATTGGTGCCCTGGACCGTCACAGTCACGGCGCTGGTGGTGCCATCCGCCGAGGCCACCGTGAACGTCTCGGTCGCCGTTTGGCCGGCGGCCAGTTGCTGGACCGCCGTCGAGGCATTGTTCAGCGTGTACGTCCATGTACCATCCGGCGTGAGCGAGAAGGTTCCGTACGTACCGGCCGCATTGGTCTGCGGCACGAATATCGCCTGACCGGCGTCCGGGTCGACCACGTCCAACTTGCCGCTGGTGGTCAGCGTCGTGTCTTCCTTGACCGTGCCGGCATCGCTACCCGTGGCATGCGGCGTGATGATGGCGCCATCATCCGCGCCATTGATTGTCACGGTCACCGACTTCGTCGCGGTCCCACCATGACCGTCGTCGACCTTGACCGTGTAGGTTTCCTGGACGTGGTCCTTCGCGGTCAGCGACTGCGCCGCTGCATTGTCCAGCGTGTAGGTCCACTTGCCGGTCTGGTCAACGCTGAACGTGCCATAGGCGCCTTGCGCATTGCCGTCCACCGTCCAGGTGTGCGTATCGGTCGCATCGACGTCCGTTTTGCTGAATTGACCCGTCGCGGCCTTGGAACCGTCTTCGGTGACGGCACCCGCATCTGCACCTGCCGGGGTATTGATGACCGGCGCATCGTTCGTACCCTGCACCGTGACGGAAACTACGCTGGTGGTACCGTCGGCCGAAGTTACCGTGAACTGCTCGACTCGACTTTCGTTGACGCCGAGCGCTTGGATCGCAGGATCCGCATCGTTCAGCGTGTACATCCACGTCCCATCAGCGGTCAGCGAGAAGGTGCCGTACGTTCCGGACACGTTGGTCTGCGGAACGAACACCGCCTGACCCGCATCCGGATCGACGACATCCAGCTTGCCGCTGGTAGTCAGCGTCGTGTCTTCCTTGACCGTGCCGGCGTCAGCGCCCGTCGCATGCGGGGTGATGATGGCCCCGTCGTCCGTGCCGTTGATCGTCAAGGTGACCGACTTCGTCGCGGTCCCACCATGACCGTCGTCGACCTTGACCGTGTAGGTTTCCTGGATGTGGTCCTTGGCGGTCAGCAATTGCGCCGCGCCGTTGTCCAGCGTGTACGTCCACTTGCCCGTCTGGTCAACGCTGAACGTGCCATAGGCGCCCTGCGCATTGCCATCCACCGTCCAGGTTTGCGTATCGGTGGTGTCAACATCGGTCTTGCTGAACTGGCCCGTCGCCGTCTTTGAACCGTCCTCCGTAACGTCTCCATTGGCGGAGCCAATAGGAGCATTGATCACCGGCGCGTCATTGGTGCCCTGAACCGTCACCGTCACGGCGCTCGTCGTGCCATCCGCCGACGCCACCGTGAACGTCTCGGTCGCCGTCTGGCCAGCAGCCAGCTGCTGGACCGTTGTCGAGGCATTGTTCAGCGTGTACGTCCACGTACCGTCCGGCGTGAGCGAGAAGGTTCCATACGTACCAGCCGCATTCGTCTGCGGCACGAACACCGCCTGGCCGGCGTCCGGGTCGACCACATCGAGCTTGCCGCTGGTGGTCAGCGTCGTGTCTTCCTTGACCGTGCCGGCGTCACTGCCCGTGGCATGGGGCGTGATGATGGCGCCATCATCCGCGCCGTTGATCGTCACGGTCACCGACTTCGTGGCCGTCCCCCCGTGACCATCGTCGACCTTGACCGTATAGGTTTCCTGAATGTGATCCGTGGCGGTCAACGACTGGGCGGCTGCGTTGTCCAGCGTGTACGTCCACTTCCCACTCTGGTCAACGCTGAAGGCGCCATAGGCGCCCTGCGCATTGCCATCCACCGTCCAGATGTGCGTATCGGTGGCGTCAACATCGGTCTTGCTGAACTGGCCCGTCGCGGTCTTCGTACCGTCTTCCGTGACCGAACCGGTATCGGTGTCGGCCAGAGCATTGATGGTAGGCGCGTCATTGGTGCCCTGAACGGTCACCGTCACGGTGCTGTTCGTGCCGTCAGCCGACGCGACGGTGAACGTCTCAGTCGCGCTCTGGCCGGCCGCGAGTTGCTGCACTGCCGCCGAAGCATTGTTCAGCGTATAGGTCCATGTGCCGTCCGTGCCCATGGTAAACGTGCCGTACTGGCTGTTCACGCTCTGAGCGACGAAGGCGGCCTGGCCGGCATCGGGATCCACAACGTCCAGCTTGCCGCTGGTCGTCAATGTCGTATCTTCCTTGACCGTGCCGGCGTCGCTACCCGTAGCATGGGGCGTGATGATGGCGCCATCATCCGCGCCATTGATCGTCACCGTCACCGACTTCGTCGTGGTCCCACCATGACCGTCGTCTACCTTGACCGTATAGGTTTCCTGGACATGGTCCGTGGCGGTCAGCGATTGCGCCGCCGCGTTGTCCAGGGTGTACGTCCACTTCCCCGTCTGGTCGACCGCGAACGTGCCATAGGTGCCTTGCGTGCCGCCGTCCACCGTCCAAGTGTGCGTGTCAGTCGAGTCGATGTCGGTCTGACTGAACTGGCCCGTCGCGGTCTTGCCACCGTCTTCCGTCACCGACCCCGCGTCCGTGCCCGCCGGAACGTTGATCACCGGCGAGTCATTCGTGCCCTGGACAGTCACCGTCACGGCGCTGGTCGTGCCGTCAGCCGACGCGACGGTGAACGTCTCGGTCGCGGTCTGGCCGGCGGCCAGTTGCTGCACTGCCGCCGAAGCGTTGTTCAGCGTATAGGTCCACGTGCCGTCTGCCGTGAGCGAGAACGTCCCGTACATACCCGCCGCATTGGCCTGCGGCACGAATACCGCCTGGCCGGCATCCGGGTCGACGATGTCCAGCTTGCCGCTGGTGGTCAGCGTCGTGTCTTCCTTGACCGTGCCGGCGTCGCTACCCGTGGCATGCGGCGTGATGATGGCACCGTCGTCCGTGCCGTTGATCGTCACGGTCACCGACTTGGTCGCCGTGCCGCCATGGCCATCGTCGACCTTGACCGTGTAGGTTTCCTGAATGTGATCTTTGGCGGTCAGCAATTGCGCCGCGCCGTTGTCCAGCGTGTACGTCCACTTGCCAGTCTGGTCGACCGCGAATGTGCCATAGGCCCCCACCGCGTTGCCGTCCACCGTCCAAGTGTGTGTATCACTCGCGTCGACGTCTGCCTGGGTGAACTGGCCTGACGCCGTCTTGGGACCGTCTTCGGTAACGGTACCGGAATCGGTACCAGCCGGAGCATCGATCACCGGAGCATCGTTGGTTCCCTGGACGGTCACCGTCACGGTGCCGGTCGTGCCATCAGCGGACACCACCGTGAACGTTTCGATCGCGGTCTGGCCGGCCGCCAGTTGTTGGACCTCTGGCGAGGCATTGTTCAGCGTGTACGTCCACATACCGTCTGGCGTGAGCGAGAAGGTTCCGTACGTACCGGCCGCATTGGTCTGCGGCACAAACACCGCCTGGCCGGCGTCCGGGTCGACCACGTCCAGCTTGCCGCTGGTGGTCAGCGTCGTGTCTTCCTTGACCGTGCCGGCGTCGCTACCCGTCGCATGGGGCGTGATGATGGCGCCATCATCCGCGCCGTTGATCGTCACGGTCACCGACTTGGTCGCCGTGCCGCCATGGCCGTCGTCTACCTTGACCGTGTAGGTTTCCTGGACATGGTCCGTGGCGGTCAGCGATTGCGCCGCCGCGTTGTCCAGGGTGTACGTCCACTTCCCCGTCTGGTCGACCGCGAACGTGCCATAGGTGCCTTGCGCGTTGCCGTCCACCGTCCAGGTGTGTGTATCGGTCGCATCGACGTCCGTCTTGCTGAACTGGCCCGTCGCCGTCTTGGAACCATCCTCCGTAACGTCTCCATTGGCGGAGCCAATAGGAGCATTGATCACCGGCGCGTCATTGGTGCCCTGAACCGTCACCGTCACGGCGCTGGTCGTGCCATCCGCCGACGCAACAGTGAACGTCTCGGTCGCAGTCTGGCCGGCGGCCAGTTGCTGCACTGCCGCCGAAGCGTTGTTCAGCGTATAGGTCCACGTGCCGTCTGCCGTGAGCGAGAACGTCCCGTACATACCCGCCGCATTGGCCTGCGGCACGAATACCGCCTGGCCGGCATCCGGGTCGACCACGTCCAGCTTGCCGCTGGTGGTCAGCGTCGTGTCTTCCTTGACCGTGCCGGCGTCAGCGCCCGTCGCATGCGGCGTGATGATAGCCCCGTCGTCCGTACCGTTGATCGTCACGGTCACCGACTTGGTCGCCGTGCCGCCATGGCCATCGTCAACCTTGACCGTGTAGGTTTCCTGGATGTGATCCTTCGCGGTCAGCGACTGCGCCGCCGCGTTGTCCAGGGTGTACGTCCACTTCCCAGTCTGGTCGACCGCGAACGTGCCATAGGTGCCTTGCGGGTTGCCATCCACCGTCCAGCTGTGCGTATCCGTCGCATCGATGTCCGTCTTGCTGAACTGGCCTGTCGCCACCTTGACGCCATCTTCCGTGACCTCGCCCGTATCCGCGCCGACGGCGGCGTTGATGATGGGAGTGTCATTGGTGCCCTGCACCGTGACCGTGACGGTGCTCGTGCTGCCGTCGGCCGACGTGACGGTGAACTGCTCGGTCCGGATGTCATCGACCCCCAGGGCCTGCACCGCCGGGGCGGCATTGTCGAGCGTGTATGTCCACGCGCCGTCGGCCGCGACCGAGAATGTGCCATAGGTGCCCGCCGCATTCGTTTGCGGCACGAACACCGCCTGGCCGGCATCCGCGTCGACGATGTCCAGCTTGCCGCTGGCGGTCAGCGCTGTATCTTCAGTGACGGCTCCCGCGTCGTCGCCAGGCGCGTGCGGGGTGATGACCGCCACATCGTCCGTGCCATTGATCGTGATGGTGATCGTGCTGTTCGCAGCCCCATCCCGGCTGGTCACCGTATACGTTTCGACGATACTCTCGCCGCTCTTCAAGCCCTGCACGACAGGGTTGTCGTTCGCGACCGTGTAGACATAGGAGCCATCGGCGTTGAAAACCAGCGCGCCCAATGGCGCATTACCGTTGCCCGTGCTGCCATCGAAGTGCGCACCCGGGCGGAATACGGCCTCGCCGGTATCGGCGTCGGTGATGGACAACTGACCCTCGGCGGTGAGTTGCCCATCCGTGGCGCCCTGGTCCTCGGTGACCGCGTGCACACCGCTGGTCAACACCGGGACATCGTTGGTGCCGGTCACTGTTACGGTCAGGGTCGCCGTGGATATTCCGCCCTGGCCATCCGACACGGTGTACGAAATCGACGTCGCCTGTGCTTGCCCCGCCGGCAGGTAGTTGAAAGCCGTGCCGGGATCGAAGCTGTAGCTGCCATCCGCGTTCAACACGAAGGTGCCGCCATGGTCGCCGGCCAGGGCCTGGCCGATGTTGCCGGGCTGGCCATTCACACCGGTGACGGTCAGCGCGTCGCCATCGGGATCCACATCCCGGCCATGGCCCTGGGCATCGCCGGTAATGACGTTACCGCCCAACATCTCGTTCTGAGCGGCCGCCGCATTGTCATCGGCGGCGACAGGCGCGGGATTGCCGACGTTCCAGTCGAATGTCTGCGACGTCGTCGCACCGCCACTATCCGTGGCTGTAATCACTACCTGATAGCTGCCATGATCGCCGCCTGTCGACGCCGATGCATCGATGGTTCCCGAGATCACGCCGGTTTGCGGATCGATCCTTAGCCCGGGCGGCAATCCGGCGGCCGAGTAGGTCAACTTGTCACCGGTGTCCGAGTCGGAGAAGTGCCCGGACACGTCGATATTGATACCTTGCTGGGCATCCTGTCCCGTCAGGTCAGCCAGACCGGTGGACGCGGGCGCGTCGTTTACGCCGGTAATGGTGACCGTGACGGTGGTCGTGGAAGTCGATCCGCTCGGATCCGTGACGGTGTAGGTAGCGCTGCTGGTAGCGGTCTGCCCGGCGCCGAGATGCTGATAGCTGCCCTCCGGGTTGAATACATAGCTACCGTCCGGGTAAACGGTGAACGTTCCGCCGCTGGAGCCAGCCACCGTGACACCGCCTGTCACCATGCGCTGATCGCCGACCGTAACGATGGCCAATGCATCGTTGTCGGGGTCGGTGTCATTGCGCAGGATGTTGCCGCTCACCGAGGCGTCTTGCGTCGTCATCGCCGCATCGGCACCGGCGACCGGGGGCGCATTTACATGGGGAGGATCAACCGGAGTGCCCGTGGAAGGCGTTCCGGTAGACGGCTCGCCCACGGGCGAGGCGCCGCTCGTCGGAGCGCCCGTGGAGGCCCCGCCGCCCGGAACAGCGGCGCCGCCCGAACCCGTTGCGGAAGTGCCGGTGCCTGCCCCGTCCGCCGTCCCGCCCGCATCCCCGCCCGCCACGCCCGCGGCCGGAACGTCGCTGGAGGCCTGCGCCGTCCCAGAGGTCGGATACTCCAGCGACAACGGCGTCGTCGATTCCAGGATCCGCGCCAGGCGCACGAAGCTGCTGCCGGCGGCGTCCCCGCCGCTGCCGGACGTCAGCGCGGCTGTGGGGTCAAGGTTGTCGAATGGGTCCTGCCCGCTTTGAAGCGCGGCGAGCAGCCGATCGGAGTCCGGGCCCTGAGGCGGCGCCACCCGTGCTTCCGTAACGTCCACTTGCCCGGTCAGGTCATCGGTCAGGGCGACCTCGCGGTTCTCGCCGATCAGGATGGGCATGCCGCCCTCTACCTGCAGGCTTACCGTGGCGCCGGACGACGTCACGATTTCCGTATCCGGGGGAATGCGGCTGCCGGCATGCAGCTCTGTAAGGGAACCGTCCGGATGGCGCATCCAGGCGCGGCCGGTGACTTGCAGAACAGTGGCGGGAAGCGAATA
The DNA here is from genome assembly GCF_965137885.1 of Bordetella sputigena. Classification (NCBI taxonomy): domain Bacteria; kingdom Pseudomonadati; phylum Pseudomonadota; class Betaproteobacteria; order Burkholderiales; family Alcaligenaceae; genus Bordetella; species Bordetella sputigena. Next base: position 186,213 of record NZ_CBCSCA010000005.1, read on the forward strand.
AGCCATAAGGATGACTCCGTGGAGGAGGGTTCATCCTATGGGCGGATCAGGCGCTCGGCATTGTACTCAAGGACAGGTTGTGAAATTAAGTTGTATCAATACGACATTGATGAGCACAATTCCGCAGGAACATCACGAAATTTATCATCGACCCGGATACAACTAAGAGAGCCCCGGCGACCTAAAAAACCACAACCGGGCCGCCCGCGCGCCGCGCATGGCCGGCGGCCGGAAATCCATTAAGCGGATTTGACCGAGGTCTTCGGCGTCGCATTGCTTCTCGCGCCATCGCTTGCCTGCTGGTCGGCCACCCTGGACCGGAGGTCCGCGACACTGCGATCCAACTGATGTTTCATCCGGGCCTCGGCGCGAGCGAGGCGCGCCTCGAACATCTGCCGCAACATGCGCATCTCTTCGGGGTTGATCCACATGTGGGTCGACGGTATCGCCCTGGGGCGGTTTTCCGGTTCAGGCTCCATCGGACTTGGGCCGAAGGTCTCGGCACAGGCTTTCAGGAAGGCATCGAGCCGTTGGTCCTGCTCGGCATCAGAGGTCGCGAGCCCCTCTGTCCGTGGATTCCGCAACTGGGGCGTGGCCGCATCGGCCTGCGGGCCGTATCCTTGATCGATGCCGGTGGAACGCGACGATATCTGCATGGCCAGATCTCCTTGAAGGGGACGTCGATGACGTCGTAAAGGGATAGGTACGTCGTCGGCTTAGGACCGCGGTTCCCCGCCGCGGGCGAGGCGCCGGGCTGGTGCCCGGACGCATCGTGTTATGCACCGCGCCGACGCGCGGCCGGATCCGATTCCCACGGCATGGGACGCGTCAATGCCGGCAACCCGCCAAGCGGTAGTGCGCTGATACGGGTTTTCCCTTGGTTTCCTGGGGCGGAGGGCGCGGTTTACCGATTCACCGGGCCACGAAAAGCTGGCGCGGATTCCCATACAGTGGGAATCCCTACTGGCCCATGCGGCCCGGGTGGACCATACTGCCGCCACTATGTCTTCGTCCACGATTGCCCCCGCCTCCCAGGACCGCGTACTGCTCGTGCTGGCCACCCTGGCGCAATGGAACGGTCCGATGACAGCGCAGCAGCTCGCTGAAATGACCGGCCTGCCGCGCAGCTCGCTGTACCGGCAGTTGGCCCGCCTGAAGCACTGGGGTTTCGTGCAGGAGGAAGACGGCAGTTACGCGCCCGGCCCCATGGGCCTGCAACTGGCGCAGGGATTCGATGCCAGTTCGAGCCTGGTGCACATGGCCCGCATGGACATGCAGCGGCTGGTGCACCAATCCAACGAAAGCGTGGGGCTGATCGTGGCGGTGAACGACCGGGCCATTTGCCTGGACATGCTGGAGAGCCCGCAAGCCCTGCGCTGTTCCTTCGAAAAAGGCCGCAGCGTGCCCTTGCGCAAGGGCGCCACCGCGAAATGCCTGCTTGCGCATCTGCCCGCCGCGCGGCGCGACGCCGTGCTGGATGCATGGCAAGACGAACCGCCCGACCCGCGGTTGCCCGATCGCGCCGCGCTGGCCGCCATCCGCAAGGCCGGCTATGCCTGCAGCCAGAACGAAGTCGACGAAGGCGTGTGGGGTGCCAGCGCACCGCTTTTCGGGCCGGGCCAGCGGCTGGCCGGCTGCATGACGCTGATGGCGCCGACCTCGCGGGGCCTGCCTCGCGCCGACGAATTGATCCAGATGGTGGTGGTAGCCGCCGCGCGCGTTTCCCGCCTGCTCAACCTGACCTGACCTTTGTCCCCCGGACCTTCGCGTCCTGATCTCCAAGGAGCCTTATATGAAAGCCCTACGTCGCCGTGTCCTGCAGGCCGCGCTCGCCTTGTGTCCCCTGCTGTGGTCCACCGCGCCGGCGCACGCCGACCAGGACGTGATCCGGGTCGTCACCGATGCCACCTTCCCGCCCATGGAGTACGTCGAGAACGGCAAGCTGACCGGCTTCGACATCGAACTCACCGAAGCCCTGGCCAAGGCCATGGGCAAGAAGGTCGAATGGACCCAGATCGACTTCAAGGGCCTGATCCCGGGCCTGGTGGCTAAGCGTTATGACATGGCCGTGTCGGCGATCTACATCACCGACGAACGCCGCAAGGTGGTGGACTTCGGCGACTCCTACTACGCGGGCGGCCTGGTCGCGATGGTGAAGGCCGACAACAACACCATCAAGACGCCCAAGGACCTGGACGGCAAGCAGGTTACCGTGCAGGTCGGCACCAAGTCGGTGGGTTTCCTGAAGGACAACTACCCCGGCGTGAAGCTGGTCGAAGTGGAAAAGAACGATCAGATGTTCAATCTGGTCGCCATCGGCCGCGCCGACGCCGCGGTGACGGGCCTGCCCGCCGCCTACCAGTACGTGCGCACCCGCGGCGGCCTGAAGGTACTGCCCGAGCAATTGACCACCGAAGCCTATGGCATGGCCGTCCGCAAGGACCAGCCGGAACTGACCGCGGCCCTGAACAAGGCGCTGGCCAAGCTGAAGGCCGACGGCACCTACGACGCCATCGTCAAGAAGTGGTTCAGCAACTGAGGCCCTGAATGGATCTGGATTTCTCTCCGGTCTGGGCCAATTGGCCGGACCTCGTGCGAGGCGCGGCGGTCACGGTGGAGATCGTCTCCGTATCGCTGCTGTGCGGCTGCGTGATCGGACTGCTGGTCGGGATCGGCCGCCTGAACCCGCGCCGCCGCTTCGTCTACGGCCTGTGCTCCGCATACGTGGCGGCCATACGGGGCACGCCGCTGCTGGTACAGCTGTTCATCCTGTTCTTCGGCCTGCCGCAATTCGGCATCATGCTGCCCGCCTTCGTCTGCGGCACCATCGGCTTGTCCGTCTACAGCGGCGCCTACGTCTCGGAAATCGTGCGGGGAGCCATCCAGTCCATCGACCGCGGACAGGTGGAAGCGGCGCGCTCGCTGGGCATGCCGGGGCGCATGGCCATGACCAGCGTGGTGCTGCCACAGGCCTTCGTGCGCATGATCCCGCCGCTGGGCAACGAGTTCATCGCGCTGATCAAGAATTCCGCGCTGGTGTCCCTGCTGACCATCCATGACGTGATGCACGAAGGGCAAAAGATTATTTCCGTGTCCTATCGGTCGCTGGAAGTCTATCTGGCCATCGCGGTGATCTACTTCATATTGACGGGCGTGACGACCTTCCTGCTGCGGCGTATCGAGTTGCGCCTGCGCGCGGGAGGAATGGTGCAATGAACACGAATACCCAACAACCCATGGTCCGCATACGCCAGCTGACCAAGGCCTATGGCGACAACGTGGTACTGCGCGGCATCGACCTGGATGTCCTGCCCTCGCAGGTCGTGGTCGTCATCGGGCCCAGCGGTTCCGGCAAGAGCACCCTGCTGCGCTGCTGCAATGGCCTGGAGCTGGCGCAAGGCGGCGACATCGAAATCTGCGGCCAGCCGCTGCTGGCGTCGGGCCGCATGCTGCCCGACAGCCGGCTGAACAAGCTGCGCGAAGAAGTCGGCATGGTGTTCCAGTCCTTCAACCTGTTCGCGCACCTGAACGTGCTGCACAACATCACGCTGGGTCCGCGCAAGCTGCGCGGCATCGGACGCAGGCAGGCCGAGGAAGAAGCCCGCGCGCTGCTCGACAAGGTCGGCCTGGCGCATAAGGCCGATGCCATGCCCGCCAGCCTGTCCGGCGGGCAGAAGCAGCGCGTGGCCATCGCGCGCGCCCTGGCCATGCGGCCGCGGGTCATGCTGTTCGACGAGCCGACGTCCGCGCTCGATCCCGAACTGGTCGGCGAGGTGCTGAAGGTCATGAAAATGCTGGCCGCCGAAGGCATGACCATGATGGTCGTCACCCATGAAATGGCCTTCGCGCAGGAAGTGGCCGACGTGGTCGTCGTCATGGACGGCGGCGGCATCATCGAAGCCGGGCCGCCGTCGCATATCTTCACGGCGCCGACGCAACCACGCACGCGCGAATTCCTGCAGGCGGTACTCAAACGTGGCTGACCCCATCACCTCGCGCGGGGCCGACGTGCCTGCGCTGTTCCGCCTGGCCGATGTCCCGGCGCAGCCCTGGAAGAACGGCGGCGGCCTGACCAGGGAGATCGTGTGCTGGCCTCCCGGCGCGGACATGGACAACTTCCTGTGGCGCATCAGCGTTGCACGCATCGCGGCGGGAGGGCCATTCTCGCGCTTTCCGGGGATGGACCGCATCATTACGCTATTGAGCGGTCCGGGCGTAGTGCTACGCGGCGATTTCAAAGGCCGCGAACACGCCCTGACCCGCCCGCTTGCGCCCTTCGCCTTTCCAGGCGACGTGGCCGTCGATTGTGTCCTGCGGGACGGTGCATCGGAAGACTTCAACGTGATGAGCCGGCGCGGCCAGGTGCATGCCGGCGTCCAGGTCATCGACAACCACGCGATTTTGCCGACCGCGGCATGCGGCCTGTTGCTGGCGGTAGGCAGCAGCTGGCTGGTGGAGCGCGACGATGGCAGCCAGCACACGCTCGAGCTGGATGAAGGCCTCTGGTGGGCGGAACACCCGCACGCCTGGCGTGTCCGCTGCACGAAGAAACACAGCCCGGTCGACACCGGATTGATCGTCGTGGCGATCGATACGCCGGCGCCGGCGCACGGCGCGCAAGAACAGGAAGCGATATGAAGCACGCAAACAGCCTGTGGGCCGCGGATGCATTGCTGCCGGAAGGCTGGGCCCGCGGCGTTACCCTGGACTGGGATGAGCAAGGGCGCCTGACGCGGATCGGATGCGACACCCGGCCCGAACCCGGACAAACGCAAGCCACCGGGCCGTTGATTCCCGGGATGCCCAATCTGCACTCGCACGCGTTCCAGCGCGGGTTCTGCGGCCTGACGGAGTATCGCGCGCAGGCCGCGGACAGCTTCTGGAGCTGGCGCGAACTGATGTACCGCTGTGCGGGCCGCATCGATCCGGTCCAGGCCGAAGCCATCGCGACCTGGCTGTACGTGGAGATGCTGGAAGCCGGCTATACCAGCGTCTGCGAATTCCATTACCTGCATCACGACCTGGACGGACGGCCGTACGCCCATGGACCCGAGATGGCATTGGCGATTCTGCGCGCCGCGCAACGCGCGGGCATAGGCATGACGCTGCTGCCCGTGCTGTACCAATCCGGCGGATTCGGCGGCGCGGCGCCGCACGAAGGCCAGAGGCGCTTTCTGCATGACACGACCGCCATGCTGCGATTGCTCGATACGCTTAAACCCGCATGCGACGCACAAGGCGCGCGCCTGGGCCTGGCGCCGCACTCCCTGCGCGCGGTGCCGCCGGCTTCACTGAAGGAAGCATTGGCGGGCCTGGACGCGCTGGACCCCACCGCCCCCATCCACATCCACATCGCCGAACAGGTGAAGGAAGTGGAGGACTGCATCGCATGGAGCGGCCTGCCGCCGGTGCGCTGGCTGCTGGAGCATGCGCCTGTCGATCCCCGCTGGTGCCTGGTCCATGCCACCCACATGACCCCCGACGAGACCCTGGACGCCGCACGCACCGGCGCGGTGGCCGGGCTTTGCCCCACCACCGAAGCCAACCTGGGCGACGGCCTGTTCGACATGGCGCACTGGCGCGAAGGCGGCGGCCGCTGGGGCGTCGGCTCCGACAGCCATTCCACCGTCAACGCCGCCGAAGAACTGCAATGGCTGGAATACGGCCTGCGGCTGATCACGCGGCAGCGGAACGTCCTGGCCGACGCCCGGCAGCCGCATGTCGCTACCGCCATGACGTTGACCGCGGTCGCGGGCGGCGCCCAGGCAGCGGGTCGTCCGGTAGCCGGTCTCGCAGCGGGGCAGCAGGCCGACTTCCTGGAACTCGATCCGGGCCATGTCGCCCTGGCGGGCTTGCCCGCACACGATATGTTGTCCGCGCATGTCTTCGGCAGCCATCGCACTTCCGCGATCGGCAAGGTATGGGTCGGCGGCAAATTGCGCGTGCTGGAAGGCCGCCATGCCCTGCGCGACGCGGCCGCCGCGGCGTTTGTCGAGGTGCGGCGTGCGCTGGTGGCGGATCGCTGATGCCCGGCGAGCCGCGCCGGACCACGCCGGCCTGCCCCACGCGCTCCGCTGACACCGCCGTCCTTCGCCGCGAAGGCTAATTCAACATCAGGAGGAAGCAATGTCCCAACCACTGACCGATCGTCCCGTATTCACCTTCCGGCAAGGCACGGCGCCGCTGCTGGTTTCCATGCCCCACGTCGGCACCTATCTGCCCCCCGCCATCGCGGAACGACTGACGGACGAAGCGCGGCACGTTCCCGACACCGACTGGCACCTGGAACGGCTGTACGACTTCGTCGTCGGCATGGGCGCATCGGTGCTGGTCGCCACGCACTCGCGCTACGTCGCCGATCTGAACCGTCCGCCCGATGGCAGCAGCCTGTATCCGGGCCAGAGCGTGACCGGCCTTTGTCCCGTCGATACCTTCGACGACACGCCGCTGTATCGCGACGCCAACGACGTGCCCGATGAAGCCGAGATCGCCGAACGCCGCGCCCGGATCTGGCAGCCCTACCACGACAAACTGGCGCAGGAGCTGAACCGCCTGCGCGACCAGCATGGCGTCGTGCTGCTATGGGACGCCCACTCGATCCGTTCGGTCCTGCCGCGTTTCTTCGAGGGCAAGCTGACCGACCTGAACCTGGGCACCGGCAAGGGCAGCGCCTGCGCGCAGGACATCGCCGAGGCCGTGGCGGCCGTCGCCCGCGAAGGCGAGTCGCAGGGCTACACCAGCGTGTTGAATGGGCGCTTCACCGGCGGCTATATCACGCGCAACTACGGCAAGCCGGAACAGGGCATCCATGCCATACAGCTGGAAATGACCCAGTGCAGCTATATGCAGGAAGCGCTGCCGTTCGACTACCTGCCCGAGCGCGCGAACCGCGTTCAACCGCTGCTGCGGCGCATGGTGCAGACGGCGTTCGACGGCGTCATGCGGTCGCGTAAACAGTAAGCGAAGCGTAGGGCGTCCGCGTCATCGCGGGCGCCGCCGGCACCGGATCGCAGGTATCAATACGCCGGCGGCGCCCGTCCCCATTGCCGGCTGCAAAAATATGGTTGTATGATAATCATGCAATACGCTGACAGGCGTATCAGTTTTATGGAAGCCAGCCACCATGCCGTCGACCCTGCGCAATTCCAACCTGACCGAGCGACTCAGCGAAATCCTGAGCCGGCAAATAGAGTCCGGTGAACGAGCGCCGGGCAGCCGGCTACCCACGGAAGAGCAGCTTGCCGCGGAATACGGCGTCAGCCGGACGGTTGTGCGCGAAGGCATCGCCCGCCTCAAATCCGACGGCCTGGTAACCACCCGCCAGGGATTGGGCGCGTTCGTCGCCGAATCGCTGACCGCCGCTCCCTTCCGCATCGCGCCGGCCGGCGCGGAGACGCCACAGCAAATCGTGCAGCAGGTCTTCGAGCTGCGCATAGGCGTCGAAACCCAGGCCGCCGCGCTGGCCGCGCAGCGCGCCACTGCCACGCAGCTGCGCGAGATCCGCGCGGCGCTCAAGGAGCTGGAGCAGGTGCAGAAACACGGCGGCGACGGCGTGGAGGAAGACATGCGCTTTCATCGCGCCATCGCGCGCGCCACCAACAATCGCATCTACGACGACTTCGCGCGCTTTCTGGAACGCCACGTCCGCGAACAGCTGGGCATCAGCCGCCGCAACAGCAGCGTGGCGGGGTGGCTGCAGGCGGTGCAACAGGAGCATCAGGCGATCTACGACGCCATCGCGGCCCGCGACGGCGAAGCCGCCGCGCAGGCCGCCGGCACCCATGTGCGCAATGGAATGGAGCGGTTACGCAAGTTCCACGCTCATTAGGGCCCCCGGGCCCGGGGGCGACACCCTGCTTACGCCCGGACACACGGGCGAAGCCAATCCGCTGGAGGAGACAAGATGAATGCACGGCATTGCTTGGCCATCCTGGGCGCCGTATCGGCGCTCGCAATCGGTACGGCGCCTTGCGGCGCGCGCGCGGAGTATCCCGACAAGCCATTGAAGCTGATCGTCGGTTTTCCGCCGGGCGGAGGCACCGACATGCTGGCGCGCTATCTCGCGCAGCAAATGGGCAAATCACTGGGGCAATCCGTCGTCGTTGAAAATCGCGGCGGCGCCAACGGCGTCATTGGCACCACCGAACTGGCGCGCTCGGCGCCCGACGGCTACACGCTGATGTTGACGATCTCCTCGCACATCACCAATGGCCTCTTGTACAAAGATCTGCCCTACAACGTATTGAAGGACTTCGCGCCCGTTTCGGTGGTCGCGACGTCTCCCTTCGTACTGCTGGCCAATCCGAAGCTGCCGGCGAATAACGTGGCGGAACTGATCGCGCTGGCCAAGGCCAAGCCGGGAAGCATCAACTTCGGTTCACCGGGCAACGGCTCGACGCAGCATCTTTCGCATGAGCTGATGAACCAGATGGCGGATATCAAGATGACGCACGTCGCCTATCGCGGCGGCGCGCCCGCGATGAACGATCTGCTGGCCGGACAGGTTTCGCTGATGTTCCTGACCACGGTCCAGTCCCTGCCCTTCCTGAAGGAGAAGCGGCTGAAAGCGCTGGCCGTCAGTTCGGCGCAGCGCGCCGCCGTCCTGCCCGACGTCCCGACCGTGGCGGAGACCATCCCTGGCTACGACTCCGATGTCTGGTTCGGCGTGATCGCGCCGGCCGGCACGCCCAAGCCCGTCGTCGACAAGCTGAACAAGGACATCGTCGCCATCGTGCGCAAACCCGAAACGCAGCAGTGGCTGGCCCAGCAAGGCGCCGTTCCCGTGGGCGACACGCCCGCCGAATTCGCCTCGCTGATGCAGGCCGAGTACACCAAATGGACGGACGTTTTCAAGAAAACCGGTATCAAAGCGGAGTAAACATGGCATCGATCGAATCCGTATCGGCCTGCATCGCCAGGGTGCCCCTGGACAACCCGGTGCAGTTTTCCACGCGCACCGTCAGCGCCCGCGAGTACTGCCTGGTGCGCATCCGCGACAGCGATGGCGTGGAAGGCATCGGCTATTGCTACGCGGTAAACACATCCGGAAGGCTGCTGCAGGTGGCCGTGACCGATCTTCTGGGCCCGCTGCTGCTGGGCCAGGATAGCTGGCGCGTCGAAGGACTGTGGCGCGAGATGTACCAGGAGGCGCTGCTGCAGGGCCGTGCCGGCGCGGTGATACGCGCGCTGTCGGCGCTGGATGTGGCGCTCTGGGACCTGAATGCGCGCAGCGTCGGCCTGCCGCTGTACAAGCTGCTCGGCGCCACGGTCCTGGACAAGGTGCCGGCCTATGCGAGCGGCGGCTACTACTGGCCGGGCAAGACCGACGACGACCTGGCCGCGGAAATGCGCGCATTCGTCGACGAGGGGTACAAGGCGGTAAAGATCAAGGTCGGCAAGTTGTCCCCAGGCCAGGAAGGCGCGCGCGTAGGCAAAGTGCGCGCCGCCATCGGCGAAGATGTGCATCTGATGCTGGACGCCAACAACGCCTGGCCGGACCTGCCGACGGCGCTGCACTACATGGAACGCATCGAACCGCACCACCCCTACTGGATCGAAGAACCTTTTTCACCCGACGACATCGACAACCATGCGCGCCTGGCCCGCGCCACACGCGTACCGGTCGCGACGGGTGAAATCGAGGCCGGCCGCTGGCGGTTCAAGGACCTGCTGGAACGCGGCGCGACCACGATCCTGCAGACGGATGCGACGGTTTGCGGCGGCATTACCGAATGGCGCCGCATCGCGGCCACTGCCGCCAGCTATGGCGTTCCGGTGGCGCCGCATGCATGGCACGACATTCATGTGCATCTGGTGGCGTCCTGCCCCAATGCCAACTGGATGGAGTTCATGCCGGACGACCATATCGTGAATCTGCGGCGTCTGCTGGATCGGCAACTGGTAGCCAAGGATGGCTATCTGCTTTTGCCTACCGATCCGGGACTGTCTTTCCGCTTCGATGCGGATGCGGTCGCGCGGTATGGCGTGACCTATCCGGGCAATTCGACGCCGTGGGTCACTTTGAGCGCGAAAGGAGGGAAATCCATATGAAGATCACCGCCGTACAAACCATGACGCTGGAGGCGCCGCTCGAAAAGCCGTGGCGGATTTCGACATTCACGCTGGCGTCCTTGACCGCGACGGCCGTGCGCATCGTCACGGACGAAGGCATCCACGGCACCGGGGAATGTATCGCGCGGCTGGGCCCCGGCGTCGCCGCGGCGGTGGTCCGCGAAATCCTCGCGCCGGTGCTGATAGGCCGCGACCCGCGGCACGTCGAAGGCCTTTGGGAAGACATGTACCGGACGATGCGCGCGCGCGGCCATACGCGCGGCTTCCTGATGGAGGCCATCTCCGGCGTGGACATCGCGCTATGGGATCTGCTGGGCAAGGCCGCCGGCCGGCCGACCTGGCAACTGCTGGCCGGACACGGCCGCCGGCAGATCGACGTTTATGCCTCGTCCGTACTCCTGGATACCCCGGAGGTCATGGCGGAAGAATCGCGCGCCCTGGTCAAGCAGGGCTATCGCGCGATCAAGCTGAAGGTTGGCGAAGGCATACAGGCGGACATCCCGCGCATGGAAGCCGTGCGCGCGGCCGTCGGGCCCGGCGTGGAGATCATGCTGGATGCCAACGCCGGTTACGATCCGACCTCCGCCATCGTGGTGGGTCGTGCCGCGGAACGCCTGGGCATCTACTGGCTGGAGGAACCCGTCCTGGCGGACGATCTACCCGGCTATGCCCGCGTGCGCGGCGCCGTCAAGGACATCCGCATCGCGGCGGGCGAAGGCGAATTCACCAGCGCGGGATTCCGTCCGTTCTTCGAACAGGGACTCCTGGATATCGCCCAGCCTGACATCGCCCGCGCCGGCGGCTTCACCGGCTGCCGGCGCATCGCCGCATTGGCGGACGCGTACAACATCGCCGTATGCCCGCATACGGGCGCATCCGGGCCGATCTGCATCGCGGCTTCCATGCACCTGTCGGCGGCCATCCCGCGCTTCCGCTATTTCGAGGACATGTATATCCGCAATCCGCTGCACGACATGCTGGCGCGGCCGCTGCCGGCGCAGCGCGACAGCATGATTACGCTGTCCGATGAACCCGGGCTGGGACTGGCCCTGGACGAAGAAAAACTGCGCAGCTTCTCCCGCGACGGTGAACCGTTTTCGTGAGAAGACGATCGATGATCGCCCTGCCGTGCGAGACGGGCAATCCAGTATTGGCATCGGTATGGCCATCTTGTAGAGTGGCCTTCCCACTCATGCATCACGGCAGGTGACCATCCATGGCTTACGATCCGGGCATCCAGCAGTATGTCGATCGCACCCGCAAAGCCCTGGCGGAGATGGGTGACCTTGGCAGCCTGACATTGGCGCAGCGGCGGGCGCGCGCCGATCGCCAGGCCGCATTGATGAACGAACCCTACCCGGCCTCGTTGGCGGTCAACGATACGTATATCGTGCTGCCGGGCCGTGAGATCCTCGTACGGGTGTACCGGCCCCGCTCGGATGCGCCGTTACCGGCGATCGTCTATCTGCACGGCGGCAGCTTCGTGGCGGGCAGTCCTCAGGGACATGATTTCATCACCGCCAGCCTGGCCTTCAATACCGGCGCGCTGGTGCTCAGCGTGCATTACCGCCGTGCGCCGGAGAACCCCTATCCGGCGCCCACGGACGACGCCTGTGAGGCATTGACCTGGGCCGCGCGCGAGGCCGCGATGCTGGGCATCGACGCCGACCGTATCGCGATAGCCGGCGACAGCGCCGGCGGCAACCTGGCGGCGGCGTGCGCGCTGCTGGCGCGCGATCGCGGGGGACCACGGTTGCGCATGCAGGCCTTGATCTACCCGACGCTGGACGCGGATCTCGATACGCCCAGCTATCTGCACAACACTCAGGATGCCTTCTTGACGCGCGAGGCCATGGCCTACGCGTTGGAATCCTTTCTGCCGCCCACGGTGGGCGCGATGCGCGATGACGGCTATGCCTTGCCGATGCGCGCGGCGAGCCACGCGGGGCTGCCGCCGGCGTATCTGCTGCTGGCCGACCACGACCCCTTGCTGGACGATGGCCGGCGCTATGCCGACAAGCTGCGCGCGGCGGGGACGGACGTGGAGATGCGCATAGGCGTGGGCATGATCCACGGCTGCTTGCGGGCGCGCCGGCTGAGCGCCGCGGTGGACATGGAGTTTCATCGCATGTGCGAGGCCCTGCGCAAGGCCTTGGCGTTGCCGGAACCGGCGGAGCGCTGGTAAGCGCCGGCGCCTGGACCCGGGCGCGCGCCGGCGGGCTTCAGTCCAGGCGCAGGCGCGCCAGCTCCGGTGACATGCGATCCGCGAAGGCCAGCATGGCTTCCGCGACTTCGGCTATTTTCGGTTCGGTCATGACGTAGCTGAAATTGGCGGCGGTCAGGACCAGCGTCAACGGTCCCGCCTGCGAAAAGATCGGCACCGCGATCTGCGTCAGCCCTCGCCTTCTGTCTCCGGAATCCAGCGCGTACCCACGCGCCCGCGTCGTTTCCACACGCTGGACATACTCCTCGAAGGCAGGCTTGCGGAACCATTCCGTCTGGCCATACGCGGACTCGATCAATTCCGGCGCAGCCCCGGAAAACGCGGCCATCACCAGACCTGAGGCGCCGGAGAAACGGGGCGATCGCCGGCCCACGCTGAAATAACTGTCGACGCGGAACCCGCCGCCCACGAAATCCAGCAGCACCAGGTCGTAGCTTTTCTCGACCTTCGCCAGCGCGACGGTGACGCCTACGCGCTCGGCCAGCGCAAACATTTCCGGCCTGATGACATCGAGCAAGCCGCTGGTACGCAGCACGCCGTGGGCCAGCTCCAGGACCATGACACCTATGCTGTAGGTTTGCTCGCGTTCGTTATAGGCGACCAGCCCTTCCCGCTGGAAAGTGCGGAGGATGTTGAACGCCGTGCCGCGGTGCAGGCCGGTTTCGCGCGCAACCTCGCTGGCCCTTTGCGGGCGTTGCGCCCGATGCAGCGCGCGCAGCACCGCCAGTCCGGAAACGATCGCCCCTACCGGCTTGCCGACGACACGTTCGGCGCCGTCAGCGTGGCTGGCCTTGCCGGTATCATCGGGCCTGCTCGCTTGCGATTCAGCCTCGATCCCGTACTCGGTACTCACGATGAACTCATTCCTGTGACAGGGTCGTATGCAAGGGTTGATGGCCGCAACGCGGTCTGCTCGGGTCTTCCTGGGAATTGCGGCGCTCCACGCGGAATATAGCAGCTCATTCAAAGCGCCAATGGCATGCCGGCGGTGGATCCGCCGTCCACCGCGACGGTCGCGCCGGTGATGAATGACGCCTCATCCGAGCAAAGAAACGCGATGGTCCGCGCGATGTCCGCCTCCGTGCATAGGCGTCCGAGCGGCGTGGTTGCCGTCAGGTGGAATCCGCCTTGCGCGGCACCGGCGATGAATTTTTCGGTCATGGGCGTTTTCAGCATGCTGGGACAGATGCAATTCACGCGTATTTGCCTCTGGGCCAATTCCAATGCCAGCGTTCGCGCCAGGAATTGCAGCGCGACCTTGGACGCCGCGTAGGCGCCGTTACCGGCCTTGGGACGCAGGCCCGCCGATGACGATATCGCGACGATAGCGCCGCCGGTTTCCGGAAAGAAAGGCAAGGCGGCTTGCGCACAGCGCCAGAAACCCTTGGCGTTCACGTCGAAGGTCAGGTCGTAAGCGTCATCGGTCATATCGGCCAGCGAGGCGGGAAGCAGCACTCCGGCGGTGAATACCAGGGCATCGATGCCGCCGTGGCGGGCGGCGCCGTCACTGAACGCCTCTTGCAAGCCTGCGCGATCGCGCACATCGGCCGCGCGGGCAAACACGCGCTTTCCTGGCGGCGCCAGCGCCCTTTCGGCCCGCGCGAGCTTGTCCGCGTTGGCATCGATGATCGTCACGGCCGCGCCCCGTTCGAGAAAGTAGCGCGCCGTTTCCAAGCCGATACCGGACGCGCCCCCGACCACGAATACGCTTTCGGCCGTCATAGGCTGGCCTCCGCGTCCATTCTGCTTTTCCGCAGATCGAAGCCGCGATAGCCGTCCGCGACCACTTCTTCGCAAACCTTGATATAGGCGGGAAGGCCCGCGACGTAGGGCATGAAGACACGCGGCTTGCCGGGGATATTGGCGCCGACATACCAGGAGTTGGTCGCCTTCGGAAAGAGTGTGCCGTTGGCCACCTCATTCACGTGCCGCACCCACATGTCCTCGGCCTCCGATGTCGGCTCTATGGTGGCGATGTCGTGATCGTCGAGATAGGCCAGGCAGTCCGCGATCCATTCGACGTGCTGCTCGATCGCGGTGACCATGTTCGCCTTTACCGACGGACTGCCGGGGCCGGTAACGATGAACATATTGGGAAAGCCGTGCACCATGAGACCGAGATAGGTGGCCGGCCCGGCGCGCCATTTGTCGCCCAGGCGCTCGCCCGCCCGTCCAGTGATCGATATTTCGTTCAGCGCGCCCGTCATTGCGTCGAAGCCGGTCGCGAAAGCGATGATGTCCACTTCGTATTCGGCGTCGGTCGTCCGCAGCCCTTGCTCGGTGATTTCCTGGATGGGTGTGCGGCGGGCATCGACCAGCCTCACGTTATCCCGGTTGAAGCTCTCGTAGTAGTCCGTATCCACGCAAAGCCGCCGCGAGCCTATCGGGTGATCGCGGGGCGTGAGGATTTCGGCGGTGACCGGGTCTTTGACGACCGCGCGGATTTTTTCCCGAACGAATGAAGCCAGGCTTTCATTGGCCTCCTCGTTGCGCATCAGGTCGGTGAATGCCCCCATCATCCGTGCGCTGCCGCCCTTCGCCCACAGGCGTTCGTACAGGCGCAAGCGCTCTTCTCGGGGCATATCGAGCGCGGACATGGTGGGAATCGCGACACGCGACATTCCGGAGGATTGCTTGCGCGCCGCTTTACGCAGCGCGGGATAGTTGGCCTTCTGTTCGCGCTCTTCATCCTCCGGCATGGGGTGATTTTGCGCGGGCACGCTGAAATTCGCGGTTCGCTGGAAGACGGTTACCAGGCTGGCTTGCGCGGCGATCCTGGGCAGCATTTGCACGCCCGTCGCGCCGGTGCCTATCAACGCCACGCGTTTGCCGGTGAAATCGACGCCCTGTTCCGGCCAGCGGGCGGAATGGTGCCATTCGCCCTTGAACCGTTCGATGCCGGGAATATCCGGGACGCGCGGCGCCGACAGATTCCCGCTGGCCATGATGCAGAAGCGGGCCTCCACCGCCGGGCCGCTGTCGGTGGAAACATGCCACACCGACCGCGCTTCGTCGTAGCGCATCGAGGTGACCCGCGTTTCGAAGCGGATGTGTTGCCGCAGATCGAAACGGTCGGCCACGTGATTCAGATATGCCAGGATTTCCGGCTGCTCGGCGTAGCGGTGCGACCAGCTCCATTCCTGCTGCAGCTCGTTGGAAAAGGAATAGGAGTAGTCGAGGCTTTCCACGTCGCAGCGGGCGCCTGGGTAGCGATTCCAGAACCAGGTTCCGCCGACCCCGGTGGCCGCTTCTATGCAGCGCACCTGGAGGCCGAGCCTGCGCATGCGGTAGATGGCGTAAAGCCCGCCGAAACCGGCGCCGACGATCAGAACATCGACGCGCTCACGGGCGCCGGGCGCGGCACCTTGGCATGGGGTGTCCTTCGACATGTCTCCTCCTTGTGGAAGCTTGTAGAACGGGGAACGCCGGTCCGGGCCGAGGCCCGCGTACGACACGGGGCGGATGAACGGGATCGCGTTGGAACGTGCGTTTCGGCCCATGGTAGGACATGCGCTGCACGTTTGCAATAGCGTACTATCGTCTTCTATAGAAGACGTTCTGGGCGGCCTTGTGCCCGGAACTCAGTGCAACCCAATGGACTGGGGCAGCGGGAGCGCGGTGGCGGGTTCTTGGAGCCACCGCAAGCTCGGCCATATGTCCTAGCGCCCAGGGAGTGGCCTAATATCGTCTTCTATAGAAGACTATTATTTTCTTTGACAGTCAGTTGTTTTTTTGTATAGTCGTCTCTGCAGGGTCGCGCCAGCCGCAGACATAGCCAGGCACCGCGACCCTGAGGTCCCCTGAGGAGGAAGACAAAATGAAGCTGATTGTCCGTTGGTCCGTGGGCTTGTGGGCGGCGATGTCATTGCTTTTGCCCGTCGCGCATGCCAGTGAATTTCCCAACCGTCCCGTGACGCTGATAGTCGGCTACGCGCCCGGCGGCGGCACCGACACCGTTGCTCGTAGCGTCGCGGAGGTCCTGTCCCGCAAGTGGGGCCAGCAGGTGATAGTGAAAAATCGCCCTGGCGGCACAGGCGTCATCGGCATCCGCGACCTTAAAGGCGCCGCGCCGGACGGCTATACCCTTGGCATCTGGACCGACTCCGATATAGGCAACGCGGCCGTGCGGGACGATCTCGGTTACGACATGGTGCAAGACTTCGACCATATCGGCCAGATCGCCTCCGGCGGCACGGTCCTGATCGTGAATCCGTCCGTACCCATCAAAACATTCGCGGACTTCGTCGCGTACGCCAGGAAGAACCCCGGCAAACTCAATTTCGCGGTCGTCTCGGGCGGAGGCATGCATCTGGACAGCCTGCGCATACAGGACGCGGCGGGAGTGAAAACCACCATCATCGGCTACCCGGGGACGGGCCCGGCCATGACCGACCTGCTCGCGGGCCACGTGGACATGCTCGTGCTGCCTTTGGGCGTGGCCCTGCCCTATATCAAAAGCGGCGCCGCGCGCGCCGTCGCGGTCGGCTCCACCACGCGATGGGCCGGCCTGCCGGACGTCCAGACGCTTTCGGAAGCGGTCCCTGGATTGG
This sequence comes from Bordetella sputigena, assembly GCF_965137885.1. NCBI lineage: Bacteria > Pseudomonadati > Pseudomonadota > Betaproteobacteria > Burkholderiales > Alcaligenaceae > Bordetella > Bordetella sputigena. Next base: position 203,058 of record NZ_CBCSCA010000005.1, read on the forward strand.
AGAGCACGTTCTTCTACGGCCTGGTCGGTCCGAAAGGAATGCCCGATAGCCTGAAGACCACGCTGAACAACGCCCTGATGGACGCCCTGCGCGATCCCAAGCTGGGCGAGAAATTCCTGTCCATGGGCTTCATACCCACCGGCAACTCGCCCAGCGAGTTCAAGGCGGTCATCGCGAAAAAGCTGGAAGTCTCGCGTACGGCGGCGGAACAGACGGGGTTGAAGCAGAGCTTGCAGCAGGGGAAATAAGCGCGCCCCCTCCGGGTTGACGAGGTAATGCAGCGTATTACCATCAGAAGATCAGTCCGGAGACCTACCCAGCGCAATGTCGTCCAACAGATTCAACTCGCTCGCCTGGATCCTCGAGCCGCTGGAGCGGGACCCCACCTATATCCACAAGCGAATGTTCGGCTGCGACGCCGGATATATCGATGGACAACTTTGCGTGGTCGCCGCCGATCGCGGGCCACCCTGGGATGGCCTGCTGGTGTGCACTTCGCAGGAGCGGCATGCCGCTCTAATCGGCGAACTGCCGCGCCTGCGGCCACATCCTGTCCTTGGGAAGTGGCTGTATGTGCCCGAATCCGATCCGGGTTTTGAACGAACGGTCGAAGCTATTTTGAGTCTCGTCTTCGCCCGTGACACGCGGATAGGCGTCGCGCCCAAGCCGCGCCACGGTCGTCGATCAATGCTGCCGAAACACACGCCGGGTCGATGAACGCATGGTGCGCACGGCGACTGCTGGCGACCCACGACTGTTCCGGGTGGTAGACCAAATACCCGCCCATCTTTCCATTCGGCAGCGGCGCCGCCGCCGCGCTCCACATTCCCGCCATCTTCCTTAAACCTTCCTGTCACGGCCATGTCACCTCGATGGCCGATCATGCGGTTGCACTTTTTTGGAGTTGTGCGTTTTGTGCAAACGAAACGCACATCACCGTCGAGCACGGCCGTTCCGCGGCCGTTTCTGCAACTCGTCCCCCTCGCCGCATGAAACCGACCCCTATCCGACGCTCCCACGCCCGTCCTGCCGCGCGCTGGCCCATGCTGCTGGCCGCCGTCGCCCTCGCTTGTTCGCTGACCGCCTGCGGCGGCGACCACGATGATGATGATGCGCCCTCGAATCCGGACACGCCCACGCAGCCGGCCCCGCCGGAGCAGCAGCCGGGCACCCCGCCGCCGCCCGCGCCGGTGATGCACTGCGCGCCGTAGCCGGCCATCGTCGCGAACGCAGTCCCTCGCGCCTTCCCCTCCATCCCATAGCGACCCCGGCGGCACCGTGCCCGCCATGCAGGCCTTCGCGCCACAACCGATCCGCGAACCGACAATGATCAACAACGCCAAACGCAAGTTTCTGCGCAACAGCCTGGGCGCCACCGCGTCCCTGACCGCACTGAGCATGTTCCCGCCCAGCATCCGCCGCGCGCTGGCCATCCCCGCGAACAATCGCACGGGCACCATCAAGGATGTCGAGCACGTGGTCATCCTGATGCAGGAGAACCGCTCCTTCGACAACTACTTCGGCACGCTGGCAGGCGTGCGCGGCTTCGGCGATCGCTTCACGATCCCGGTGCCGAACGCCCTGAACGTGTGGCAGCAGCTGAACGCCAACGGCAAGCCCATCCTCCCGTATCACCTGGACCAGACGCAGGGCAATGCGCAACGCGTCAGCGGCACGCCGCACAGCTGGACGGACGCGCGCGATGCCTGGGACAAGGGCCGCATGTACCAGTGGGCGCGCTACAAACGGCAGCAGTCGATGGGCTACTTCACCGAACAGGAAGCCTCCTTCCAGTTCGCGCTGGCCAATGCCTTCACGCTGTGCGACGGCTACTTCTGCTCCCTGCACGGCGGCACCAATACCAACCGCCTGTTCTTTTGGACGGGTACCAATGGCGCCAACACGCCGGCCGGCCGCGTCGTGGTGAACAACGTCTGGGATGGACTGGACACGACCACCGACCTGACCACCACCGGCTTCGACTGGATGACGTATCCCGAGCGCCTGACGCAAGCCGGCGTGTCCTGGATGATTTACCAGAACATGCCGGACAACTTCACCGACAACCCGCTGATCGGCTTCAAGCAGTATCGCGACGCCAATCTGCGCTCGGGCAAGCCGGTTTATCACGACGTGCCGGTAAACCCGGCGTACGCCCCCAGCGACGACGTCAACAATCCGCTCTACAAGGGCATCGCCAATACGATGCCGGACGGTGGTTTCCTGGGGACGTTCAAGCAGGACATCCTGGACAACAAGCTGGCGCAGGTTTCCTGGATCATCGCGCCGGAAACATATTCCGAGCACCCCGGCCCGTCGAGCCCCGTGCAAGGCGCCTGGTACACCCAGGAAGTCCTGGACGCGCTGACCGCCAATCCGGACGTATGGTCCAAGACCGTGCTGCTGATCAACTTCGACGAGAACGACGGCTATTTCGACCATGTGCCGCCGCCTTGCGCGCCGTCGCTGGACATGACGTCGGGCACCACTTTCGGCAAGTCGACGCTTAGCGCCAGCGATATGTCGTACGAGTACTACACGCATGGCGTGGTGCCGAACACCTCGATGCCGGCGCCGGACGGCGATTGCTATGGTCCGGGACCGCGCGTTCCCATGTACGTGATCTCGCCGTGGAGCCGCGGCGGCTGGGTGAACTCGCAGCAGTTCGACCATACGTCCATACTGCGTTTCCTCGAAGCCCGCTTCGGGGTGGCGGAGACGCAGATCAGCCCGTATCGCCGCGCGGTGTTCGGCGACCTGACGTCGGCATTCAACTTCGCCACGCCGAACGACGCGGCACTGCCCTCGCTGGCCGGGCGCCGCAGCCGCAACGATGCGGATACGCTGCGCATCTCGCAGGATGCGCTGGGCCAGGTGGCGCTGCCCACGCAGCAGAACCTGCCACGCCAAGGCGCCGGCACGCGGCCATCGCGCGCCCTGCCCTACGAGCTGCACACCAGCGCGCGCGCCGATGCGTCGACGGGCGCTGTGAAACTGATCTTCTCCAATACGGGCTCGGCCGCGGCCGTGTTCCATGTCTACGACCGCCTGCACCTGGATCGCGTTCCGCGGCGCTATGTGGTCGAGGCGGGCAAGCAGCTCGATGACAGCTGGGACGCCAAGTCGGCGGACGATGGCCGATATGACCTGTGGGTGCTCGGACCGAACGGCTACCACCGGAGCTTCACCGGCGACCTTTCGGTGCAGGCCGCCAACGGCGCCGCCGTGCCCGAAGTCCGCGTCTGCTACGACGTGACGAATGGCAACGTCTATCTGACCGGCATGAATACCGGCGGCAAGGATGCGCATCTGACGGTGCGGGCGAAGGCCTATCGCAATGACGGTCCATGGAACCTGACGGTGGCCGCCGGCGCCAGCCAGGACGTGCACTGGGATCTGAAAGATAGCGCCCAGTGGTACGATTTCGTCGTCACCTGCGCCGAGCAGCCCGGCTGGTCGCGGCGCTTCGCGGGCCGCGTCGAAACGGGCAAGGACGGCGTGAGCGATCCGGCGATGGGCATGGAAGATCTTTGATGCTTTGCTGGTAAAGACGCCGCGCCATGGCAGTCCGTGGCGCGGCGTCTGTCGTCCGCCCCGTTCGCAACCCACCACGACCAGACCGATATGCTGCAGGAAGAACGCATCGCCCGCATCCAGGCTTTGCTCGGCGCGTTCACGCGCGTCAGCACCGAACGACTCGCGCGCGAACTCTCGGTGTCGCGCGAGACGGTGCGGCGCGACGTCCTCGAACTGGAAGCACAGGGCGCGCTGCGTCGGGTACATGGCGGCGTGGTCACGACGGCCGCCCACGCCGAGCCGCCTTACGCGCAACGGCAGCACCTGCGCGCCCGCGAAAAGCGCGCCATTGCCCGCGCCGTGCTACCGATGCTGGCGCCTGGACAAGTGATCCTGCTGGATGCCGGAACCACGACCGGCTACCTTGCCGAAGCGCTGCGCGGGCTATCCGGATTGACCGTGATTACGAATTCCCTGGGCGTCGCCATGACGCTGGCGCGCCGCGACGAAGCCGGCGAAGCCTCGCGCCATGAAGTCATACTGCTGGGCGGTACGCCGCACGGCGACGTGCCGGCGACCTATGGCAGCAGCACCATCAATGAGATCGGCCGCTACCATGCCGACCTGGCCTTGCTTTCGCCGGTGGGCCTCAGCGCGAAACATGGCGCCACCAGCTACGCCCACCACGAGGCGGAGGTCGCGCAGGCGATGGCCATGCAAGCCAGCCAGCGGGTGCTGCTGGCCGATTACAGCAAGATCGGATTGGTCAGCCGCGTGCGCTATGCCAAATCCCAGGATGTCAGCCGGATTGTCACCAATGCGCACGACGACGCTGGCGTCCAGGAGGAACTGCGCCGTTGGCGCCGCGTCGGTGTAGAGGTGGTATTAGCCTGACCCCGACGCCGATCCACAAGCGGTATACGGCGGCTCACCGCACGGGCCGCCCGTCGCGAACTCAACCGCGTCTGGCCGCCTCGATCGCCGCGATGTCGATCCTGGTCATGCCCATCATGGCTTCGAAGGCGCGCTTGGCCGCGGCCTGGTCGGGATCGGTGATCGCGGCGATCAGGGCGCGTGGCGTGATTTGCCACGACAAGCCCCACTTGTCCTTGCACCAGCCGCAGGCGCTTTCCTGGCCGCCGTTGCCGACGATGGCGTTCCAAAGCCGATCGGTTTCTTCCTGATCGTCGGTCGCGATCTGGAAGGAGAAGGCCTCGCTGTGCTTGAATGCCGGGCCGCCGTTCAGGCCCAGGCAGGGAATGCCGGCGACGATGAACTCGACGGTAAGCACATTGCCCTGTTTGCCGGAAGGATAATCGCCGGGGGCGTGATGAACCGCGACGACGCGGCTATCCGGGAACGTCCGGGCGTAGAAGTTCGCGGCATCCAGGGCCGTCCCGTCGTACCACAGGCAGATCGTGTTTTTGCTGGCCATTCCTGTTCTCCTCCATGGACGCGGGTCACGCGGGCGATAGCCGCGGCCTTCACGCCGTCTCCGTCAAAGTATGAAAAAGCTCGTTTTCCTGCACGCAATGCAGGCGCACAATCGCATCGAGCCCGTAAAGCAGCCGCTGGAAATCGCGCAGTCGTTCCGGATCCGGGCCTTCCGGGGGAATATCGGCGATCATCTTCTCCAGCATCGCGGTCACACGGAAAATTTCCCTGTGGGTTGTGCTCATCGTGGCAAGCGGATCATCTCCACCGATCAAACCGCTCAGGCGAGGATAGATTTCCGTATCGTCGCGACGTTCGTGGGGCAGCAGATCCCGCGCAAGGGATGCATGCACCTTTTCCAACGCGCCGGCGATCGCGCTCCTGGGCAGCGTGGGCAGCGTGTCGGCCAGTCCGCGAATCTGCGCCATCAAGGGTTCGAGCGCGGCGTGGCTGGCAAACAGGCCGGCCGCGTCCGCGGGCGACAGCCTTGGACGCGCCGGCGGGGCAATGACAAGAACCCGCAGCGCGTTGAGAATGACGATCACGTCGATCGCTTCCTGCAATATGGCTCCCCACATCGGCGGCAGATAACCGGCGGCTGCCACACCCATCGCCACGACGGACAAGCCCATACCGGCCGATACGCTCTGCAGCGCAATACGACGGGACCGGCGCGCGACCCGCATGGCATCGACGATGCGATCCAGCCGATCGACCAACAGCACGATGTCCGCGGCCTCGGACGAGGCCGCGGCGCCCCGGCTGCCCATGGCGACGCCGACATCGGCCGCGGCGAGCGCCGGCGCGTCGTTCACGCCATCGCCCACCATCACCACAATGCCTTCTTTCCGGGCCGCCGAGATGGCCGCCAGTTTGTCTGCCGGCGTCTGCTCCGCCCGCACGTCCGTCACCCCCAGGATCGTGCCCAGCGTCTGCGCGACGTCGCTCCTGTCGCCGGTCAGCATCACCAGTTTCCGTATGCCTTCCTGACGCATCATGCGGAGGGTGCGGGGCGTCTCCAGCCGGATCTCGTCCGCCAGCTGGATCGCGCCGATCATGACACCGTCGGCGGCCACGAAGACGGCCGCGGCGCCTTCGTAGGCGATGCGCCGCAGAAATTCCGTACTCCACGGCGCCGGTGCGGCGGCGCGGCTGACATAGTCGAAGGACCCTATGGTCACGAGCCGTCCGTCCACATCGCCGGCGACGCCTGCGCCCGCGCGCTCGCGGACATGCGACGGCCGAGCCAGCTGCACACCTCGCTCGCGGGCGGCCACCGTGACCGCCGCGGAGGCGACATGTCCCGACGCCTGGCTCAACGACGCCGCCAGACGCAGTACGGTTTCCGTCGAGACCCCGGGCGCGGACTCGATCGCGACCAGGCGCGCGCTTCCCCCGGTCAAAGTGCCGGTTTTGTCGAAGAACAGGATGGTGGCGGCGCCAAGGCGTTCCAGCGCACCGCCTCCCTTGACCAGCACGCCGCGCTTGGCGCAACGAGAGATGCCGGAAACGATGGCCACGGGGACAGCCAGGATCAGCGGACAGGGCGTGGCGACCACCAGCACGCCGAGCGCCCGCATCGGATCGCCCGTGAGCAGCCAGCTGCCCACGGAGACCAGCAGCGAGACAAAGACAAAGGCCAGCGCATAGCGATCCGCCAGACGCACCGAAGGGCTGCGCTGGCGCTGGGCCTCCCGCACCATGCGGACGATCCCGGCAAAAGTGCTGTCGCCCGCCGCCGCCGCGGCCATCATCTCGAAGGGGGCGCCCGCATTCACCGCGCCGCTGCGCACGAACTCTCCGGGCGAGCGGACAAGGATCCGAGACTCTCCCGACAGCGAGGACTCATCCAATTGGGCCTGTTCGGCGAGCGAACCGTCCACCGGCACGACGTCGCCCGCCCTGACCAGGAGGCGGTCCCCGCTCACGATGGAGTCGGGCTCCACCTGGCGCCATTCTCCCGCTTCGAAGCGGGTGGCCGCGCGAGGCGCATGGCGCAATAGCGCCGTCATTTCGCGTTCGGCCCGGTGCTGGGCGTAGCGCTCCAATGCGCGCCCACCCGCCACCATCAGCGCGATGATGGCGGCGGTGGGCAACTCTCCCAGCGCCACGGCAAGCGCGATCGCAAGCCATGCAAGCACATCGACACCCGGCTGCCGGCTCATCAAGGCCTTGACGATCGATACCGACAGCGCCAGCATCACCGGCGCCACGCCGGCCATCCAGAATGCTTGAGCGGCCTGAGGATATCCCAGGACCCGGCAGAGCGCTCCCGCGGCGAGGCCGGAGGCGGCAAGGACCAGCAACCAGGTATCGATAGCGCGCATGAATTGCGGCATGGTGGCTACACCAATGAGGCGACCGTGGCCGTCACGTCGTCGACATGGACCAATAATTCGCGGACCTGGCGCAGCATGGCATATTGATGAAGCACCGCGGTCCATCGTGCGGAACCCGTAAGATCCCGCCAGACGGGTTCAAGCATTTCGGGATCGGTTTGCCGACCGCGCGCCCACCGGTCGGCGAAGGCCAGGCTCGCGGGCGCCGACAGGAGCTGCATCCTGCTCGCCGCGCTCAGGAAGCGGGGATGTATTTCCATCGGTGCATCGCAGCAATAGAGAACGGACGCGCGCAGGGCCGCTTCATGGGTTTGCATCCCGCGCAGGGATGCGCCGAAAACCGCTACGATACCCTCGCGCGCCAGGAAGGGATAGACAACATTCTCCTCCGCGCCCGCAAGCAGCCGCAAACCTCGCACCAGCCGTGGCAAGTCGGTGGTCGCGGCATCCAGGGAGGCCTTGGCTTCGACCCATAGGCGGACGTCCCAGACGGCGTGCGATGGCTCGCCGGCCTGCGCTTCGGCTACCTTGGCGCCTGCATCGGGCCGCCCTCGCGCCCCGCTCTGCCTTAGCAGGACGACGTCCCACTCGGTCTTCGCGCGCTCCGCGCCGGCCGACAGGAATGCCGGCACGCGCATCGAGGTCGCGACCCGGTATCGCGTCCCGCCATCCTGGCCCGTTTCCTCCCGGTCCAGCCGCCGCGCCAGCGCTCCAAGCGCCTGCGCGGCTCGCGCTTCCACGGCCGCGCCGCGCCGCTGCGAGGCCGATCCGTGCGCGGCGGCCGCGGCACTGCCGGATCGCGGGCCCCGCATGTCCCATAGCGCCCGGTATCGGCGAACGTCATCATCCCGCGCCAAAGCCTCCAGCCGATCCAGACGTATCAGGGCCGGACTTCCCGCCAACCGGGTCAATACATGTCCGATGGAGACATCGCCGGCGATGTCGGATGTGTTCACGAGGCGCCGCACGGCCTGATGCAGATCGCGCCAGGACGAAGCAGCCGCCAATGCGTGCAATTCCGCCAAAGCATCCGTTAACGGTCCGCGCGGCCGCCGTGCCTGCTTTGCCGGATGCGCGACGCCGTTCACCAGGGCAAGCACCTCGCGGCGATCGCGGTCCGCATGAGCGGACAGCGAAGCGTACTCACGCACGCGCGGTGTCCGATGGCGCAGCACCATGGCCTGGAAGACCGGGTCTCCCGCATCCTCGCGCATCGCGTCGCGGATAAGCCGGGCCAGAGCGTCAATGAATGCCGCTTTCAGCATGGCTGCGGCCGTCGCGGCCCGCGCGGGCCCCGCCGCCGGCGCCGTGCGTATGCGCTCCACGATCATCGCGAGCTCGGTGCCGGAATCCAACGTGCCGGGCCCCGGCAGCTCGGCGGGTAGCGGCGGCAGCCGATAGCGACGCGGAACCTCGCGCAAAATCTGATCCAGAAGGTTCCTTGACATAGATCAACTCAATATCGTCCGGACGCGAATAGAATCGGCAGCCAATTCTATAACCAAGCCAGCCGGGTGCTCTCGCGCCACGTCTGCGCCATCGACGGACAACATGCGCCTGAACCTGCCGGTCACCAAGAACGAGTTCCCGTTTCCCACGGGGCACACCCTGGTTTCGAAGACGGACACCAAGGGAAGAATCGTCTACTGCAACGCCATGTTCGCCGAGGTCAGCGGATATACCAAGGAAGAGTTGCTGGGCCAGCCTCACAACATCATCCGCCATCCCGACATGCCCGAAGAGGCTTTCCGCGATATGTGGGCGACGATCGCGTCGGGACGGCCATGGTCGGCCGCCGTGAAGAATCGCCGCAAGAACGGCGATTACTACTGGGTGATGGCCAACGCCACGCCCTTGATGGAGAACGACGCGCCCATCGGCTATATGTCGGTGCGCACGGAGGCCACCGCGGAACAGATCGCGGACGCCGAAAATCTCTATGAAGCGATGCGACAGGAGGCACAGGCTGGACGCCGGCTTCATTCCCTGTCCAATGGCCGCCTTGTCATGCGCACCTTGACAGGCCGATTACGGGAAATGGCCCGCCTGGGCCTCGCCGGAAAAATGATGGCGGCGATCGTGACGCTACTCGCGGCATTCATGGCTATCGAACGCTACCTGCCGTCGGGCTCGGCCGCCGCGCTTGCCGCCGCATGGCTGTTGCGGCTGGCCTTGCTGGCGATGATGTGGCGATTCCTGCGAACCGGCCTGGTCGCTCCGGTGAAAGGCGTGGTGCTCGCGGCGAACCGGCTGGCGGCGGGCGACCTTACGGTGTCGGCCACCCAAACGCGCGACGACGAAATCGGCGAGCTGCAGGCCGCACTGGCGCAGTTGCGCATCAATGTCGGCTCCATCGTCCGGGACGCCCGCGACCAGAGCCGGGACATCGTGGCCAGCGCGGTCGAACTGACGCGCGGCAATATGCATTTATCGGAGCGTACGGAGGCACAGGCCAGCAATGTGCAGCAGACCGCCGCATCGATGGAAGAGATCACTACCACCGTCAGCCTTGCTGCCGCGGCGTCGAACGACGTCAGCCGGCTATCGGCCGGCACGCGGCTGATCGCCCAGCAAGGCACGGAGGCCGTCGACCAGGTCAGCGCGACCATGCGGTCGATCGCGGAGTCCTCGGACCGCATCAACGAGATCACGCGCATCATCGACGGCATTGCGTTCCAGACCAATATCCTGGCATTGAACGCGTCCGTGGAAGCGGCGCGGGCCGGCGAACAAGGCCGCGGCTTTGCCGTGGTCGCCGGAGAAGTCCGCGCGCTGGCGCAGCGCAGCGGCCATGCGGCGAAGGAGATCAGGCATCTGATCGAGGACTCCACGCTGAAGGTCCTGGAAGGCAACGAGCGAACGGCGGCCGCGCGCAAGACCATGAGCGAAGTGCTGACCGGGGTCGAAGAGGTGAACAAGCTGGTCGAGGGCATCAGCGGCGCCGCCAATGAGCAGTTGGCCGGCATATCGCAAGCCAATGCCGCGATCGGCGAGCTGGACGGCATCACGCGGCAGAACGCCGCCCTGGTCGACCAGGTCGCCGCGGCCGCCAAGTCGCTGGAAGGACTGGCGCGCGATACCGACGAAACGATGCGACTATTCCGCACGGAAGGCGGCACCGCGCAACGCGCCGATCCGATGGACAAAAGCCGGGAGGCGGCCAGGCATACCGGACTGTCCCTATCCCAGGCATAGCGGACACGGCCGGATCACGCGCACGGTCTACAGATTATCCGCCAGCCAATCCGCGACGATATTCGCGCCGACCTGGCGGTTGTCCTCCTGGCAGTGTTCGCTGCCGCCTTCGTAAGCGGTCAACACGCGCAAGGTTTTGTTCTTTGCGCCGACGGCGTCGTACAGGCGTTGGGCAAATTCCACCGGCACGATGGTGTCGTTCTCGCCGTGCAGGCAGAAGAATGGGCACACCAGGTCCGGCGCGACGTCCTTCAAGCGATAGTCTTCCAGCTTTTTCATGCAGGCATCCATGTCCGGCTTGCCCAACACCCAGGGCAGTTGGAAGCCGGGCGCGGACAGCTTGGTGCCGCCCGCTTCCATGATGCGGCGGCGCCGCGTCCAGGACTCGTGGTAATCGAAGTGGCCGCCCCAGGCCACGCAGGCCGCGAAGCGGTGATCCCTGGCGGCCGCGCGCGGGGCGTAGTAGCCGCCCATGGAGAAGCCCATCACCGCGACCCGCCGGGGATCGACCTCGGGACGCGCGGCGGCCCAGTCGTAGGCCGCGCCGGCGGGAACTTCATAGTCGTAGCGGCTGGGGATGCCCCGCAGCCGCAAGGCTTCGCCCTGCCCCGGCCCATCGATGGCCAGCACGTGGATGCCGCGCTTGGCGATCTCGATGCCGCCGAATAGCACGCTCATTTCCTTGGCGTTGTCCAGGCCGTCGAACATCACCACCGTCGGCGCCGGGCCGTCGGCGTCGGCGCGCAGCCACCAGGCGGGCAGCGTGGTGTCTCCATAGGGGACCTCGGCGCGCGTGATTTGCGGGAAACGCCGCTCCAGGCCCTTGGCGAAACAACGCAGGCAGTCGCGATAGGTCTGCCATTTGCGCTCCGACGGGGCGATGAAGCGCTCGCCGCAGAAATAGTAGATGGCCGCGCGCAGGTAGTAGGCGCCTGACGTCAGCCTGTGGCCCTTGGCTTCCTCCTGATCGCCGAAGCCTTCGATCCGGCGAGCCATGTCCACCCATTCCTTCCACCACAGCTCGTTATCGCCTTCGTGGCCTTTCAGCTTCTGGCCGATCTGGTCGATCTCGCTGATCGAGGCCGCGCCCCAGCCGGCCATCTCGATGCCGAACATCATGCCCTGCGACCACATGTGGTTGCTGGGGAAGTACTCGAACCAGTGACTCATGGCTTTCTCCGGCTACCCAGGGAAGAACGACAGCGTGTTCTGGTCGATGCCGAACACGTCCGCCAGCCAGTCGAGCATGAGTTCCTGCCCCAGCGTGGGATTGTCGTGCTGGCAGTGCTCGGCGCCGGTTTCCTCGGCGCTGGTCAGCTTCAACGTGGCCTCGACGCCGTGCGCGGTGGCGTAGTCGTGGACCTTTTTGACCGTTTCCACGCCCAGCACATCATGGCCGCCGTGGATGATCAGATAAGGGCATTTCATGTTTTCCAGCACACCCTCCAGGGTGAAGGGCCGCGCGATTTCGGTGGCCTGCGCCATGCTGCGGGCGCCGAACACCCATTTGATATGGCCGGCCAGGCCGTGGTTATCGTCGCGCGCCTTCCAGCGTTCGTGGATGTCCCAGATGGCGCCGTGCGATATGCAGGCCGCCAGGCGGGAATCCATGGACGCGGCGCGCGCCGAGTAGTAGCCGCCCAGGCTGGAACCGCTGACGGCGATGCGGCTGGTATCGACGTCCGGCCGTGCGGACAGCCAATCGATGCAGCGGCCGATCGGGACTTCATAGTCGTGCCGGGTGACCAGGCCATGCCGGCGCAGCGCGCCGCCCTGTCCCGGACCATCCACCATCAGCACCGACATGCCGCGCTGCACCGCGCCACGGCCGGTCATGAACCACAGCTCATCCTTGTAGGAGTCCAGACCACCCACGGAGATCAGCACCGGCTGGCGAGGACCGCCATTGGCGGAACGCACGAAATACGCCGGCAGCGTCTTGCCGTTTTCGTAAGGGATCTCGACGATCTCCGCCGGCGGATCCATGCGTGTGAAGGCATTGGCCGAGGCCCGCTCGGCTTGCGTGAACGCGTCCAGGCGACGCGGGTCATCCGGCTTGAGCCAGAACTCCGCCTCGCGATAGTAGTTCGCGGCGCGCAGCCAGCAGTTCATCGCCGTGCGGACGTGGCCGGCCGCCAGGGCCTCGTCCCCGCGCCGGGCATTGCGGTCGGCGATGTGGCGCCATGCGGTGTACCAGGTTTCGAAATCGCCGGCGGTGATGTGGCTGGCGGCCTGGAAAACTTCGCTGACGGCGCCGCCGCCCTCCTGCGTCTCGCCCAGCCCGCGCCGGAACTGGTAGGACATCCAGAAGTCGTCCGGCCAATGGTGCCAGCCGAACGGTTCGTATTTGGGGGAAGGACCTTGCTGTGCGGTCATGCTGCGCATCTCCTCGGTGCCGCGGTTTCAGCGGTGGCTGCCACGATGGTTCACTTCTTCTTGTCCAGGCCCAGATGGCTGATGGTGCCACCCCACTTGGCGTAATCGTCCTGCCAGATCCTGGCGAACTGTGCGGGCGTACCCGTGGCGGGATCCAGTCCAAGACGCTGCGCCTGGACCTGTACCTGCGGGTCGCTGACGGCCTTGTTCAAGGCCTTGTTGATCCTGCCCACGACGTCCGCCGGCGTGCCCGCGGGCGCGAACAGGCCGAACCAGCCCAGCGCTTCATAGCCGGGGACACTTTCGCCAAAGGTGGGAATGTTGGGCGCGTTGGGCGCCCGATCGCGGCCGGTGACGCCCAGCGCGATCAGGCGTCCGTCCTGGACGTAGGGATACAGGCCCGAATAGCCGAAGACGGTCAGCTCGACGCGCCCGGACATCAGGTCGGACATGATCTGCGTGCTGCCCTTGTACGGGATATTCGTGAAGTCGAAGCCGGTTTTTTCCTTCAGCAGCTCCATCGAAAGATGGGGAAAGCCGCCTTCGCCATTGGTGCCGACGCGGACGCGGCCGGGATGTTCCTTCGAGTAGGCGATCAGCTCCGGCAATGTCCTGGCCGGAAAATCGGGCTTGGCCACCAGCATCATGTAGTTGGTGTAGGCCAGCGCCACCGGCGTCAGGCTCTTGCGTACGTCGATGGGCCAATCGTTCGTGAGCGGCGCCACGACGACGGCGCCCATCTGTCCCATGACCAGCGTGTAGCCGTCGGGCTCGGCGCGCGAGGCGGCCTGCAGGCCGATCAGGCCGGATGCGCCGGGATGGTTCTCCACCACGATGGACTGGCCCAGCTCCTGCGCCATCCCGTTGCCGAGCAGGCGGGTGATGACGTCGGCGAGATCGCCGGGCGGATAGGGCACGATGATGCGTATCGGATGATCCGGATATCCGGCGGCGTGGGATGCGGGTGCAACGATGGCGAGCGTCAGGGACACGAGGGTCCCGGCCCAGGCGAAGAGCTTGTTCATGCGACGACCCCCTACGGAACACGCCGCGCCGGCGCTTGTATGAACCGTGCGCGTTGTCCCGGCGATATTGGAACCGGCCAATGAGCCCGTCAACGTTTTGCGCGGTTTTTCCCATTTAGTAAAACCGCGCGCGGCCGAGGCGCCGCGACGCGATGGCAAGCGGGGCGACCTCACTGATTTGGTGCGTGGCGTCGCACCAAAAACGCACCGCGACGCCCTGCACGCACCGCTAACGCGCGTGCCGTCTTTCCGTGCCGCGGCGCGCCAGGCATTGCGTCAAAAAAACTGTTTGTGCCGCGCATGCCGCGTGATACTTTGAAAAAAGGCGATCGCCCAAAACGTCGCGGACAGCGCGGCGCGCGGCCTTCCCAGTATCTGGAATTTGTATGACGTCTTGAATGAGCGCCACCGGCGATTTATACGAGCCATGCAGAACCGAGCTACGCCAGCGAGCACCGTGGGCCGTGCCGTCGATCTGCTGCGACTGATAGCCAGCAGCCCGTCGCAGCACCTGCGCCTGATCGACCTCGCGCAACGTGCCGACATGGAAAAATCCACCGCGCATCGCCTGCTGCAAAGGCTGGTCAGCGAACGCATGCTGGTGCGCGTGCCGGGCCAGCGCGGCTACCGGCTGTGGCCGCTGATCTACGAATTGGGACTGTGCGCCCTGCCGGAAAACAATCTGCGCGAGACCAGCCACCCGCATCTGCGGCGCCTGGCCGAGCAGACGGGCGACATGGCTTTCCTGGTGGTGCGCAGCGGTTTCGAAACCGTATGCCTGGACCGCATCGCAGGCAACTTTCCGATCCAGACGCTGACTTCCGGCGTGGGCGACCGCCATCCATTGGGCATAGGCGTAGGCGGGCTCGCCATTCTCTCAGCCATGAGCGACGCGGAAGTCGATATCGCCCTGGACGCCATCCAGGACAAGCTCACGCGCTATCCGAATTTCAGCGCGGCGTCGCTGCGCGCATCGATCCACCGCACCCGCGAAGCCGGCTACGCGCTGGACGATGGCGTGGCGGCGGCCGGCGTCAGCGCCATCGGCATGGACATCAAGCAGCCTGGCGGCATGCCGGCCGCGGCGGTGTTCATTACAACGATTTCGCAACGCATGGATCCGGCGCGCCGCGCAGTGCTGGGCAAGTATCTATCGGCCTGCATCCACGGCGTGCAGGCCGATATGGCGCGCCTCAACCGCTATTGCGCAGACCCGCCGCGATCCCGTTGATGGAGATATGGATGCCGGTCTTGACGACGGCGTCGCCGCGGCCCTCGCGATAACGCTGCATCAGCTCCACCTGTACGTGATGCAGCGGATCCAGGTAGGGAAAGCGGTGGCTGATGGAACGCGCGAGTACCGGATTGCTCGCCAGCCGGCCGCCCTCGCCCGTGATGCGCGACAGCGCCTGCGCGGTACGCTGCCACTCGCTTTCGATCGCCGGAAAAATGCGGTCGCGCAGCGCGGTATCGTCCACCAGTTCGGCATAGCGCGCGGCCAGCGCCAGATCCGATTTGGCCAGCACCATGTCCAGGTTGGACAGCAGCGTGCGGAAAAACGGCCAGCCGCGATACATGCCGCGTAGCAGGGACCAGGCGTCCTCGCCCCCGGCGCCGGCTTGCTCCACGAAGTCCCGTACCGCCGAGCCGAAGCCGTACCAGCCCGGCAGGGTCAGCCGGCATTGGCCCCAGCTGAAGCCCCAGGGTATGGCCCGCAGGTCCTCGATGCGCTGGCCGCCGCTGCGTGATGCCGGACGCGACCCGATGTTCAGCTCGGCGATTTCGCGGATGGGCGTGGAGCCGAAGAAATATTCTCGGAAGCCTGGCGTGTCGTAGACCAGCGCCCGGTACGCCCGCATGCTGGCGGACGACAGCGCGGCCGCCGCGGCCAGGAAGGCCTCCGGCGCCTGTTGCTGCGTCTGCAATAGCGTGGATTCCAGCGTGGCGGCGACCAGGGTTTCCAGATTGCGCCGGCCAATGTCCGGATTGGTGTACTTGGAGGCGATGACTTCGCCCTGTTCGGTCAGGCGCAACTGTCCCCGCACGGTGCCGGGCGGCTGCGCCAGGATGGCCTGATAGCTGGGACCGCCGCCCCGCCCCACGGTACCGCCGCGGCCATGGAACATGCGCAGCTTGATCGGTGCGCGCGCGGCGAACTCGTCGAACAGCGCGGCCAGCGCGATCTCGGCGCGATACAGCTCCCAATTGCTGGTGAAGATCCCGCCGTCCTTGTTGCTGTCGGAATAGCCCAGCATGATGTCCTGCTCGGCGCCGCTGCGGCGCACCAGCTCGAACACCCCCGGCAGCGCATAGAAGCCGCGCATGATGGCGGTGGCGTTGCGCAGGTCTTCGATGGTTTCGAACAGCGGCACGACGATCAGCTCGGCGCGCGCGTCCTCGCTCAGCAGCCCCCGCAGCAGCCCGGACTCCTTCTGCAGCAGCAGCACTTCCAGCAGGTCGCTGACGGTTTCGGTATGGCTGATGATGTAGTGGCGGATCGCGTGGCGGCCATAACGTTCGCGCATGAGCCGCGCGGTTTCGAAGATGGCCAGTTCGCCGCGGGCCAGCTCGGAGTATTCGGCGCCCGGTACGCGCAGCGGACGAGGATCGTCCAACTGCCGCAGCAGCAGTTCCACCCTGTCCTGCTCGTTCAATCCGGCGTAATCCGCATGCGCGCGCGCGGTCGACAGCAACTCGGCGACGACGGCCTCGTGCTTGTCGGAACTCTGGCGCAGGTCGACGGTGGCGAGATGAAAGCCGAACACGCTCGCCGCCCGCATCAGCGGGCGCAGCCGCTGCTCTCCCAGAACAGCGGCGTGGTGGCTGTGCAGGGAGCGTTCGATGATCGCCAGGTCATCCAGGAAATCCTCGGCACGCGCATAAGGCGGCTGCGGCGCCACCGGATGCGGCGCGGCTTCCGCGCCGGTCAGGCTCCGCAGTGTCGCGGCCAGCCGGGCATAAACGCCGGACAGCGCCTTGCGATAGGGTTCGTCGCGGCGATGCGCGCTCTGGTCGGGCGAGCGCTCCGCCAGGGCCAGCAGTTCCGGCGCCACGTCGACCAGATAGCTGGACATGGATAATTCACCGCCCAGCTGATGCGTCTCGGCCAGGTAGTGGCGCAGGGCGATTTCCGCCTGGCGCTTCAGCGCGTAGGCCAGCGTGTCGGCCGATACGTTGGGATTGCCGTCACGGTCACCGCCTATCCACTGGCCCATGCGCAGGAAACTGGCCACGCGCTGCCCCGGCATCTCGCGTTCCAGGCTGGCGTACAGGCGCGGGATTTCCCGCAGGAAAGTGGACTGGTAGTAACTGAGCGCGTTTTCGATTTCGTCGGCGACGGTCAGGCGCGACATGCGCAACAGGCGCGTGCTCCATAGCTGCACGATGCGGCCGCGCAATTGCGCGGCGTTGATGTCGAGCTCGCGCGCGAGCATCGCATCGCCGGGGCGTGGCGCTTGCGCTGCCCGGTCCTGCCCGTCCGCGCCACGACCGCGGGGGCCCGGTGCCCGCGCGCGGATGTCATCGCGTTCAGCCAGCAGCTGCGCGATCGCGCGCTGCGCGTCCAGGATGCTCTTGCGCTGCACTTCGGTGGGATGCGCGGTCAGCACGGGCGATACATGGCTTTCCCGCAGGGTCTGTGCGATGCGGTCGGCGCCGACGCCGGCGGCGCGCAGCCGCGCCATCATGGCCTCCACGCTGCCTTCCTGCACGTCGCCCAGGCGTTCGCGGGCCAGGCGGCGGCGGATGTAGTGGCGGTCCTCCGCCAGGTTGGCCAACAGGCTGAAGTACGTGAAGGCGCGGACCACGCAGACCAGCATGATGCCGGGCTGGGATTGCAGCAAGTGCTTCAGGGTCTGGTCGGCCTGCTCGTCGTCGTCGCGGCGGTAGGCGACGGCCAGCTGGCGGACCTGCTCCACCAGCTCGTAGGCTTCATCGCCTTCCTGTTCGCGGATGACCTCGCCCAGAAGGCGGCCCAGAAGGCGGATGTCTTCGGTCAGCGGCTGGTCGGCGGGGGCGCCGGCCGCTGTCTCGTCCTGCCCGGCGCCGGCCGGGACGAAGTCGTTACCAGGCGGCGTGGGCCCCGCATGCTCGCCCGCCGGGTGGGCGCCTGCCTTGCTATCGATGTTGGCCGCGCTCATGCCGCCAGCTCCGAGATTTCGATCAGATTCAGATCCGGATCGCGCACGTAGACGGAGCGGATACGCGATACCGCGCCGGTGCGCATGACCGGCCCTTCTTCGATTTGTATCTGGTGATCACGCAGCCGGACGATGACCTCATCCAGCGGCACGCGGGCGATGAAGCACAGGTCCAGGGCGCCCGGCACCGGCAGATGGGCCTTGGGCTCGTATTCCCGGCCCTTGACGTGCAGATTGATTTTCTGGCTGCCGAAGACGAAGGCCTTGCGGCCTTCGCCAAAGGTTTCCAGGCGCATGCCCAGGACATCGACATAGAACCGCACGCAGGCGGCCTCGTCGGTGGTCGTCAGGACCAGGTGATCCAGGTGGTCGATCAATTGCGGGCCTCCTCTCGTTCTGATTCCACGAATGTAGGAGATTCCGCCCGGCTTGGGAATTCACGTTGCGGCAGGCCGCCTTCGCCAACGGTGATGGCGATAAACGCGCCCGGATGAAGGGCCGCCGGACGTGCCGGCGGCCATGATGCATGCCAGGGGGTACGGGGCGGTGTCCCCGTACCGTGGCGGCAAGACGGCGCTTTACTTGCCGCCCTTCAGGATGTCATGCCACTTGCTGGTCTGGTCGGCGATGAATTTGCCGAATTCTTCCGGCTTCTGGCCGCCAGGCTCCGCGCCTATGGTTTCCAGCGCCTTGGCCATCTGCGGGTCCTTGAAGGCATCCAGGACGGCCGCGTACAGCTTGGCCTGTATGTCCTTGGGCACCTTGGCCGGCACCACCAGGCCATACCAGGTCGAGAAGGTGTAGCCCGGCAGGCCGGCCTCGTCGATGGCCGGGATGCCCGGGAAGTAGGCGCTGGGCTTTTCGCTGCTCACGCCCAGGGCGCGCACCGTGCCGGCGCGGATCTGCGAGATCGCCGAGCCGCTGGTTTCGATGGCCATCTGGATCTGGCCGGAAATCAGGTCGGCCATCATGGGCGCGCCGCCCTTGTACGGAACGTGCGCGATATCGATGCCGGCCATCTTCTTGAACAGTTCGCCGGCCAGGTGCTCCGTGCTGCCGATGCCGGCCGAACCGAAGTTCAGCTTGCCGGGATTCTTCTTGGCGTAGTCGATCAGTTCGGGGACCGTCTTGACGGGCAGCTTGTTGTTGACGATGAGCAGGTTGGGCGACGATGCCACGATGGTGATCGGCGCGAAATCCTTTTCGAAGTCGTAGGTCAGCTTGTCGTAGGTCGAGGGCGCGATGGTGTGGGCGATGGTCGACAGGAAGATGGTGTAGCCGTCCGGCGCCGAACGGGCCACGTAGGCCGCGCCTATGGTGCCGCCCGCGCCCGCGCGGTTATCGACGATGACGGGCTTGCCCAGCTTCTTGGCAATAGCTTCGGCCAGCGGACGGCCGACCATATCGGTGGTGCCGCCCGGCGGGAAGGGAATCACCAGGGTAATGGGTCTTTCGGGCCAGCCGGCGGCGTGGGCCGCCAGGGTGCTCGCGCAAAAAAAAGCGCCCGCCAGCAATTTCCCGATCAGGGATTTGCCGAATCTCATGTTGCTCTCCTGAATTGCAGCTTTTGGACTGATGGCGGTCCATGGCGGCTTGGGCGCCGCGCTTGTTGGGGACCGCGGTGTCCCGCGAGCACGAGGCAGGATTGTATACCCGCGTGTACACAACCATGCCGCGGCGTCGCCCCGCTGCTCTTGCGGAAAGAAGCTATGCGCCCACGGGAGCGCCGTCCGTGCGCCGTATCACCAGCGTCGACGAACGCGGCGTGCGGCCGGCTTCCGGCCAGGCCTGGGTCGGATGCTGGATGTTCACGAAGAACGTAGTCAGATCCGGCGTATAGGCGATGCCGGTAAGCTCGCAGCCCACCGGTCCCACCAGGAACCGCTTCGATTCACCGGTGGCGGGATCGATGCAGTACATGCCGTTGTTGCCGAACACCTGGGGCGTGGCGACCGCGCCCAGATTCATATCGGTCTGTACCCACAGGCGCCCCGCCGCGTCCTGGCGCAGGCCGTCCGGGCTGCTGAAGTCGTCGCCGTTGATGTTGCCCGCGAGATTCGGCTTGCCCTGCGCGGCCGCTTGCTGCGGATCGCCCGCCAGAAGGAAGATATCCCAGGTGAATGTGGTCGCCAGTGGGGAGTCGCCGGTTTCGTTCCAGCGGATGATGTGGCCATGGTGGTTCTCCGCGCGCGGATTGGCGTCGTTCACCGGCGCCTTGCCGCCCCGTCCGGTGTAGTTGGTCAGGGTCACGTAGATGTCCTTGCGCGGCCCGACGGTGATCCATTCCGGCCGGTCCATCACCGTGCCGCCGGCCGACACCGCCGCGCGCTGGCACTCGACCAGCACATCGGCCTGGGAAGCGTAGCCGTCGGCGGCGGTGAGTCCGGCGGCGCCGTGCCGCAGGGGTATCCACTTGCCCTGGCCCGCGGCATTGAACCGCGCGACGTACAGGGTACCTTCGTCCAGCAGCCCCAGGTTGGCGGCACGGTCCATGGCATCGAAGGGACGGTCGGGCACGAACTTGTAGATGCAGCCAGGCGTGCTGTCGTCGCCCATGTAGAAGGCCACGCGCCGGGCGTCGTCGGCCAGCCAGGCGACGTTTTCGTGATTGAAGCGGCCCATGGCCGTGCGCTTCACGCCTTGCCGCAGTATCTTGCCCTGCGGGTCCAGTTCGACGACCCAGCCGTAGCCCTGTCTGGCCTGGCTGGAGTCGAAATAATTGAACGTGACCTCTTCACAGGTCAGGTAGGTGCCCCAGGGCGTCGCGCCGCTGGAGCAGTTGTTCAGGGTGCCGGTGACCGTGGCGCCGACGCGCTCGCGCGCCGGACCGCCGACGGCGTAGGCGCTGTTGCCGGTATAGCGGCGGTTGTAGGGGGAATCGCGCTTGACCCGCCATGCCTTGTCGACCAGCTCGACTTCGATGACGGAGACGCCCACCGCGGACAAGGCGACGCGTTTCTGGTCGGGCGTGGCCTGCTTCTCGTCGAAGGTGGCATTGGCGAAGCTATCCTTCGCGAAGAACACGCGCATGTCGACCTGCTCGTGGTTGATCGCCAACAGGCCGCCCTTGCACGGATCGACGCCGGGCAAGGCGAAGTAATGCATGCCATCGTGGTCGCCGCCGGCGCGCTTGCCCGCCTCCTCCCACGAAGCGAAAACGCCTTCGGTCCAGGACGTGGAGCCCGCTTCCACCGCGTCGCCGGTGGAAAACAGGACCTGGACTTCATAGCCGGGCGGCACGACGACCTGGTCGGCGGTGGAACGCGGCACCGGCTGGAAGCGGATGGCGTAGTCCTTGGCAGGATCCAGGCCGCCGGCCCCGGCCTTGCCGTCGGTGGCCGGCTGGCCGGCAGAGGGCCCTTTGCTGTCGGGATTGCCGTCGGGATTGCCGGCGCCCAGGCCGGCGGCCAGCGCCGGCACGCCGAATACCGAGAGCGCCGCCGCGCCCAGGCCCGTCTTCAGCCAGACACGCCGGGCCGGATTCGAGGCCAGCACCTCGTCCAGCGCCCGGCCCGCGCGGCGCGCGGCGTGCGCGGGCAGACTGGACACCGGATCCGAGGCCAGGGGCAGGCTGCGCGCCTTGGCTGCGTCGGTGGAACGCGACATGTGGGCTTCTCCTTATTTGTCATGAACAGGCGCGGTGATTGCCACACGCACCGATAACCCCATATTGCCCGCCGACTTTGACAGCTTTTTGTCAGCCCGGTTGATTCCACGGGTGCGCCTGCACCTCGGCCCGCAGGCATTCCAGGAAATACGAGGTGCGCGCGGAGCGCGCTTCCCGGGAAGACAGCAACGCAATGACGTCGGCATCCGGGAGGCGCCATTCGGGCAGCAGGGCCACCAGGCGGCCGGCGCGCAGGTCGGCGGCCACATCCCATTCGGAACGGACCATAATGCCCATGCCGGCCACCGCCCAGTCATGCACCACGGCGCCTTCCGTGCTGGCC
Source organism: Bordetella sputigena (assembly GCF_965137885.1). Taxonomy (NCBI): domain Bacteria; kingdom Pseudomonadati; phylum Pseudomonadota; class Betaproteobacteria; order Burkholderiales; family Alcaligenaceae; genus Bordetella; species Bordetella sputigena. The sequence continues at coordinate 225,032 of NZ_CBCSCA010000005.1, forward strand.
AGCACCGGATCGACGCGCACGCTGGCCGTTTGCCCGCGCGGTCCGGCGAAACGCCACAGGGTGACGTCCTCGTCGTTCTCCCGCAGGGCGATGCATTCGTGCGTCCGCAGATCCTCGGGACGAGCGGGACCGCCACGGCGCCGCAGGTAGGACGGCGCGGCGCAGAGGATGCGCCGGTTGCAGGCAATGCGCTGCATGACCAGCGTGGAATCGCGCAGTTCGCCGATATGGACCATGACGTCCCAGCTGCCTTCGGCGACGCGGCCGGGTCGATCCGACAGCGTCAGCGTGGCCGTGACTTCAGGATGATCGCGCCGCACCCGCGCGACCGCCGGCGCGACGTAGCGATGGCCGAAGCCCAGCGGCGCCAGCACGCGCAAATGCCCGGCGATGACGCGCCGGCGACTGCCGAGCGCCTCCGTCAGCAGGCCGAGTTCTTCGCAGATGCGGCGGCCGCGCGCCGACAACAGGTCGCCTTCGTCGGTCAGGGCGATCCGGCGTCCCGTCCGTTCGATCAGGCGTATGCCCAGGCGTTTTTCCAGGGCGGCAAGCCGCTGGGTGACGGCGGGCGGCGTCACATTCAGCGTGCGCGCCGCCTCCGCCAGCGAGCGCGCGCCCGCCACCGTCAGGAAGAACCGCAGATCCTCGCTGGAGAGCACCCCTTCCTCCATTAAGTTGCGGCTTAAGGCGGGATTGCGGCGCCGCTTAACCCCAGACTTTAGCCCGCTGGTCATACTCGCGGCACTCGTGCTTTACCTCATTGCCCCAGGCGGCCAGGCGCCGACGGGCGTCGCCAGGCCAGGCGATCGCCGCGGCCACTATCCCTGCCGCCTCTTTCACGACCGGAGGTTGTATGCGACGTACGCTTGCCCATGCCCTGTCCGCGCTGCTCGCCAGCGCCGCGCTGGCCGTCCCGGCCCATGCCGCCGATACCGATTGGCCCAAGCGGCCCGTCACCGTGATCGTCGCGTCGGCGGCCGGCGGCTCGGCCGACGTGCTCAGCCGCATCGTGCTCAAGCACGTGGCCGAGGACATCGGCGCGAACTTCGTGATCGAGAACCGTCCCGGCGCCGCGGGCAATATCGGCATGAGCCAGGTCAAGCGCGCGGCGCCCGATGGCTACACGCTGGGTTACGGCAACATCAATACGCTGGCGGTGAACCCCGCGCTGTTCAACAAGCTGCCCTATGACGCCGCCAGGGACTTCGCGCCGGTAGGACAGATGTTCGCCGTCTACAACCTGCTGGTGGTGCGCGGCGATTCGCCCATACACAGCGTGAACGACCTGATCGCGCAGGCGAAACGCGAACCCGGCAAGCTGTCGTACGGCGCGGCCGGCATCGGCAGCAGCGGCCAGATGGCCGGTGAACTGTTCAAGCAGATGGCGGGCGTGGACGTGATGTTCATCCCTTACAACGGCGACCCGGCATCGCTGTCCGACCTGGCGGGCGGACGCCTGGACTACACTTTCACGAATGCATCGGTGGCCTATCCGCTGGTGAAGAGCGGCAAGCTGCGCGCCCTGGCCATCACAAGCAAGCAGCGCGTGCCCCTGTTTCCGGACATGCCGACGCTGGATGAACTGGGCCTGAAGGGCTACGAAAACGTCTCCTGGGGCGGGTTGGTGTTTCCCGCCGGCACGCCGCAGCCCATCATCGATCGCCTGTCGCAATCGCTGCGCAAGGTACTGGTCAGCGACGCGCTGAAACAGGATCTGGCCAATGCCAGCGCCTCGCCCGGTACGCCCGGCACGCCGACCGACTTCGCGCGCTTCATCGCCGCCGAGCAGCGCAAATGGGGCGAGCTGATCACGGCAGCCCATATCGAAAAACAGGATTGAGCCCCCATGTCGCCACGCATCGCCCTGCTGGGCTTCGCCATCGAATCGAACCGCTACGCGCCGGTGTCCACGCGCGAGGACTTCGTATCGCGGGCCTATCTGGCCGGCGACGAGCTGATACGCGACGCGCGCAGCGCGGCGCCGCGCATGACGCCGGAAATCCCCGCGTTCGTGCGGCGCATGGACGCCGCGGGCGCCTGGACGCCGGTGCCTGTCCTGTTCGCCAACGCCGAATCGGGCGGTCCGGTGGAACACGGCTTTTTCGCCGACACGCTGGCGCAATTCGAAAGCCGCCTGCGCGCCGCGCTGCCACTGGATGGCGTCTATATCTGTGAGCACGGCGCGGCCATCACGACGGAAGAAGACGACCCGGATGGCCTGGTTTTCGCAACCGTCCGGCGTATCGTCGGACCCGGCATTCCCATCGTCGCGACAGTGGACCTGCACGCGAATGTCTCCGACCGCATGGTCGACCAGGTCGACACGCTGATCTCGTATCGCCGCAATCCGCATGTCGATATGGCCGAACGCGGCGCCGACGCCGCCGACGTGCTGCGCCAATTGATGGCCGGCATGCGCGTGGCAGTCGCCCACGTGCGCATGCCCGTCTGTGCGCCGCCCACGCAACTGCTGACGGCGCCGGGCACGGGGCCTTACGCCGATATGATCCAGAAAGCCGAAGCGCTGAACGACGATCGCATCGTCAATATTTCGGCGGTCGGCGGCTTCGCCTATGGCGATACGCCCAAGAACGGCCTGACCGTGCTCGTGACGACGCGCGGCGACGCCGGTCTGGCCCGCCAGATCGCGCTGGACCTGGCGACGCCGGCATGGCGCGATCGCGCCGCCTTCTTTCCGCGGTTGACGTCCCTGGATGACGCGGTCGGGCTGGCCGTGGCCGCAGGCAACGATGCTTCCTTCGCCACGGTGCTGCTGGCCGACGTGGCCGACAACCCGGGCGGCGGCGCGCGCGGCAACACGCCGTACCTGTTGCAGGCCTTGATAAGGGCGGATGCGCGCGGCGTGATTGCCGGCGTCATCACGGACCCCGAGCTGGCCGCCGATGCCCATGCGACGGGCATCGGCAAGCCCCTGCGTGCGCGCTTCAATCGCAGCGAAACCACCCAGTATTCCGATCCCTTCGAGGCGGACGCCACCGTGGTCGCGCTGCATGACGGCAAGGGCGTGGGACGGCGCGGGCAGTTGGCCGGATGCAGCTTCGATCTGGGACCATCGGCGCTCATCGCCGTGGGCGGCATCCAGATCGTCGTCATCACCCACCGCCATCAATGCCACGAGCCCACCTTCTTCGAGATGTTCGGCCTGGACATCGGCGCCGCGCGTACCGTTGTGGTCAAATCGCGCGGGCACTTCCGCGCCGCCTTCGACGAGTTCTTCCCGCCCGAACGGATCTACAGCGTGGACGCGCCCGGACTGACCTCGCCGATACTCTCGCGCTTCGACTTCCGCCGCCTGCCGCGGCCGGTCGTTCCGCTCGACCCTGATACCGAATGGACGCCCGCGGTGCGGATGCGTCCCGCCATGGAGACATGATGACCCTGACGCACACCGACACGGGCGCCGCCGGCCTGCTGCGGGACCAGGAAACCCCCAGCCTGGTGCTGGACGAGCGCCGCATGACGGCCAACATCCGGCGCATGCGCGATCGTGCTCAGGCGTTGGGCGTGCAGTTGCGCCCGCATCTGAAGACGCCCAAATCCATCGATGTCGCGCGCCGCGTCATGGATACGCCGGAAGGTCCGGCCACCGTATCCACGCTGCAGGAAGCGGAACAATTCGCCCAGGCCGGCGTGCGCGACATCCTGTATGCGGTGGGAATCGCGCCCAACAAGCTCGACCGCGTCGTGGCGCTGCGGCGTCAGGGCGTGGACCTGACCATCGTCGTCGACAGCGTCGAAGGCGCACAGGCCGTGGCGCGGAAATCGCGCGACAGCGGCATGCGCATTCCCTGCCTGATCGAACTCGATACCGATGGCCATCGCGCCGGCGTGGCGCCGGACCAGGCCGATCGCCTGCTGGCGATCGGCCGCGCGCTGCACGAACAGGGCGCGGAACTGCGCGGCGTGATGACGCATGCCGGCGAATCCTACAACTGCGCGAGCACGCAGGCCATCGAAGCCATGGCGGAACAGGAGCGCCGTGGCGCCGTGGCATGCGCGCAGGCATTGCGCGAGGCCGGCCTGCCCTGCCCCGTGGTCAGCGTGGGATCCACGCCCACCGCGCTGTTCAGCCGCGACCTGAGCGGCGTGACCGAGCTGCGCGCCGGCGTGTTCGTTTTCTTCGATCTCTTCATGGCGGGGCTGGGTGTGTGCAGCCAGGACGACATCGCCATGAGCGTCCTGACCACCGTGATCGGACACCAGGAAGACAAGGGCTGGATCCTGGTCGACGCGGGCTGGATGGCGATGTCGCGCGACCGCGGTACCGCGAAGCAGAAGGTCGACCAGTATTACGGCGTGGTCTGCGATATCGATGGCAGGCCGTTTCCGGACCTGGTAATGCGCGAGACCAATCAGGAACAAGGCATCCTGGCCTTGCGACCGGGCAGCGGCGCGAGGCTGCCCGATCTGCCGCTGGGGACCATGGTCCGCGTGCTGCCGAACCATGCCTGCGCGACAGGGGCGCAACACGACCTCTATCACGTCATCCGCGATGATTCCGGCCGGGTGGCCGCGCGGTGGCCGCGGTTTCGCGGCTGGTAGGGTGCCATGGCTCGCACCATGCGAGGGCATGACGCACCATTAAGCGTCTTGTCATGCGAGGTGCGATGGCTCGACCGGGCACGGTTCCCCCTGCGGTAAACGCGCCGCGCGGTTGGCACAGGCTTTGCGTGAGATCACCTCCAGACCAACCGGCCTGGAGCCCCTCATGAGCGTATCCGCAGAAGCCGCACTCGATAGTTCCAAAGATATCCTGAGCAACCGCTGGACCCAATTGCTGCTTGGACTGGTCTGCATGATGGCCATTTCCAGTCCGCAATACGTCTGGACCCTGTTCACCAAGCCGCTGTCCGCCAAGCTGGGCGTGCCGCTTTCCGAACTGCAGGTCACGTTCTCGCTGCTGATCGTGCTGCAGACTTTTTTCTCGCCATTCCAGGGTAGCCTGATCGACCGCTTCGGCCCGCGGCGGCTGATCGCGCTGGGCACCCTGATGTCGGGCTGCAGCTGGATCCTGGCCTCGTCCGCGGGCAGTATCGGCATGCTGTACCTGACCTATGGCATTGTCGGCGGCCTGGGCACCGGCATCGTCTATGTCGGCGTGGTGGGACTGATGGTGCGCTGGTTTCCCGACCGCCGCGGCTTCGCCGCCGGCATGGTCGCGGCCGGCTACGGGATGGGCGCTATCCTGACGACCTTTCCGATCGCCGGCTCCCTGGCCGACAGCGGTCTCGAAAACACACTGTGGCGTTTCGGTGCGCTGTTCGCGGTGATCGGCGTGATCGCCGCGCAGGGCCTGCGTTCGCCTGGCGATGCGGCGGTAGCGGCCGTGCAGCCGCGCACGGCCGGCGCGACTGGCACGGCGCGCGATCTGGCGCCGCGCCAGATGCTGAAGCAGCCGCTGTTCTGGCTGATGTTCGCGATGATGACCATGATGTCGACGTCCGGCCTGATGGTGACCTCGCAGATGGCCAGCTTTGCCCGCGATTTCGGCGTGGCCGATCTGATGGTGTTCGGCATGGCCGCCCTGCCGCTGGCGCTGACCGTGGACCGCCTTACCAATGGCCTGACGCGGCCCTTTTTCGGCTGGGTTTCCGATCGCGTGGGACGCGAAAACACCATGTTCGTGGCCTTCGCCCTGGAAGGCATCGCCATGGCGGTGTGGCTGGCGACGCGCGAACACCCGCTGCTTTTCGTGCTGCTGTCCGGCGTGGTGTTCTTCGGCTGGGGCGAGATCTTTTCGCTGTTTCCGTCCACGCTGACGGACACCTTCGGGACGCGCCATGCCACGGCGAACTATGGCTGGCTGTATATCTCGCAGGGCATAGGCTCGATCCTGGGCGGCCCGCTGGCGGCGCTGATGCACGAGAAAACCGCCAGCTGGCATCCGGTTTTCTATTCCGCCATCGCGCTGGACATCATCGCGGCCCTGCTGGCGATCGCGGTGCTCAAGCCCGCGCGCAGGAAGTACCTGGCGGGTTGAGGCGCGATCCATGTGCCGCAATACAATCGCCGCATCGATATCGATGCGGCGAGCGGCATGTCCGGCGACAAACGATCAGCAGGCTGGCGCGGCGACGAGCCGGCTTATCTCACCTCTCTTGCCATCCCCGGGGCGCCGGCGGACGTACGGTTGTGGCGCCTGGAGCTGGCGCTGCGGGCGCCCTTGCCCGCGGACGCGCTCGCGCTGCTGGACGCCGGGGAACTTGCGCGCCTGGACCGCTTTCATCGGCATGAAGACAAGGTTCGTTTCGCGCGGACCCGGGCGGCGCTGAAGCGTCTGCTGGCGGGAAACGACGCATGCGCGTCGATACGCCTGGCCTACACGTCGACGGGACGGCCCGTCTGGCCCGGCGGTTCCATGCAGTTCAACGTAGCGCACTCCGGCGCGCTCGCGCTGATCGTCATCTCGGACAGGCGCGCGGTAGGCGTGGACGTGGAATTGCGCGCGGAGGTGGACGTCCATGCCCTGTCGAGCATGGTGCTCACGCCCGATGAGCGCGCGGCCTTGCGGCCGTTCGCCGGGGCGGCGAAGCGTGATGCCTTTTATCGCTATTGGGTCTGCAAGGAAGCCGCATTGAAGGCTACGGGCCAGGGCATCACGCAGGCACTGCAACGCATCGAGGTGCATGCCGGCGGCGCGGATGCCGAAGCGCGGCGCATACGGTGCCGGGGAGCCGGCCAGGAGGACGCACGGTTGCTGGAACGCCTGGAATTGCGGCTGCTGACCCTGCCCGCCGACTACGCCGGCGCCGTGGCCTGGGCATCCGGCGACGGCGACGACGCCACCGGCTGAGCGGGCGCCGGGCCTTCCGACAGCCGGCCGTTCTCCATCTTCAACACGCGGTCGGCCACATCGAAATAGCGGTCGTCGTGCGAGATGACCAGCACCGTCTTGCCGCGCGCCCGCAGTTCGGGCAGCAGCTCCAGATAAAAGACCCGCTTGAACACCGGGTCCTGGTCGGCAGCCCATTCGTCGAACACCAGGAAGGGCCGGTCTTCCAGATAGGCCGCGACCAGCGCCAGCCGCTTGCGCTGCCCTTGCGACAAGGCGCGGGTGTCGAAGGCGCCGTCACGCACCTGTACCTTGTGCTGCAGATGCAGCCGGGCCAGCCAGCCATTGGCGTCGCGGTCCAGCGTGTCGCGAGGCGCTTCCAGCAGGCGGTCGAACAGATGGAAGTCGGAAAAGATCGCGGTGAACGCCTGCCGGTAGCGGTCGCGGCCGGCGTCGTCCACCACCGCGCCGTCGTACAGGATCTGGCCGCCTTCCGGCCGGTACAGGCCGGTCAATAGCTTGGCCAGCGTGGTCTTGCCGCTGCCATTGCCGCCGACCAGGAAAACGATCTCGCCTGGATTCAGCGTCAGGTCGATCGGCCCCAGCGCGAAGAAATAATCGCTTTGTTCATGGTAGTAGCGATGCAGCACGCCGCGCAGTTCCACGCGCGCGGCCATGGGCGCCGGAGCATGCGCCGCGGGCGGCTCGTTGGAGGCCAGATCGCCCGTCAACCCGGCGATGCGCCGCGCGGCCACTTTGGCCAGGTTCGCCCGCGGAATATTCAGCAGCAATGCTTCCAGCGGCGCCACCATATAAAGGAACAGCAGGGCGAAACCCGTCATGACCCGTTGCTGGCCAGGCTCGCCGGCCGCCAGCACGAACAGCACCAGGCCGATGAAGGCATAGATCAGGAAACTGCTCCAACTGGCGGAAATGACGAAGATCGACATGCCGCGCGTGCGTGCCTTGCGAACGGCTTCGATGGCGGCGTTGAGCATGCCGGCAAGAAAGGCCTGGCGTTTACCGGCATTCAGCCGCAGTTCCTTCGCGCCGCCGCTGATCGAACGAAAGTGGCCGAAGAGCGCATCCTGGTGGCGCGCGGCGGCATCCAGGTGACGGATGGCGCGCAGATGGGCCAGGTGGTACCCCAGCGATCCCAGCCCCACCACCAGCAGCGCCGCCAGGAAAACGCGCCACGACAGCATGGCCATGTAGATCAGGCATCCGGCCACGATGACCGTATTGGTCAGGATGGCCGGCAAGCTGACGAAATACTGCGCCACATTCGCGCTGTGCTCGGTAAGCGCGGACTGCAGGCGATCGGCGCCGACCCGCTCCTGCGCGGCATAGTCGGCATGCACGGCGCGCTCGGCGATATGACGGCGCAGGTCCGCGTGCGTACGCTGGCTCAGGCGTTCGAACAGCAAGGCGGCCACCATGCGGAAAACCATCACCAGCACGGCGGTCAAGGCAAAGCGCCATGCCAGTTGCGCGCGGTCGGCGGATGTGGCGGTCAGGGCGATATTGATCTGGGCCACCAGCAGGACGCTGGCGGCACCCGCGCCTATGCTGGCCAGCGTCGCCAGCGTCAACAGGCCACGGGTACGTTTGAGCAGCTGTTTGATCAATCGGGGCACCGGCTGAATGGAGAGTCCATGCCTATGGTGACGATCCAGCGGCCGCGAGATTTAGCTCGCGCCAGATCCGCCGCGCGCGAGTACTAAATTTTTCCCCGCCTCATTCGTCTGCGTGGATATGCAGCTCGCCAGCCCCTACACCGACCGCCTCCGCGCACCGGCGCTACCGTGGCGCAACGCCTGATCCCATCGCTGGCCCCCCTTTACCGCGCAGGCCTGGGGCGGCACGCGCGGCGGGTGGTGCTGGACGTGGACGATGCATCGGGGACGGCGCGCGGGCTCCCTACGCTAGCCGACTTCCTGGCCGATCCGCATGCCCTGCCCCGGTTGCTGGACGCGCAGGCCAGGCATTTCCGCAGCACGGACCGGGTCGCCGTGGCTTCGGTCTGGAACCTGGCGTATGTCGAACGCCTGATCCCGCCGGTAGCCGCGGCGGCCAGCGTGCTGGGGCGGGTATTACCGGTCGGCGCCGAAAAGATATCGCCACGCTGGTCGCGCGATGGCGCGCCCTGGCGCTTCGCGGTGCCGCACGAGGGCACGCCGATGGCGGGCGCGCCGACGCTGCAGCGTTACGCCGCGCTGCTGGACCAGCATCTGCGCCCGCTGGCGGACGCCCTGGCCATCCACGCGCGCATGCCGCGCGGCATCGCCTGGGGCAACGCGGCGCGCCTGCTGGACATGACCTTGTCGCGGCTGGGCCAGGCCATGCCCGGTGTCGCCGTCATCGCCCTGGACCGGCAAGCGCTGCTGGACGCGCCCTGCTTCGAAGACGGCAAGGCCAATCCCCTGTACCGCCCCACGCGCCACGCCAGGCGAGACGACGGCGCAAGCGTCACGCTGCTGCGCCGATGCTGCCTGTATTACCGGTTGCCCGGCCATGGCTATTGCGACCTCTGCCCCTTGGCGCCCTGCAACCGCCGGCGCGCCGGCGCCTCCCGGGACTAAACAGCAACCTTTCTCATTCGTCTCCAGAGAGTACACGCCCGTGCCGACGCGGGCGGCGCCCTTACGCAGGAAACGCATCGATGGAGCAGATACGGGATCAGGCACACGCGCCCCGGCTGGCATGGCCGGGGCCGCGCGCTCCGTCCTTCGAGGAGCTGCTCGCGGCCGCCGCGGCGGCGTTTGCGCGCAATCCGCTGGCCGGTGCGGTAACCCTGGACCTGGGCGGCGGTACGCCGCCCGCGTATCTGGAACGCCTGCGCTTGCAGGGCCTGCTGCAGGTTCCGCCTGTCGCCGGCACGGCCGCGGGCCCGGAGCCCGAACCGCGCCTGGCCGCCGAGGCCTTCTACCAGTACGCCCCGGTATGGCTGGGCGGTCACCGGCCGGAACCGTTCCCGCTGCGCTACACGATGACCCAGGGCTATCGCCATCCGCTGCGCCCGCCCAAGCCATCCGGCGTGGTCTACCGGCGGCATATTTCCTGGCTGGACGCCACCTTGTCCTTGCGCGTCGCCAGCGCCGAGCTGGATGCCGCCCGGCTGAACCGCTGGATGAACGACCCGCACGTGGCAGCCTTCTGGCAGGAAGAAGGCGATCTGGACAAGCATCGCGAATACCTGCTGCGCGGCGCCGCCGACCCGCACACGCTGGCCTTGATCGCCTGCCTGGACAACGTGCCCTTCGGCTACTTCGAAGCGTACTGGGCCAGGGAAGACCGCATCGCGCCCTTTTGCGATGCGCGCGACCATGACCGCGGCTGGCACGTGCTGATCGGAGAGCCGGCGTATCGCGGCGCGCGCTACGTCGCGGCCTGGCTGCCGTCGATTTCCCATTACCTGTTCCTGGACGACGCGCGCACCCAGCGCCTTGTCATTGAACCGCGCATCGACAACGCGCGCATGCTGCGCAACCTGGCGCGCAGCGGCTATGCGTTGGAGAAAGCCTTCGACTTCCCGCACAAGCGCGCGATGCTGGGCACCTTGTCGCGCGAACGGTTCTTCGCGGAACGCTTCTGGATACCTAGAGGGCCGGCCGGCGAATGCATCGCCGCTCCGGCAAGCTGAACGGGACGACATGCACGTACACGATCTGATCGGTATCGGTTTCGGACCTTCCAACATCGCGCTGGCCATCGCGCTGGAAGAACACCACGGCCGCGGCGCGCCGCAGCGGCCGGTGGCGGGGCCGGCGAACGGGCCGTTGTTCATCGAGAAGCAGCCGCGCTTCGCCTGGCATCCGGACATGATGCTGGAAGGAGCGCATATGCAGATCTCTTTCCTGAAGGATCTGGTGACGCTGCGCAACCCCGCCAGCCGCTATTCCTTCCTGAGCTACCTGCACAGCAAGGGCCGGCTGCAGGACTTCATCAACCTGAAGACCTTCTTTCCCAGCCGCCAGGAATTCAACGACTACCTGTCCTGGGCCGCCAGCCACTTCGAGCACTGCTGCGCCTATGGCGAGCAGGTGCTGGACGTACAGCCTGAGCCGGCGCACGGCATCGTCGAGCTGTTGCGCGTGCGGTCCGTGGACGCCGGCGGCCGGACGCGCGAGCGGCTGGCGCGCAACCTGGTAATCAGCGTCGGCGGCCGTGCGCGCATACCCGAGGCCTTTACGGCATCGCTGTCCGACGGCCGCGTGTTCCACACCAGCGGCTATCTTTCGGCGCTGGCCCGCCTGCCGCGGCTGGACCGCGTCGCGGTGGTGGGCGCCGGCCAGAGCGCCGCGGAAATCTTCATGCATCTGCATGAGCACCCGTCGCGGCCGCGTATCGACATGCTGGTACGCGGCCACACCATACGGCCGTCCGACGACAGCCCCTTCGTGAACGAAGTGTTCAACGTCGAGCATACGGACTATCTGTACACGCGGGAGGACGCCGACCGGGCGGCGCTGCTCGCGCAGATCCGGCACACCAACTATTCCGCGCCCGACGTGGAATTGATCGAGCGCATCTACGAGGTGCTCTATCAGCAGAAGGTCCGCCGCGAGGCGCGCCACCGTCTGTTGCGCCGCCGGGAAGTCACGGCCGCGCATGCGGAAGACGCCGGCATCGCCCTGACGATACGCGACCTGGACGACGGCGAGCGCGACACGCTGCACTACGACGCGGTGGTATTGGCGACGGGCTATGAACGCGATCACCACCAGGAACTGCTGGCGCCGCTGGAAGGCTATCTGGACGGTTATGCGCCGGACCGCCATTACCGTCTGCGCGCCGATGCAAGGCTGCGTCCGGCCATCTACGTGCAAGGCGGCAGCGAAGCCACCCATGGCATCAGCGACAGCCTGCTTTCCATCCTGGCGGTCCGCTCCTGGGAAATCGGCGCCGCCCTGCGGCGCGCGACGGATGCCGCGCAGCCCGTCGAACAGCCGCGGGCCGCGCGTGCCGCGTTGACCTCCTGACCGATAGCGCGAGGCACAGACCATGGCTCATTCCCTTTATTCGCATCAGGCGGATGCCACGGAAACCGAATTGGCGCGGCGCCATGATCCGCTGGCGCGGCCGTACCAGCTGGGCGGCAACGCGCTGCTGCGCTATCAGGCCGGCCGCGAATCCAATGCCCGCAGCTACCCGCGCAGACTGCCGCTGGCGCTGCGGCGGGCCAAGGGCATCTATGTGGAAGATGTCGAAGGCCGCGTATTCATCGACTGCCTGGCGGGCGCCGGCGCGCTGGCGCTGGGCCACAACCATCCCGCCGTGGTGGAAGCCATCCAGGCAGCGCTGCACGACGACATGCCCATGCTGACACTGGATCTGACCACGCCGGTGAAAGACCGCTTCATGCGCGATCTGTTCGATACGCTGCCGCCGGCCTTCGCGCGCGATGCGCGGGTACAGTTCTGCGGTCCGGCGGGCACCGATGCGGTGGAAGCGGCCCTGAAGCTGGTAAAGAGCGCCACCGGGCGCGCCGACGTCCTGGCGTTCCAGGGCGCCTATCACGGCATGACGCAGGGCGCCTTGCAGCTGATGGGCAATCTGCAGCCGAAGCGCTCCTTGAATACGCCGCTGGCGGGGGTGCAGTTCCTGCCCTATCCCTACGATTACCGCTGCCCTTTCGCGCTGCGTGGCGACGCGGCGGTGCGGGCCGGCTTGAACTACATCGGCTCGGTGCTGAACGATCCGGAAGGCGGCGTGCCCAAGCCGGCGGGCATGATCCTGGAAGCCGTGCAGGGAGAAGGCGGCGTGATCCCCGCGCCGGCCGCCTGGCTGCAAGGCGTGCGCGCGCTGGCGACGGCGGCCGACGTGCCCTTGATCGCCGATGAGATCCAGAGCGGCTTCGGCCGCACGGGCAGGAACTTCGCCTTCGAACATGCGGACATCGTGCCGGACGTCATCGTGCTGTCCAAGGCGATAGGCGGCGGCTTGCCGCTGGCGGTGGTCGTGTACCGCAAGGAGCTGGATCTGTGGAGCGGCGGCACGCACGCCGGTACCTTCCGCGGCAATCAGCTGGCGATGGCGGCGGGGTCGGCCACCATGCGCGTGCTGCGCGAAGAACCGCTGGCCGAGCACGCCGGCGCCATGGGGCAGCGCCTGCAGGGATTGTTGCGCCAGCTGCAGCGCGACGTGCCGGAGATCGGCGACGTGCGCGGGCGCGGCCTGATGGTGGGCGTGGAGCTGGTGCGAGCCGACGTACCAGGGGGCATGCCCGCGCACGCGACGGCGAGGGGCATCCCGGCGGCGGACCATCCCGTTCATCCGGCCCATCCCGCGCTGGCCGGCGCGGTGCAGGCCGAATGCCTGCGGCGGGGGCTGATCGTCGAGCTGGGCGGCCGGCACGGCAGCGTGGTGCGCTTCCTGCCGCCGCTGATCATTTCCGAAACCCAGATAGACCGGGTGTTCGAAGTCTTTTCCCTATCCGTACGCGCGGCGCTATCGGCGCCGGCGCACGTGATGGACACACCGGTCCCGGCGCATATCGGCGCCGGGCCACCGGCCCTCGCACCCGCGGTCTGACCGGCCTGGCCGGCATGCCCAAGGGGATTCTTTCACACTACTACCATGAAAAAACAAAACAAAACGCTGCTAACCGGGGCTCTTTCATTTCCTTTGCGACGGCCGCTGCTCGGCACATCCCTGATGCTGGGATTGAGCGTGACGGGCGCCGCACAGGCCCAGCAGACGCAACAGGCACAACAAGCACAAGCGGCGCCATCGGCACAGACGACACCGCAAACGCGGCAGGCGCCGGCGGGGACGCCGGCCGCCACCCTGCCCGTGGTGAACGTAACCGGCACGGCGCAGGATCCCGTAACCGGTCCCACCAGCGGCTATGTGGCGACCCAATCGCTGACGGGCACCAAGACGGCCACGCCCCTGAACGAAATCCCGCAGTCCATATCGGTCGTGACACAGCAGGAAATGCGCGACCGCAACGACTTGAGCGTGGCCCAGGCCGTGCAATACGTGCCCGGGGTGCAGGTCAACAACTTCGGCGGCAACGACGTCCGCAACGACTGGATCGTGCTGCGCGGCTTCGACGCCAAGATCAGCGGCGACTATCGCGACGGCCTGAGCCAGATGCCGTATGACCAGATCCGCATGCGCATAGACCCGTACGCGCTGGAGCGCATCGACGTGATCCGCGGCCCGTCATCCGTGCTGTACGGCCAGGTCGCGCCGGGCGGTATCGTCAATCGCGTCACCAAGCGGCCCACCGCCGAACCCTTCGGCGACATCGGCATCCAGTTCGGCAGCTGGGATCGCCAGCAGGCGCAATTCGACCTGGGCGGCCCCATCGACAAGGACGGCAAGTACCTGTATCGCCTGACCGGCATCTGGCGCGACGCGGGGACACAGGACAAATACGGATCCGGCCACCGCTATCCCGACGATCTGGGCTATATCGCGCCGGCCTTCACCTGGCAGCCGGACGCCGATACCTCCTTCACCCTGCTGACAAGCTGGCAGCACGACCGCACCGGCGGCGAATCGCGGCCGGTGTATCCCACGCACACGCTGGTGGGCGACTATGACTTCAACAAATACGATCGCGAACAGTATTCGATCGGCTACCAGCTTTCGCACCGCTTCAATTCGCTGCTGACGGTGCGGCAGAACGCCCGCTACCAGAAGGGCTGGCTGGACCAGCGCGACCTGTACTCGCTGCGCTTGCTGCCCGATGGCCATACGATCAGCCGCTACGCCCTGGCGTCGAAGGAAAGCGCGGACAGCTTCGTGGTGGATAACCAGGCGGAATGGAAGTTCCAGACCGGGCCGGCCGCCCATACGCTGCTGACGGGTTTCGATTACCAGTTCCTGGACGGGCAGCAGCACTATCGCCAGGGTACGGCGCCTCCGCTGGATCTCGACAATCCGCAATATGGGCTGAACATTCCCTATCCGTCCGATGCCGGCAGCATCATCGATCTCAAGCAGGTGAGCCGCCAGTTCGGCTTGTACATGCAGGATCAGGTCAAGATCGACAAGTGGATCCTGACGCTGGGGGGCCGTCAGGACTGGGCGCGCAGCAATAGCCAGGACCGCCTGGCCGGCGACGCGACCCGGCAGAACGACGATGCGTTCACCGGGCGCGCGGGGCTGGGCTATCAGTTCGACACCGGCATCACGCCGTATGTCAGCTACAGCACGTCCTTCCTGCCGCAGGCGGGCGCGACCAAGGACAGCACGCCGTTCCGGCCTACCAAGGGCGAGCAGTACGAAGTTGGCGTGAAGTACCAACCGCCGGGCGGCAACAGCTATGTGGCCGTGGCGGTATACGACCTGACGCAGAAAAATGTACTGACCACCGATCCGACGGACGTCAATTTCAGCGTGCAGACCGGCAAGATCCGTTCGCGCGGCGTGGAGCTGGAAGGCAAGGCCAATCTGACGCGCAACCTGGATCTGCTGGCTTCGTACACCTTCAACGATATACGGGTCAAGAGCAGCAACAACCCGGCCGAGGAAGGGAACATTCCCATCGTCACGCCGGAGCATATGGCGTCGGCGTGGCTGAACTACACCCTGCCGTCGGGCCTGCTGCGCGGACTGGGCATGGGTGCCGGGGTGCGATACATCGGCAAGACCTACGCCGACGTCGCCAACACCATCACCAACGATGACGCCGTACTGTTCGATGCCGGCCTGCACTACGAGATCCGCGGGTGGCGGCTGGGGCTGAACGTGATCAACCTGTTCAACAAGGAGACCATCGTATGCCGCAACAACACGCTGAACTGCCGCTACGGACAGGAGCGTACCTTCGTCGGGACTTTGTCGTACAGCTGGTAGGGTGAGCGATGCTGCAGCCCGATCTGGCGGCGTTCCTGGAAATGGTGGCGGCCGGCCAGGGCCGGCCCATGCACGCGTCCACGCCGGCGCAGGCGCGGGCGGACTATGAGGCCGCCACGCCGATGCTGGATGCGCCGGGCTCGCGGCAGGTGGAGACGCGCTTGCTGGAGATCGCCCGGCGGGATGGCGGGCGTCTGGCGATGCGCTTGTATCTGCCGCTGGGCGCGGCGAAGCAGGCGCCCGGGATGCCGGGCGGTTCCGCGGCCTCCCCGGCGCCGGTCGGTTCCGGCGGTCCGGCATCGACGGCGCCGGCTCGCTCCGGCGCCTTGCCGCTGCTGCTGTTCTTCCACGGCGGCGGCTACTGCATAGGCGGCCTGGAATCGCACGACTCCTTGTGCCGCGATCTGGCGGTGCTGACACCTTGCGCGGTGCTTGCGGTGGATTACCGGCTTGCGCCGGAGCATCGCTTTCCTGCCGCGGTGGAAGACGCCTGGGATGCCTATCGCTGGGCGCTGGACAACGCCGGCGCGCTGGGATGCGACGCGTCCCGCGTGGCCGTATGCGGCGATAGCGCTGGTGCCACGCTGGCCACGGGCCTGGCGATCGCATCGCGCGATGCCGGCCTGCCGCGGCCGGCGGTGCAGGTGCTGCTCTATCCCTGCGCCAGCGCCGACGGGAACTTCGAATCACGCCGCCGTTATGCCACCGGCTATCTGCTGGAGGCCGAGACGCTGCGCTGGATGTATCGGCATTATCTGGGCGAGACCGGCGATCCGCGCGACTGGCGCTTCGCGCCGCTGGAATGCGCGGACCTGGCGCGAGTGTCGCCGGCGCATATTGTCCTGGCCGAATGCGACATGCTGACGGATGAAGGGCTGGCCTACGCGGAGCGCCTGCGCGCCGCCGGCGTACGGGCCGAGTGCGTGGTGTATCCGGGTATGGTGCATGACTTCGCCCGGCTCGGGAATATCGTGCCCGAGGCCATGCAGGTGCGCCGCGATGTCGCGGCGCGGCTGGCCGCCGCTTTCGCGGCGGCCGCGCCTGCGCCATAGGGTCTTCTCAGCCGGGACCGTCCTCCGCGAGCGCCGTTTCGGCGGCGGTGTGCGCGGCTTCCCTCCGATCCCATGACGACGCCAATGCCTCGGCGACCTGCGCCAGCAGGTCGCCGGCGCGGATGATGGCATAGTGGTCCGCGTCCAAGGTGCGATGGCGCGCCCCGGCGGCATGGCCGAGCTGTGCCGACAGCGTCCATCGTTGTACGGGATCGCGGTCCGCGCGCCACCAGCACCATGGACGGACTCGCACCTTGCCGACGGGCCCGGCTTCCAGCGACAGCGCCTGCAGGCGGCGCGCCACCAGGAAGATGCGGGCCAGTTCCTGCGCGCCCAATGCCGCATGGCCGGCGGTCGAGCCGGCCAGCAGCTCCCGCAGGCGGGACTCCGCGGCTTCCTGCGTCAGTTCCGGGGCGTCGGGGGAATCCGGGGCCGCCGGAAATTCGCGGACGCCGTTGGACGCCGCTGCGGCGCCTTCCACGCGACCGCCGCGGCTCGCATTCCGGACCGCGGCCGTCGCCGCCGCGATGCGGTCGGCTGGGATGTCGGGCACCATCAACTGTGCATAGGCCGGCAGGTCCTCGCGCCAATCGCGCAGCGGATCCTGCTCCAGTCCGCTCACATAGGTATCCACCAAACCCAGGAAGGCCACGGCGCGGCCTTGCGCCTCCAGGCGTTGCGCCATCATCGCGGCCAATGTCCCGCCCAGCGACCATCCGAACAGATGGACGGGCCCTTGCGGCTGCGCGGCCGTCACCATGGCGCAATAGTCATCCGCCATCTGCGCCAGCGAACGATCGACGTGCGCGCCGTCCAGCAGCATGCGGCAAGGCAGGCCATATACGGGCCGGATGCCGTCGAGTTTCCTGGCCATGGGCTGGTAGTCATAGAGCGTCCCCATGCCGGCATGCACGCAAAACAGCGGCGCGCTCTGGTCCTGGCAGGCGTTCAACGGAACGGGTGCGGCCGGCTGCATATCTTCCAGACCCAGCAGGCCGGCGATGGTCGGGCGACGCATCAGATCCCGCAGCGTGAACGACAGGTCGGGCTGCGCGAGCGCGCGTACGCGACTCAGCATCTTCAGGCTCAGCAGCGAGTCGCCGCCGAGCTCGAAGAAGTTGTCGGTCTGTCCCACGCGTGGCGCATCCAGGACTTCCTCCCAGATGGCGGCGAGCTGGCGTGCCGCGTTCGTGGCCGGCGCCACGAAGTCCCGCTCCGCCGCCGCGCTGGGCGCCGGCAGGGCCTGCCGGTCCAGCTTGCCGCTGATCAGGCGCGGGAGCCTGGGCAGCACGGTGATGGACGCCGGGACCATATAGTCGGGCAGCTGCGCGGCGAGCTGCGTGCGCAGCCGCGCGGCCGGCGGGATGGCGCCGGAGCCGTCCTGTCCCGTGCCTATATACGCCGCGAGCTGCGCCCCCGAGGGTCCCTGGCGGACGACGACGGCGGCCTCCTCCACGCCCGGCAGCGCCAGGATGCGCGACTCGACCTCGCCCAGCTCGATACGGAAACCACGGATCTTCACCTGGTTGTCGCGCCGGCCGATGTACTCGACATTGCCGTCGGCCAGCCAGCGCGCCATATCGCCGCTGCGATACATGCGCGTGCCGGGCGCCCCGAAGGGATCGGCCACAAAACTTTCCGCCGTCAGCGCCATGCGGCCCAGGTACCCGCGCGCGACGCCATAGCCGCCGATGAACAACTCCCCGACGTGCCCCACGGGCACCGGCCGCAGATCGGCATCCAGCACATATAGCCGCCGCTCGCCCACCGTCTTCCCGATGGGCGCATAAGGGCAATCGAAGCTCTCGCCGGCCGGCGCCTTCCAGATCAATGGCGTCACGACGGTTTCGGTCGGCCCGTAGCCGTTGATATAGCCGCGCGCCGGCAAATGCGTGCGCACGCGCTCGTAGACGGCGCGCGGCATGGCCTCGCCGCCGAACACGTACAGATCCATGGGCGGCGCATTGCCGTGCAGGGCCGCATGCTCGGCCATCTGCGCCAGATAGGCCGGCGGAAAGGCCGCGTTGGTAATACCGTAGCGATGCAAGGCCTCCAGCGATTCCTGCGCCGTCCACAATTCCTGGCCGCGCACGGCCAGGCGCGCGCCGGTCGTCAGCGCCGTCAGCCAGCGCTCGTGCGCGCCATCGAACGAGAACGACATGAACAGCAGTTCGCGCGATGCCGGCGTCATGCCGTAGATGCGCGCCGTGGCCTGGCAATGCATGGCCAGCGGCCCGTGGCTGACCGCCACGCCCTTGGGCTTGCCCGTGGAGCCGGAGGTATAGATGATGTAAGCCAGGTTGTCGGGCGACAGGCGAACATCCGGTGCGCCGGCCGGCTGGCCCGCGACCGCGGCGGTGTCGCACACCAACACCGGCACGCCGACGCGCGACAGCTGCGCGGGCCCCGATGGCGAAGCCAGCAGCAGCGCCATGCCGCTGTCGCGTGCGATATACGCCAGGCGGTCTTCGGGATGATCCAGATCCATCGGCACGTAGGCCCCGCCCGCCTTGAGCACCGCCAGGAAAGCCACGATGGTATCGAGCGAGCGCGGCATCGCCACACCGACGCGGACTTCAGGCCCGATGCCGTCCTGGATCAACCGATGCGCCAGACGGTTGGCCGCCTTATCCAGCGCGGCATAGCTGTACTCGTCGTCGTCCATGACCACGGCCAACGCGTCCGGCTGCCGCCGCGCATGCGCCGCGATCAAGTGGTGGACGTAGCGCCGTTCGCCGGCCACGGGCTGATCGGCGTCGCGGCTCCAGGCGCGCAACTGATCCAGCGCCGGTTCGTCCAGCCATCCCAGGTCGCCCACCGGCGCATGCGCATCCCGTTCGATCTCACGCAGCAAATGCTCCATCTGGCGCCGCAGGTCCAATACCATCGCGTCGGGCAGATGCGCCGTGGAATAGCAGTACTCCAGTTCTATTTCGTCGGTGGCGACGACCTGGATGTCCATGACGTAGCCGGTCAGGCCGCCGCCCTGGCTGTCCTCGAAGCGCAGTCCATAGCGTTCCTGACCCTTGAGCGCGCGATCCACCGGGTAGTTCTCGAACACGACGATGCTGTCGAACAGCGGCCTTCCGGAAGAACCCGCCCAGCGCTGGATGTCCGCCAGCCCGGCATGTTCATGCTCGCGCAAGCGCAGGTTTTCAGCCTGCAGGTCGCGCAGGAAATCCCCCACCGTACGCGATGGCGCGGCGCGCACCGGAACGGGAATGGTATTGATGAACAGGCCCAGGATATCTTCCACGCCCGGCAAGGCGGCGGGTCGGCCCGCGACGGTGGCGCCGAAGACCACCGTTTCCTTGCCGGCGCAGCGCTGCAGCAGCAGCCCCCAGGCGGCCTGGATCACCGTATTCAGCGTCACGCGCTGGGCCTGCGCGAACTGGCGCAGGGCGGTGGTGCGCGCCGCATCCAGGCGCGAATAAATGCGCGCGTAGCCTTCCGCTTCGGCCTGCTGGCGGGCGCCGGGGCAATGCGCCAGTAAAGTGGGGCCGTCCAGGGACCGCAAGGCCTGCTTCCAGAAGCGTTCGCTGGCATCGCGGTCCTGGGTGCCCAGCCAGCGCACGTAGTGGCCATAGGCCGGACCGGCGGGCGGTAGCGGCTCGCCACCGTAGGCGAGCAGCCACTCGCCTGTCAGGCGGGATGCGCTCCAGCCATCCAGCAGCAGGTGGTGATGCGTCCAGATCAACTGGTGGCTATCCGCATCCACACGGATCAAGGCCAGCCGGGAAAGCGGCGGGCGGGCCGGATCGATGGCCCGCGCTTCGGCCGCCGCGCAGGCGGCGAGCTGTTCCGCCAGATCCGGACGGCCGCGCCAATCGAGGATGCGTACGTCGGGATCGACGTGGCGATGGACAATCTGCAAGGGCCGTTCCATGCCTGACTGCCAGACGAAGGCCGTGCGCAGCGTTGGATGACGCGCCACCATCTCGGCCCATGCGCCGGCCAGGCGGTGGGCGTCGGCGCCTTGCACGCGCACGCTGAGCTGATTGACGTAAAGGCCCTTGCCGGCCGCTTCCAGCGTGTGGAAGAGCATGCCTTGCTGGGTCGGCGACAGGGGGTGGACGTCTTCGATATCGGCGTCGCGCAGGCCTAGCGTGGCGGGCGCCGGCGCGCCGGGGTGATCGGCCAGCTTCCGGCCGATAGTCGAATTGGCGCCCGGCGTGGAGGACTGTGGTGGCGGTTGGCCGGCTTCCTCACCCGCTATCGTCGCGACGGCGGCATGGGCCAGCTCGCCGATGGTCTGGTGCTCGAATACCTGTCTTGGCGTGATCAGCAAGCCGGCCTGCCGGGCTCTCGCGACGATCTGGATGCTGAGTATGGAGTCGCCGCCCAGTTCGAAGAAGTTGTCGTGGCGGCCGATGCGGGTCGCGCCCAGGACTTCCCGCCAGATCGCGGCCAGGGTTGCTTCCGCCTGGCCTTGCGGGGCTTCGTAGCGCTGCGTGGACGCGAACTCGGCCTGGGGCAGCGCCTTGCGGTCCAGCTTGCCGTTGGCCGTCACCGGCAAGGCGTCGAGCATGACGAAGGCCGACGGGATCATGTAGGCAGGCAGGGATGCTTCCAATGCGCGCCGCAATGCCGCCGTGTCGAGCTGCGCGGGCGTGACGTAGGCGACCAGGCGCAAGGCGGCGGCGCCCGCGTCCGACGGCGCGCCGTCGGCTGTCATCGCGGACTGCGCCAGCACCACGGCCTGCTTCACGCCGGACTGGGCCAGCAGCTGCGCCTCGATTTCACCCAGCTCGATGCGCTGGCCGCGCAGCTTGATCTGGTGATCCAGGCGGCCCAGGTATTCAAGCTGGCCTTCGTGATTCCAGCGGGCCAGATCGCCGGTGCGGTACAGCCGTTGGCCGCTGCCGAAGGGGTCGGCGATAAAGCGGTCGGCGGTCAGGGCCGGCCGGTCCAGGTAGCCGCGGCCCAGGCCTGTGCCGCCCAGATACAGCTCTCCCGCAACCCCTGGTGGCACTTCGTTCAGGTTGGCGTCCAGCACGTGCGTGCGCAGGCCGGCGATCGGGCGGCCGATCGGCACGCCGGTGCCGCTGGCGTTCGCGCAATTCCAGGACGTGACGTCGATGGCCGCTTCGGTCGGGCCGTATAGGTTATGCAGCTCCACGGCCGAGAACAAGGCATGGAAGCGGACGCACAGTTCGGCGGGTAGCGCTTCGCCGCTGCAGTAGATGCGGCGTAGCGCTTGCCGGGCCAAGGCCAGCATCGGAGCGCCGCCGCCCAGCGACTCGCAGTGCGACACGAAGGCGTGCAGCATCGAGGGCACGAAGTGCATCGTGGTCACGCCGTGATCGACGATGCGCGACAGCAGCCGTTCGGCGTCGCGATGCTCGCCCACGCCGGCCAGCGCCAGCCGCGCGCCCGCCATCAGCGGCCAGAAAAACTCCCACACCGAGACGTCGAAGCTGAAAGGAGTCTTCTGCAGCACCACGTCGTCACTACCCAGGCCATAGGCTTGCTGCATCCAGGCTATGCGATTGCCCAGCCCGACGTGGCGGTTGGTGGCGCCCTTAGGCTTGCCTGTGGAGCCGGATGTATAGATCACATAGCACGCCTGCTCGGCGTGCACCGGGATCTCCGGCGCATGATCCGGCTCGCCGGCCAGATCCAGCGTGTCGACTTCCAGGACCGCACCGGTCCAGGCCCGCATGCGATCCGACAGCCACGATTGCGTCAGCAGCAGCGCCGGCGCGCTGTCGCGCATCATGTACGCCAGACGGTCATCCGGATACTCCGGATCCAGCGGCACGTAGGCCGCGCCTGTCTTGAGCACCGCGAGCAGGCTCACCACCAGCGACGGATGACGGTACGCGGCGATCGCTACGCGTCGCTCCGGGCCCACGCCCAGCGACAGCAGGCGATGCGCCAATCGGTTCGACTGCCGCTCCAGTTCCGCATAGGTCAACGTCAGCAGACCGGCGCTGCCGGCGCCATCCACCGCCATGCACACCGCCACCGCATCCGGCGTGCGCCCGGCCTGCGCCGCGATGACCGCATGCACGGGCTGATCCCGCCAACCCGCCAAGGCATTGGTCAGCGGTCCGCCTGCCGCCCATGACCGCAAAGCGTCGCCTTCATGTGGCGCTAACACCCCCAGGGTACCCAGCACCGCTTCGCCATCCGAAGCCAAGCGCGACAAGGCTTGCAGCAGCCGACGGCCCAGCATCTCGGCATCCTGCGCGTCGCAGGCAAGCGCATCATGGCTGAGCCGCAGATACAGCTTGCCCCGCTGGGACACGATCAATGTAAAGGGATAACCGGTGTGCTCCGTATTGGTCAGCCCGCTGAACCGCAGGCCGTCGGGCAAGGGTTGTGCCAAGGCCTCGTCCACGGGATAGTTCTCGAACACCACCAGCGTATCGAACAGCGCTCGCCCACCCTGNCCNGCNCNGCGCTGTATCTCATACAAGGGCGAATGCTCATGTTCGCGCGCAGCCACGTTGCGAGCCTGGAGCTGCCGCAACCAGTCTCCCACGGTCTGCGTGGCGTTCAACTGTGCCACGACGGGCAGCGTGTTGATGTACAAGCCGGGTACGCGTTGCAAGCCCGGCAGTTCGTCGGGACGGCCGGACGTGGTTGCGCCGAACACGACCGCGTCCTGCCCCGTATGCAGGCTCAGCACCAGGGACCAGGCCGCCTGCACCAGCGTATTGAGCGTGATACGTTCGCGCCTCGCATAAGCCGCCAGCGCCTGCGTGTCCTCTTCATCCAGTTCCAGTGTCCAGCTGCCATACCGGTCTTCGCGCTGTGCGTCCGCCTGCCCGGCCCGCGCGGAGATCGCCTCCGCCAGCAAGGTCGGCGCTTCCAGTTCATGCAGCTGCTGCATCCAGTAGGACCGCGTGGCGTGCATGTCGCGCGTGGAAAGCCATTGCAGATAATCCCTGTAGCGTCCGCCGGGACGCGTCACCGCCTTGCCCGCGTATTCGCCCAGCACTTCACCGAGCAGTTGGGAGGTGCTCCATCCGTCCAGCAGCAAATGGTGATGCGTCCAGATGAAGTGGTCGTAGTCGTCGTTCACCCGGACCAGCAGGCAACGCATCAACGGCGGCGCCGCAAGGTCGAAGCCGGCTGCACGCTGTTCAGCGGCCAGGGCGTCAAGCCGCGCGGCCACTTCGTCGGCATCGCCACGAACGGCCTGCAATTCGAAAGGCAGCTGGACCTGGCGGGCGACCCATTGCAATGGCGCCCCCGCTCTCGCGATAAAGCCCGTGCGCAGCACGTCGTGGCGTACGACGGCCGATTCCCAGGCGGCGCGGAAGCGCACTGGATCGAGCGCGCGCACGTCGACGCGCAGCTGGTTGATATAGGGCTGGCCGGCGGCCGGTTGATTGGGGTAAGGCCGGGTCGTCGCCGCCATGGCGGCGTCCCGCTCGTAAATCGAATGGAACAGCATGCCCGCCTGCATGGGCGTAACCGGGTAGATGTCCTGCCACTGGCTCACGGGGGCGGGAATGGGCAGGCCATCGAGTTCGGCCTGAGTCAGCCGGGCCAGCGGAAAGTCGGAGGGCGTCACGCCGCGCGCGCCGCTGGCGCAATGCCCGATCAGGGTGGATAGCGCGCTCGTCCAGCAATCGGCCAGGGCGCGCATCGTCTCGCCGCGCCATTGAGCGCGGCTGAAGCTCAAGGCCAAAGTCAGGCGGCCGTCGTATACGCGGCCATTGACCGTGAGTGCGTGGCTTAGCGGGGCGCTGTCCAGTTGGCCGGATCCAACGTCCTCGGCAGCAATACGCCAGTCCTGGCCGGCGCCTACGGTGGCATCGAACTGGCCCAGGTAGTTGAACAGGATGGGAGCCTGCGGCGCCTTGGCCAAGGCGTCCCGGATCGACGGTTCGCCCCAGAGTTTCAGCAAGCCGTGGCCCAGGCCGCTACGCGGGATGGCGCGCAGCTGTTCTTTGGTGCATGGAATCAGTTGATCCAGCCCGCCTTCGGTATCCAGCACGACAGGATAGATGGTGGTGAACCAGCCCACGGTGCGAGTGATGTCCGGAGCGGCGGCGCTCGCCGCGATGCCGTGCGGGTGATGATCATCCGAGCCGGTCTCGCGGCCATGGCCTTCCAGGTCGATGCGTACCGTGCGCAGGCCGCGCCATTGCTTCAAGGCCGAGGCCAGGGATGCCAGCAACAGGTCGTTGACCTGCGTGCGGTAGGCGGCGGGCGCCTGGCGCAGCAGGGACTGCGTCTGTACGCGCGTCAGGCTGACTTCGATATGCCGCTGATCGCACACGCGCGCGGTGCCGTCCGGGTGGTCCGGCGCGGGAAAGTCGCCGGCGGCCTGGTCCAGCCAGTATTGCGCCTCGGCCGCGTGCACGGACGCTTGCCCGCGCAGATGGCGCGCCCAGGCGCCGTAGCCGGCCGTGCGCGCGGGCAGCGGCACGCCGACTTGGCCGTAGGCCTGACGCAGATCCTCCAGCAGAATGCGCCATGACACCCCGTCAATCGCCAGATGGTGCACCACCAGCAGCAAACGCCAGCTGCCGTCGGCCACGCGCAGGCGCACCGCGCGCAGCAGCGGGCCGTTCGCAATGTCCAGGCTGGCCTGTGCCCGCGCGCAATGCGCTTCGATTTCCGCGGCGTCCCGCGCCGTCAGGTCCCAGACTATGTCTTGCCCATGGATCGCGTCCATGTCCGCATACGTCTGGATCCACTGTCCATCATCGCCGCGGTGGAATCGCAGGCGCAGTGCATCGTGATGCGCCAGCACCGCCGCCAGCGCGCTACGCAGCGCGGCCATATCGATCTCGGCATCGCTGTGCAGCAGCACCGCCTGGTTCCAGTGATCATGCGTCGGGAGCGGCTGCGCCAGGAACTGGGCCTGGATGGGCAGCAAGGGCAGCTCACGATCCGCGGCGGCATCGTCCTGGTGGGCGCTATGCGTGGATGCGCCGTCCTCCAACATGGCCACTTCCGCCAGGGCGGCGATGCTTTGGCGTTCGAACATCTGGCGCGGACTGACGCGCCAGCCCGCCTGTCGCAGCCGCGCGACGATCTGCAGGCTCAAGATCGAATCGCCGCCCAGTTCGAAGAAGTTGTCGTGGCGGCCGATCCGGGCGGCGCCCAGGACTTCGCGCCAGATCGCGGCCAGGGCTTCTTCCGCCTGGCTTTGCGGGGCTTCGTAGTTTTGCGTGGACGCGAACTCGGCCTGGGGCAGCGCCTTGCGGTCCAGCTTGCCGTTGCCGGTGATCGGCAATGCTTGCAGCGCAACGATCGCCGCCGGCACCATGTATGCCGGCAAGACGCGCTCCAGCGCCTGGCGAAGCGCGGCCGTGTCCAGGCTTGCCGGCGTGACGTAGGCGACCAGCCGGGCATTCCCCTTGCCCTCGCCTTCCGCAGCTGACTGCGCCAGCACCGCGGCCTGCTTCACGCCAGGCTGGACAAGCAGTTGCGCTTCGATTTCACCCAGCTCTATGCGAAAACCGCGGATTTTTACTTGCTGGTCCAGCCGGCCCAGGTATTCCAGCTGGCCGTCCTGGGTCCAGCGCGCCAGGTCGCCGGTGCGGTATAGCCGCTCCCCCTTGCCGTCGGGATGGGCGACGAAGCGCTCGGCCGTCAGGCCCGGGCGGTTCAGATAACCGCGCGCCAGGCCGGCGCCGCTGACGTGCAATTCCCCCGGCACGCCTATGGGCGCGGGCGACATTTCCTCATCCAGTACGGCCAGGCCGAGGTCGGGAATGGCCATGCCGATGGGACTGCTGCCGGTGTCCACGTCGGCCAGGGTGATGGGCCGATACGTGACGTGGACGGTGGTCTCGGTGATGCCGTACATATTGACCAGACGCGGCGCCCGGTCGCCGAAGGCGGACATCCATGGCAGCAAGGCGCGCGGCTCCAGCGCTTCGCCGCCGAAGATGACGACGCGCAGCGCGAGGCCGTGGCCATCGGCCTGCCGGTACAACGCGGGGACCTGCATCAATTGCTGGAAGGCCGAAGGCGTCTGGTTGAGGACGGTCACGCGCTGTTCGCGCAGCAGATCCAGGAATTCATCGGGCGAGCGGCTGACGGCGTAGGGAACGACGACCAGCTTGCCGCCGGTGCAGAGCGCGCCGAATATTTCCCATACGGAGAAGTCGAAGGCGTAGGAGTGGAATAGCGTCCAGACGTCGTGCGGGCCGAAGCCGAACCATGGGTCGGTGGCGGATAGCAGGCGGCGCACTTGGCCGTGGCATAGTTGCGCGCCTTTGGGGCGTCCGGTTGAACCGGACGTGTAGATGACGTAGGCAAGGTTGGCGTCGCCGATGGGGACGTCGGGGTTGCGGGCGCAGGCGTCGTCCGGCGCCACGGCGCCGGTTGCGCCGGGGTCAGCGGCGCCCATGCCGGCCGCGTCAAACTCCACTACCCGGGCGTTGGCCGGCATGGCGTCCTTCAGCCAGGCCATGCCGCT
Organism: Bordetella sputigena; assembly: GCF_965137885.1. Classification (NCBI taxonomy): domain Bacteria; kingdom Pseudomonadati; phylum Pseudomonadota; class Betaproteobacteria; order Burkholderiales; family Alcaligenaceae; genus Bordetella; species Bordetella sputigena. The sequence goes on from NZ_CBCSCA010000005.1 coordinate 252,078, forward strand.
CGCCAATTCCGTCTGCAGCATCAGATGCGTCATGCCGCTGTCGCGCGCGGTATAACGCAGGCGCTCTTCCGGATAATCGGGATCCAGCGGCACATACGCACCGCCCGCCTTTAAGATGGCAAGCATCGCCACCACCATCCCGGCGGAGCGCTGCGCGGCCAGCCCGACGCGTACTTCCGGACCGACGCCTTCCGCGATCAAGCGGTGTGCTAAGCGGTTGGCACGCGCGTTCAGCTCCGAATAATCGAGCACGCAATCCCCGCAGGCCAGCGCCGGCGCGCGCGGATGGCGACGGACGGCCTCTTCGAACCGGCGATGAATACCGGCTTGCCCCGTACCCCGCGATTCTTCACCCAGGACACGCCGGTCTCCCCAGCTGGCCAGCCGCTGGAGCTCGCTGTCGGAATTCAAACGCGCCCGCGCCACGCGGACCCTCGCATCCTGCGTGATCTGCTCCAGCAAAGCCAGATAATGCCGCCCCAGCTGCTCCATAGTGCGCGGCTCGAACAGCTCGCCGGCATAGACCAGATTCACCGCGATCCGCCCATCCGGCAGCTCCGCGGTATTGCAGGTCAGCTCGAACTGCGCCGCCTGTCCGCCGATCGGAAAATCGGCAATCTCCAGCCCCGGCAGCGCGCGCAGCGCCCCGTAGTCCGGCCGCTGGTGATTGAACATCGCCTGGAACAGCGGCGTCCGGCCGACGGCGCGGTCCGGCTGCAAAGCCTCGACCAGATGTTCGAAAGGCAAGTCCTGATGGGCCTGCGCCTGCCGGGCCGCGTCGCGCGTCTGCGCGATCAGCTGGCCCAGCGTGGTGGCCGGCGTGATCGTCGCCCGCATGACCTGGGTATTGACGAAGAAACCGATGATCGCTTCCGTGCCTTCTCGATGGCGGTTGGCGATCGGCACCCCCACGCGGATGTCCGCCTCGCGGCAATAGCGATGCAACAAGGCCTGGAAGGCGGAAAGCAACAGCACGTAGACCGTGGCCTCCTGCGCGCGTGCCGCCTGCCGCAGCGCTTGCGCCAGCCGCGGCGGAACATCGAAGCCATGGCTGTCCGCGCGATAGACGCCATCGCCGCGGCGCGGGGCGTCCACGGGGAGATGCAACACCGGCTGTTCGCCGCCCAGCCTGTCCGTCCAGTAGGCCAGTTGCCGGCGGCCCTCGCCCTGCTCCAGCCAGGCGCGTTGCCGTGCGGCGTAGCCGGCATAGTCGCCGGGGAGCTCCCGCAAGGCCGGCGTTTGCGCTTGGGCATAGGCGCGATACAGCGAGGAGAATTCCTCCACGAGGATCTGCATGGACCAGCCGTCGGAGACGATGTGGTGCATCGCGAGCACCAGGACGTGGCTCTGTTCGTCCAGCCGGATCAAGCCGACGCGCAGCAACGGTCCTGTCTCCAGGTCGAAGGGCTCGGCCACCCATGCGCGCGCCGCGTCACGTGCCTGCGCATCGCGCTTATCCGGCGGCGCGAGCCGCAGATCGCACTCGCGGATGATGACCGGCGCGGCGGCAAGGACTTCCGGCAGGGCCAGGCCGTCGGCCGTCGGAACAAAGCGCGTCCGCAGGCCGGCATGGCGCGCCACCAGCGTGTCGAAGCCGCGGGAAACCGCTTGCAGGTCCAGCATGCCGCGCAGTTGCATGGCGCCGCTGACGTGGTATGCGGAGCTGTTCGGGTCCATGCGCCAGAGGAACCATTGCCTCTGCTGCGCGTAGGACATCGCCGGTTGCCGCGGCGGCTGCCCTGGCCCGGTGGCGGCGGCCGCGGGACGATCATCGGACGGCGTGATCGAGGCGCCTGCGCCGGGGGTCGCGGCGTCGCGCGAGCCGGCGGCGGCGACCGCCGCCGCCAGGGCCCGCAATGTCTGGTGATCGAAGATCAACCTGGGCGCGATACGCAGGTTCTTGCGCCTGGCGCGCGCCATCACTTTCAGGCTAAGGATGGAATCGCCGCCCAGCTCGAAGAAGTTATCCCCGCGCCCGACACGCGGCACGCCCAATACCTCGGCCCATATCTCCGCCAGCGCTTCCTCCACGGGGCCGACCGGCGCGTTGTCCGACGCGGCATCGGCGCGCCGGGGTTCCGGCAAGGCGCGGCGATCCAGCTTGCCATTGGCGGTACGCGGCAGCGCCGGCATCACGGTAAAGGTGGACGGCACCATGTAGTCGGGCAGCCGCGCCGCGACGCGGTCGCGCAGCATCGCCACGTCCGGGGCAGGCTCCGCCGACAAGCCGGCGGGCGTCACATAGGCATGCAGCTGCAAGCGGCCATCGGGCTCCGCGCGCGGCACCACCGCGGCGTCGTCCACCTCTTCCATCGCTTTCAATACCGCGGCGATCTCCGCCGGCTCGACGCGATATCCGCGCACCTTCACCTGATCGTCGACACGGCCGAGGAACGCAATGCTGCCGTCGCGCAGGATCCTGACGCGGTCTCCTGTTCGATACATGCGCTGCGCGGGATCGCGCAGGCTTGCCACGAAGCGCTCCGCTGTCTGTCCCGGCCGGTCGCGGTAGCCGCGCGCGACCGCTGGGCCGGAGATATACAGCTCCCCTTCGGCGCCCGGCGGCACAGGGTCGAGATTGCCGTCCAGCACGCACACGGACATATTGGGCAGGGGCCGGCCCACGGGCACGGTGTCCCCCAACCGCTCCGCATAGGGCGCCACGGCCAGCGTCAGCGCACCGACCGTGGTCTCGGTGGGGCCGTAATGGTTGAAGACCCTGCAGGCCGGCGCCAGGCCGGCGATGCGGTCGTACAACGGCCAGCTCGTGGCCTCGCCGCCCAGCACCAGGGCGTGACGGGGCAGAACGTCGGCGGCGCGGGCGGACTGCAGCAGCGCCTGCAGATGGCCGGGCACGATCTTCAGCACGCCGATGCGGTGTTCCGCCATGTAGGCGGCGAAGCCGTCGGGATCGAAAGCGCGCGCGGCCGAGATCATGTGGAGCGTGCGGCCGGCGCAGAGCGCGCCGAACAGCACCGTATGGCCCAGGTCGGCGCCGACCGTGGACACCATGGCCATGCTGTCCGCGTCGTCCGGCAAAGCCAGGCGCGCGAGCACCCCTTGCACGTAGTTGTTGAGCGCGCCTCGGCTGACGACCACGCCCTTGGGGGCGCCGGTGGAGCCGGAGGTATAGATCAGGTAGGCGGCCTGCGCCGGGTGAACCGGCGCGGGAGCGGCCGGTTGCGTGGCGCCTTGCGCGCCTGAGGGGGAGCCGGATTGCGCGTCCGGCTGCGAGTCCGGCTGTGCGCTGAATTGCCCCCGGGGCCGCCCGCCGGAAGCTGCGCCGTGTTCCGTATCGGGCGCCGCGCCGGCCTGCAGGCCGAGCCGCGGAACATCGCCCAGCCAGCCCATCGCGTCCGCGCCGCCGGCGTCGCTCAACACGACGCATGCGCCGCTGTCGCGTACGAGATGCGCCAGCCGTTCCTTCGGCAGGTCTGGATCCATCGGGACGCACGCGGCGCCCGCCTTCAGGATGGCGAGCAGGCCGACCACGAATTCGCAGCCGCGCCCGGCGTGCAGGCCCACGCGCGACTCCGGCCCCGCGCCGGCCGCTGCCAGGCGATCGCCCAGGCGGCGCGCCGCGCCATCCAGATCGCGATAGCTGATGCCCCGGTCCTCCGCCCGCACGGCAATGCGTTCGCCATGCATGGCCACCTGGCGGGCCCACAGCGCCAGTACATCGCTATCGGCGTAAACGGCTCGTTCACCGGCGATAGCGGCCCCGGAACCGGTCCGCATCAGCAGATGCAGCGGCTGGCCGGCATCCGCCGCCACCATAGCCGCATACGTCGACAGCGTCTCCGCGAAGCCCTCCATCGTGGCGGCATCCCAGACGTCGGTGGCATAGATCAGCGAGCATTCGATGCGCCCGCCGTCGACCGTATAGTCCAGGCTCAAGTCGAAATGCGCATGTTCGGTGGCTGCGGGCACACCGCGCAGCACCAGGTCGCCGAGACGGCCATCCGTCATCGCGGACAAGGATGCCTGTTCGGTGCACTTGACCTGGAACAAGGGATTGACGCCCGGGCTGCGCGGCACGCCCAGCTCGGACACCAGCAGGTCATACGGGCAATCCTGGTTGGCCTGCGCATCCAGCACCGTGGTCCGCACCGCGGCCAGCAGGGCGTGGAAGTCATGCCGCGTGTCCACGCGCGTGCGCAATACCGTCATATTGGTCAGGTAACCGACCAGGCCGTGCGTTTCGGCCCGCGTGCGGTCAGCCACCGGCGAGCCCACCGCGATATCGTCCTGGCCGCAATAGCGCGATAGGGTCAGCTTCAGCAAGGCCAGCATGCACATATAGACGGAAGCTCCGACGTCGCGTGCATGGCGGCGCAATCCGGCGACAACCTCCGGGGCCAGGACAAAATGGCAGGTGGAAGCCGCGCCATCGCGATGCCGCGGACGCGGCCTGTCCAGCGGCAGGCGCAGCATCTCGGGGATCGGCTCCAGCACCGACTTCCAGTAGGCCAGCCGCGCCGGCAAGCGGCTGGCGGCATACCATTCGCGCTGCCACAGCGCATAATCGCCGAACTGGATGGGCAGCGGCGCGGCTTCGGCTAGCGCACCGGTGCTACGCGCGGCATAGCATGCCGCCAGATCCTTCAACAACACGTCCTGCGACCATCCATCGGCCAGGATGTGATGGATGACGATGGATAGCCAATGGGTATGCTCGTCCAGGCGGATAAGGCCTATCCGCCACGCCGGCGCGGCGTCCAGCTCGAAGGGACGGTTGGATAGCTCGGTGGCGATGTCGCGCGCCCGTGCCTCGCGCTGATCCGCGCGCAGCGTGGACACATCGAACGACGATGCGGCGAGCTCCGTCATGAATGGCGCCGGCAAGGCTGGCAGCACCAGCTGCCTGGGCTGGTCCTGCTCTTCGATGAACACGGTCCGCAGCACCGCATGACGTTCGGCCAGATCCGTCAGCGCCTGGAACAGCGCCGGCTGGTCCAGCGGTCCTTCCAGCGACAGCAGGCCCGCCATGTTGTAGGCCGGCGATCGCGGATCCATGCGCCAGGTCAGCCACAGCCCTTGCTGCGCATACGACAAGGGATAGCGGTCCACCGTGGGAAACGGCACGATGGGCAACATGGCGACGTCGACGCCCTGCTCCGCCAGGCGCCTCAGCAATTCGGCGCGCGGCTGGGTCTCCAGCCTGGCGATGCGCTGGGCGAGTTCGCGCGGATCGTATGCCATGTGTCTACATCTCCAGTTCGTTCAATAGGGAGTCGATTGCCGCCAGGTCGCCGCGCGCGGCGGGTTGCCCCTGCAGGACCTTGAGCTGGGGCGAGCGCGCCAGGGCGGCGATGCTGGGCGCGTCGAACAGGACGCGTGCGCCGGCTTCCACGCCGTGCCGCTGGCGGAGCAGCGCGAAGACCTGCATCACGGAGATCGAATCGCCGCCCAGTTCGAAGAAGTTGTCGTGGCGTCCGATGCGGGTCGCGCCCAGGACTTCCCGCCAGATCGCGGCCAGGGTTGCTTCCGCCTGGCCTTGCGGGGCTTCGTAGCACTGCGTGGACGCGAACTCGGCCTGGGGCAGCGCCTTGCGGTCCAGCTTGCCGTTGGCCGTCACCGGCAAGGCATCGAGCATGACGAAGGCAGACGGGATCATGTAGGCAGGCAGGGATGCTTCCAATGCGCGCCGCAATGCCGTTGTGTCGAGCTCCGCGGGCGTGACGTAGGCGACCAGGCGCAGGGCCGCGCCCGCCTGCGTCGGCGTGCCGGCTGCCGTCTCGACTTGCGCCAGGACCACGGCCTGCTTCACGCCGGGCTGGGCCAGCAGCTGCGCCTCGATTTCACCCAGCTCGATGCGCTGGCCGCGCAGCTTGATCTGGTGATCCAGGCGGCCCAGGTATTCAAGCTGGCCTTCGTGGTTCCAGCGGGCCAAATCGCCGGTGCGGTACAGCCGTTGGCCCGTGCCGAAGGGGTCGGCGATAAAGCGGTCCGCGGTCAGGGCCGGCCGGTTCAGGTAACCGCGGCCCAGGCCTATGCCGCCCAGATACAGCTCTCCCGCAACCCCTGGTGGCACTTCGTTCAGGTTGGCGTCCAGTACGTGCGTGCGCAGGCCGGCGATCGGGCGGCCGATCGGAACCCCGGTGCCGCTGGTGTTCGCGCAATCCCAGGACGTGACGTCGATGGCCGCTTCGGTCGGGCCGTATAGGTTGTGCAGTTCCACGGCCGGGAACACGGCCTGCAAGCGTGTGCACAGTTCGGCGGGTAGCGCTTCGCCGCTGCAGTAGATGCGGCGTAGCGCCTGTCTGGCCAAGGCCAGCATCGGCGCCTCGCCGCCTGGGTTCGCGCCGCCTCCCAACGACTCGCAGTGCGACACGAAGGCGTGCAGCATCGAGGGCACGAAGTGCATCGTGGTCACGCCGTGATCGACGATGCGCGATAGCAGCCGTTCGGCGTCGCGATGCTCGCCCACGCCGGCCAGCGCCAGCCGCGCGCCCGCCATCAGCGGCCAGAAAAACTCCCACACCGAGACGTCGAAGCTGAAAGGAGTCTTCTGCAGCACCACGTCGTCACTACCCAGGCCATAGGCTTGCTGCATCCAGGCAATGCGATTGCCCAGCCCGACGTGGCGATTCGTCGCGCCCTTCGGTTTACCTGTGGAGCCGGATGTATAGATCACATAGCACGCCTGCTCGGCGTGCACCGGGATCTCCGGCGCACGATCCGGCTCGCCGGACAGATCCAGCGTGTCGACTTCCAGGACCGCACCGGTCCAGGCCCGCATGCGATCCGACAGCCACGATTGCGTCAGCAGCAGCGCCGGCGCGCTGTCGCGCATCATGTACGCCAGACGGTCATCCGGATACTCCGGATCCAGCGGCACGTAGGCCGCGCCTGTCTTGAGCACCGCCAGCAGGCTCACCACCAGCGACGGATGACGGTGCGCGGCGATCGCCACGCGTCGCTCCGGACCCACGCCCAGCGACAGCAGGCGATGCGCCAATCGGTTCGATTGCCGCTCCAGTTCCGCGTAGGTCAACGTCAGCAGACCGGCGCCGCGACCGCTCACCAGACTGATGCCGCTGCCATCGACGCCATCGACGCTCCCGCTGCCGGCGCCATCCACCGCCATGCACACCGCCACCGCATCCGGCGTGCGCGCGGCCTGTGCCGCGATGACCGCATGCACGGGCTGATCCCGCCAGCTCGCCAAGGCGCCACGCAGGCACTCGCCGGCACGCCATGTCCGCAGCATGCCGGCATCCTCACGCGTCAGCAAAGTCAACGTGCCGAGCCTATCCGCGGCCCCGGATGCCAGCTGTCGCAAACCCTGAATCAAGCGCAGGCCCAGGGCTTCGATGGCCGTATCGTCATAACGCGCGCGGTCATAGCTGAAACTCAAGGTCAGGCCGCCCTGCCGCGTGACGACCAGCGTCAGCGGGTAGCTGGTCTGCTCCGTATTGACCAAGCCGCTGAATCGCGCGCCATCGGGCAAAGGCTGGCTCAGGGCCTGATCCACCGGATAGTTCTCGAACACCACCAGCGTATCGAACAGCGCCTGGCCGCCGTGGCCAGCGCGGCGCTGTATCTCATACAAGGGCGTATGCTCATGTTCGCGGGCGGCGACGTTGAACTCCTGCAAGCTACGCAGCCAACTGCCCACATCCGATCGCGCTGGCAGTTGGACGAGCACCGGCAGCGTGTTGATGTACAAGCCGAGCACGCGCTGCACGCCCGGCAGGTCGTCCGGACGGCCGGAAGTTGTCGAGCCAAAGGCCACCGTATCCTGCCCCGTGTGCAGGCTCAGCACCAAGGACCATGCCGCTTGCGCGAGGGTATTCATGGTCACGCGTTCGCGGCCGGCATACTCCGTCAGCGCCTGGACCTGGTGATCATCCAGGCGCCGCGTCCACACGCCGTACTGGCCGCCGCCGTTCCGGGAGCCGGACATCGCGTCCGCCAACAGCGTAGGCGTTTCCAGCATCCGCAGCTGCTGCGTCCAGTACGCCTGCGACGCCTGAACGTCGCGCAGCGCCAGCCACCTCAGGTAATCCCGGTATTTCCCCGCCGGACGCGACACCGCCGCGCCCGCGTACTCGCTGAGTATCTCGCCCAGCAGTTGCGACAGGCTCCATCCGTCCAGCAACAAATGATGATGCGTCCAGATGAAATGATCGTAGTCGCCATTGACCCGCACCAGCGTGCAGCGCATCAATGGAGGCACCGCCATGTCGAAGCCGGCTGCACGCTGTTCAGCGGCCAGGGCATCAAGCTTCGCCGCGACGGCATCCCCACTGCCTTGCAGCGAAATCTGCTCAAAGGGAAGCCGGACCTGGCGGGCCACCCATTGCAAAGGCTCGCCACCGCTGGCCACAAAACCCGTACGCAGCACGTCATGGCGCGCCACGGCCGATTCCCAGGCGGCGCGAAAGCGCGCCGGATCGAGCCCATGCACGTCGACGCGCAGTTGGTTGACGTAGGCCTGGGTGGCGTCACTGCCGTAGGCCGAATGGAACAGCATCCCGGCCTGCATGGGCGTAACCGGATAGATGTCCTGCCACAGGCCCACCGGGCCAGGGATGGGCAGGCCGTCAAGGCCGGCCTGCGTCAGGCGCGCCAGCGGGAAGTCGGATGGCGTGACACCTTGGGCGCCGCTGCTGCAATGCGCGATCATGGCGGACAGCGTGCTCGTCCAGCAAGCGGCCAGGTCGCGCATCGTCTCTTCGGTCCATTGCTCGCCGCTATAGCCCAGGTCCAGTGACAGCCGGCCCTGGCCGGCGGGACCGTATACGCGGCCATTGATGGTCAAAGCATGCGACAGCGGCGCCAGGCCGTATTGGCCCGGGCCGGCGCTCTCGGCAGCGATACGCCAATCGTCCTCCGCCACGAAGCCATCGGAGTATCGCGCGCGGGTGGACGAGCCGTCGTCCGCATCGAACTGGCCCAGGTAGTTGAACAGGATGGGCGCTTGCGGTGCCTTGGCCAATGCCTCGCGAATGGACGTATCGCCCCACAGGCTCAATATGCCATGCCCCAGGCCCTTGCACGGCGTCGCGCGGAGTTGTTCCTTGGTGCGGCGGATCAGTTGATCCAGCCCGCCTTCGGTATCCAGCACGACAGGATAGATGGCGGTGAACCAGCCCACGGTGCGAGTAATGTCCGGAGCGGCGGCGCTCGCCGCGATGCCGTGCGGGTGATGATCATCCGAGCCGGTCTCGCGGCCATGGCCTTCCAGGTCGATGCGTACCGTGCGCAGGCCGCGCCATTGCTTCAAGGCCGAGGCCAGGGATGCCAGCAACAGGTCGTTGACCTGCGTGCGGTAGGCGGCCGGCGCCTGGCGCAGCAGGGACTGCGTCTGTACGCGCGTCAGGCTGACTTCGATATGCCGCTGATCGCACACGCGCGCGGTGCCGTCCGGGTGGTCCGGCGCGGGGAAGTCGCCGGCGGCCTGGTCCAGCCAGTATTGCGCCTCGGCCGCGTGCACGGGCGCTTGCCCGCGCAGATGGCGCGCCCAGGCGCCGTAGCTTGCCGTGCGCGCGGGCAGCGGCACGCCGACTTGGCCGTAGGCCTGACGCAGATCCTCCAGCAGAATGCGCCATGACACCCCGTCAATCGCCAGATGATGCACCACCAGCAGCAAACGCCAGCTGCCGTCGGCCACGCGCAGGCGCACTGCGCGCAGCAGCGGACCGTTCGCAATGTCCAGGCTGGCTTGCGCCCGCGCGCAATGCGCTTCGATTTCCGCGACGTCCCGCGCCGTCACGTCCCAGACTATGTCTTGCCCATGGATCACGTCCATGTCCGCATACGTCTGGATCCACTGTCCATCGTCGCCGCGGTGGAATCGCAGGCGCGGTGCATCGTGATGCGCCAGCACGGCCGCCAGCGCGGTACGAAGCGCGGCGATATCGATCTCGGCATCGCTGTGCAGCAGCACCGCCTGGTTCCAATGGTTATGCGTGGGCAGCGGCTGCGCCAGGAACTGGGCCTGGATGGGCAGCAAGGGCAGCTCATGATCCGCGGCGGCATCGTCCTGGTGGCCGCTATCCGTGGATGCGCCGTCCTCCAACATGGCCACTTCCGCCAGGGCGGCGATGCTTTGGCGTTCGAACATCTGGCGCGGACTGACGCGCCAGCCCGCCTGTCGCAGCCGCGCGACGATCTGCAGGCTCAAGATCGAATCGCCGCCCAGTTCGAAGAAGTTGTCGTGGCGGCCGATCCGGGCGGCGCCCAGGACTTCCCGCCAGATCGCGGCCAGGGTTGCTTCCGCCTGGCCTTGCGGGGCTTCGTAGTTTTGCGTGGACGCGAACTCGGCCTGGGGCAGCGCCTTGCGGTCCAGCTTGCCGTTGGCCGTCACCGGCAAGGCATCGAGCATGACGAAGGCCGACGGGATCATGTAGGCAGGCAGGGATGCTTCCAATGCGCGCCGCAATGCCGTTGTGTCGAGCTGCGCGGGCGTGAGGTAGGCGACCAGGCGCATGGCCGCGCCCGCCTGCGTCGGCGTGCCGGCTGCCGTCTCGACCTGCGCCAGGACCACGGCCTGCTTCACGCCGGGCTGGGCCAGCAGCTGCGCCTCGATTTCACCCAGCTCGATGCGCTGGCCGCGCAGCTTGATCTGGTGATCCAGGCGGCCCAGGTATTCAAGCTGGCCTTCGTGATTCCAGCGGGCCAGGTCGCCGGTGCGGTACAGCCGTTGGCCCGTGCCGAAGGGGTCGGCGATGAAGCGGTCCGCGGTCAGGGCCGGCCGGTTCAGGTAACCGCGGCCCAGGCCTATGCCGCCCAGATACAGCTCTCCGGCCACGCCGGGCGGTACTTCGTTCAGGTTGGCGTCCAGCACGTGCGTGCGCAGGCCGGCGATCGGGCGGCCGATCGGCACGCCGGTGCCGCTGGTGTTCGCGCAATCCCAGGACGTGACGTCGATGGCCGCTTCGGTCGGGCCGTACAGGTTGTGCAGCTCCACGGCCGGGAACACGGCATGGAAGCGGACGCACAGTTCGGCGGGCAGCGCTTCGCCGCTGCAGTAGATGCGGCGTAGCGCTTGCCGGGCCAAGGCCAGCATCGGAGCGCCGCCTCCCAGCGACTCGCAGTGCGACACGAAGGCGTGCAGCATCGAGGGCACGAAGTGCATCGTGGTCACGCCGTGATCGACGATGCGCGACAGCAGCCGTTCGGCGTCGCGATGCTCGCCCACGCCGGCCAGCGCCAGCCGCGCGCCCGCCATCAGCGGCCAGAAAAACTCCCACACCGAGACATCGAAGCTGAAAGGAGTCTTCTGCAGCACCACGTCGTCACTACCCAGGCCATAGGCTTGCTGCATCCAGGCTATGCGATTGCCCAGCCCGGCGTGGCGGTTGGTGGCGCCCTTAGGCTTGCCTGTGGAGCCGGATGTATAGATCACATAGCACGCCTGCTCGGCGTGCACCGGGATCTCCGGCGCATGATCCGGCTCGCCGGCCAGATCCAGCGTGTCGACTTCCAGGACCGCACCGGTCCAGGCCCGCATGCGATCCGACAGCCACGATTGCGTCAGCAGCAGCGCCGGCGCGCTGTCGCGCATCATGTACGCCAGACGGTCATCCGGATACTCCGGATCCAGCGGCACGTAGGCCGCGCCTGTCTTGAGCACCGCGAGCAGGCTCACCACCAGCGACGGATGACGGTACGCGGCGATCGCTACGCGTCGCTCCGGGCCCACGCCCAGCGACAGCAGGCGATGCGCCAATCGGTTCGACTGCCGCTCCAGTTCTGCGTAGGTCAGCGTCAGCAGACCGGCGCCGCGACCGCTCACCTGACTGATGCCGCTGTCATCGACGCCATCGACGCTCCCGCTGCCGGCGCCATCCACCGCCATGCATACCGCCACCGCATCCGGCGTGCGCCTAGCCTGTGCCGCGATGACCGCATGCACGGGCTGATCCCGCCCCACCTCGGCCCACGCGCCGGACAACGGGCGCGCCGACGACGCCGACGATCCCGACGCATCGCCCCACCCAGCCGCCCAGCTCCAGGCCCGCAACCCATCGCGCTCCTCCGCCGACAACAGCGGCGCATCGACCAACCGCATCCGCGGCGTGCGCGACAGCGCCGTCAGCGCCGCGACATAATGGGCCGCGAGCCGCCGCATGCTTGCTTCGGCATAACGGTCTCCGGCATACCGCAGCGTGAACGCGATGCGGCCATCGCTGTATTCCACCGTATCGCATTGCAAATCCACCGGCAGCGCGGCCACCCCCAAGGGGTAGGTCGCGCAAGCCAGCCCGGGCAAGACCATGTCCGCCGTCCCTCGTGACTGCTGATGATTGAACAGCACCTGGAACAAGGGATTCTGGTCCACGCCGCGCTCCGGCCGCAATGCATCCACCAGACTATCGAAAGGAAGATCCGGATGCGCCTGAGCCCCCAGCACCGCGGCGCGCGCCCGGCCGATGGCGTCCTCGAACGTCGACGCGGCGTCGAAACGCGCAGCCAACACTTGCGTGTTGACGAACAGCCCCACCACGTCCTGTGTTTCCCCGCGGTGGCGCCCCGCCGCCGGCACGCCCACCCGGATATCGTCCCGCCCGGTGTAGCGATGCAGCAGCGCCTGGAATCCCGCCAGCAGCAGCATGAATATCGTGTCGCCGCGCTCGCGAGCCAGCGCCCGCAGACTCGCGGCGAGCGCGCCGTCCAGATCGACATCGACCGCCGTCGCCACACGCGCGCCGGCTTGCGGCGCATGGTCATGCGGCAGTTGCAGGGCCCCGTGCTCATCGCCCAAGGCCTCGCGCCAGTACGCCAACTGCCGCTCCTGTTCGCCGGCATCCAGCAGATCAGCCTGCCAGGCCGCGTAATCGGTATAGGCAACGGCCGGGGCCGCCGGCAGCCGCGCCGCGCCTTGCTCCAGCGACGCCGCATACGCCGCCGCGAAGTCCGTCATCACCAGGCGCACTGACCAACCGTCGGACACGATGTGATGCATGACGATCACCAACAGATGTTCGTCATCGTCCAGCCTGAGCAGTCCCGCGCGCAACAGCGGCCCCGTCGTCAGGTCGAAGGGCCGCCGCAGCCAGGCTCGCGCGACGTCCGCCGCCCGCGCTTCCCTGTCGGCTTGGGGCACGGCCCGTAGATCCTCGCGATCGATAGCGATCGCGGCGTCATCGTCCACCACCGGCGCCGCCAACCCATCGGCGTCGGCGGCGAAGCGCATGCGCAAGGCGGCATGGCGCCCGCGCACCGCCTGCAAGGCGGCATGGACGGCGGCTTCGTCCAAGTCTCCCTTCAGACGCAATGCCCCCGGCAGATGATAGGTGGCATCCGTCGGATCCATGCGCCACAGAAACCACAGGCGCCGCTGGGCATGCGACATGACCGGTGCCGTATCCCGCGGCAGTATCGGCAGCTGCGCCGGATCCATGCCCGTTTCCCGCATCTGCCGATAGGCCGCGCGCCGCTGCGCCGGCCCCAAGGCCATGAACTTCGCGGCGACGCGGCGCGCCAGGTTCGGGTCCATTACATCGCCTCCAGCGTATCCAGGAAGTCATCCATGCGTCGCAGCGCCTCGTCCTGTCCGGCCGCGGCGGCCCCGGCGCGCGCGACGCGCTCGGCGAACGCGGCCAGCGTCTGTGTCTCGAACAAGGCGGTCAGCGGCACCTCCACATGCAGTTCGCGCTGGATGCGCGCGACCACCTGCATCACCATCAATGAATGGCCGCCCAGCTCGAAGAAGCCGTCATGCCGCCCTACCCGCTCGACGCCCAGCACCTGCGCCCAGATTTCGGCCAGGCGCCGTTCGCCGTCGTCGGCAGGCGCGACATACGATCGGCGCGCGTCCCCGAGTTCGGGCGCCGGCAGCGCCTTGCGGTCGATCTTTCCGTTCGGGCTCAGCGGCAGGCGGTCCAGTACGACCCACAGGCCGGGCACCATATAGCCCGGCAGGGCCAGCGCCAGATTGCTTCTGACCTGGCTCAGCCAGCGGTCGCGGACTTCATCGTTATCCACCGGGCCGGAATCGCCCGGCACGACGTAGGCAACCAAACGGCGTCCACCCTGGCCGTCATCGCGCGCCACGACCACGGCCTGTCGCACGGACGGAATCCGCGCCAGCTGCGCATCGATCTCCCCCAGCTCGATACGAAAGCCGTGCACCTTGACCTGGTGATCCGCGCGCCCGACGTATTCCAGCACGCCGTCTTCGCGGAAACGCGCCAGATCGCCCGTGCGGTACATGCGCGATCCAGGCACATCGGCCAGCGGATCGGCCACGAAGCGCTCCGCGCTGATGGCCGGACGATGCAGATAGCCGCGCGCCACGCCGACGCCCGCCACGCAGAGTTCGCCCACCGCTCCGGCGGGCAGCGGCGTCAGCTGCTCGTCGAGCACGTACAAGCGGGTATGGTCGGTGGCGCTGCCTATGGCCAGCACCGAGCCCGAGGACACATCGTCGGCCAGCGCCGGCATGCGATACAGCGCGACGTCGTCCGCGCACTCCGCCGGACCGTAGGCGTTCACCAGAGGGATGTCCGGATAACGCTGCTGCCACGCCCGGGCCAGCGCCATCGAAGTAGCCTCGCCCGTGGGCAGCAGCCAGCGCAGGCGCGGCAGCGCCACCGGCTCGCGCATCAACATGCCTTGTATCAGCGTCGGCACGCATTCCAGCACGGTGACGCCGGCCGCGCTCACCTGCTGGAGCAGGGCGGCGGGGTCGCGCGCGGCCTCGTCCGCGATGATATGCACGCAGGCGCCGCACAGCAGTCCGGCCAGCAGCTGCCATACGGAAATATCGAAGCTCTGCGATGCCGTCTGCGCGATCACATCGTCCGGCCCCAACGCCAGATAAGGGATTTTGCTCAACTGATTGTTGAGCATGCCGCGCGAGGTCACCATCACGCCCTTGGGCTCGCCTGTCGATCCCGAAGTGAAGATAACGTAGGCTGCCTGGTCCGGATGCGAGGGAGCACGCGGATAATCGCGCGGCGCGTCGCCGGCGAAGGCCGAGCCACGCAGCACCCGTATGGATGGCGGCAGCAGCGCCATCCCGTCGCCCAGCGCGGCGGCGGCCCGGTCGGAGACCACCAGCGTGCGCACCGCCGCCAGCGCCAGTACCTGCGCGATGCGCTGTGGCGGCAGCGCGGGATCGAGCGCCAGATAGGCCGCGTTGAGCTTGAAGGCTCCCAGTACGCCGGCCAGCATATCCAGGCCACGTTCAGCGAGGATGGCGACGACATCATCGCGCCGCACGCCATGCGCGGCCAGCACGTGCGCGTGGCGCTCCGCTCTTTGGTTCAATGCCTCGTAGGTCAGCGCGCCATCGTGCGACCGCACGGCGATCCGTTCCCCGTGGCGCGCGGCCGCTTCCTCGAAGAGCCTGGCGTAGCCGGCATCCAGCGGATACGCGGGCGCCGCGCCCCGGCCCTGCGCCAACAGACGGGCCTGTTCACGGCTCGGCAGCAGGCCGATGTCGCCCAGCATGGCGTCGGGCCGGCGCACAAGCTCCTCCACGATATGCTCCAGCGTCCGCAGCAGGCGCTCCACGGCGGGTGCGCTGTAGCGCGCCGTGTCGTAGGTGATCTGCAAGCCGAGCTCCGTGCCCGGCTTCGCCACCACGGTAAACGCATAGTTGGTATGCGTGCGGGCGCCATCGGCCGACAGGCCCAGGTCCGCCGCTTCGGCGAGCATGGCGCTGTCCAGCGGCGCATTCTCGAAGACGAACAACGTGTCGAACAGGTTCAGGCCGCGTGGCAGATCGGCCGCCAGCGCCTGGATTTCCGCCAGCGATAAATGCTCATGCTCGCGCATGGCGGCATTGGCGGCCTGTATGTCGCGCAGCCAGGGACGGACGCGGGCCGCGGCCGGAACCGCCACCCGCAACGGCAGGGTGTTGATGAACAGCCCGACCGTATCGTGCACGCCGTCCAGGTCGGCCGGCCTGCCGGCGACGGTAACGCCATACAGGACGTCATCCACGCCGGCGCAGCGCGCCAGCAGCAAGGCCCAGGCGCCTTGCACATAGGTATTGACGGTCAGCCGCGCGGACTGCGCGGCTTTCTGCAAGGCCATGGTCAGGGAGGCGGACAAGCGCACGATCGCATCGGCTGAATTGGCCGCATTGGCGGCATTGGCCGCATTCGGCGGCAATGGCAGCGGCGTCACCGTGCTGTATCCCGCCAGAACGCCGCGCCAGTAATCGCGCGCGGCCCGCATGTCCTGGCGGCCGAGCCAGGCGATGAAATCACGGTAGGGCCGCGTCCGCCCCGGCCGCGGCTCGCCGCCGTCGCGGAATGCCTTGTACGCATGAAAGAAATCCGCCAGCAATAGCGACCGGCACCACGCGTCCATCAGGATGTGGTGATAACTGAGCACCATGCGATCCGCATCCGCCATGCGGAACAGCCGCGCCCGCCATAGCGGCGCGCGGCTCATGTCGTAGCCCGTCGCCAGTTCGTCGCGCAGCATGGCTTCCATTCCGGCCGCCGCCGCCGCGGTGTCCTGCCCGCGCCAGTCATGGACATCCACCGGCGCACCGATGTCGTGATGGATGATCTGCATGGGAGCCTGGCCGCCGCGCCACACGAAAGCCGCCCGCAGCGCCTCGTGCCGCTGCCCCACGTAGCGCCAGGCCCGTTCCATCGCCGCGGGCTCGATACGGCGGTCGAAGCGATAACGGTCCTGCATCAGGTAGATTCCCGATCCCGGCATCATCAGCGTATGCAGCAACAGGCCTTGCTGCAGCGGGGTAGTCGGGTAGATGTCCGCCACCACGGCGGGATCCGCCGCCAGGCTGTCCAGCTGCGCTTGATCCAGGCCCGCCAACGGGAAATCGGCTGCCTGCAACGTCGCCGCGGACGCGCCGCACGCCGCCGCCAGCTCGCGCAGCTGCGCCATATAGCGCCGCGCCAGGGCCTCGATGGCGTCGTCGTCGAAGATCGCCTGGCTATAGGTCCAGGCGATGTGCAAGGCGCCGTCGCGCACCGACACGCCTACATCCAGCCAGGTCCGCCGCGGACTGCCGGGATCGCGCTCCGGCCCCGCGGACTCCGCCGCCCAGGACCATCCCCGCAGGGCGCCATCCAGGCGCCCCAGATAGTTGAAGGTGACTTGCGGATACGCCAGCCCTTCCAGGGCCGCACCGCCGTAGCGCAGCGCCCCATAGCCCAAGCCCTTGTCGGGCAGCGCCCGCACCTGCGCTTTGACCGCGGCCAGGGCACGCAGCGCGTCGGTGCCGCCAGGCGCCAGGCGCACGGGATACAGGGCCGTAAACCAACCGACCGTACGCGCCACGTCCAGGTCCGCGGCGATGTCTTCGCGACCATGGCCCTCCAGCTCCACCAGCACGCTGTCGCGGCCCGTCCAGGCGCACAGGGACAAGGCGAGTCCGGCCAACAGGGTTTCGTGCGCATGGGCGCGATGGCGCCGCGCGGCGCGCGTCAGCAGCGCTTCGGTGGCATCCGCGTCCAGCACGCTGTGAATGGTGCGCGCGACGCGCAGGGTGTTTTCGCCTGACGGGTCGCGCGCCGGCAACGCCGGTTCGGCGTCTCCGCACAATGCGCGCCAGAACTCGAGCTGGGCCTGCGTCGCCGGGCGGGCGCGATAGTCTTGCAAGGCGGCCGTCCAGGCGCCATAGCTCGCGCCTGGCGTTGCCGGCTCGGGCGCGTGTCCGCGGCGAATTTGTTCGTAGACAGTCCGCAGATCCTCCAGCAGGATCTGCCACGACACCGCATCGACAACCAGATGATGCGCCACCCACAGCAGGCGGCCAGGGCGGGAGGGGCCCGCATCGAACCAGGCCGCGCGGGTGACGGGTCCCGACTCGAGGTCCAGCCCGCGTTGCACGGCGCCGGCGGCCTCGGCTATCGCGGCGGCGACATCCGTGGCCGACGACAGGTCGATGACGTCGAAATCGTCATCGTGCGGTTCCGGCGCTGCATACCGCTGCTCCCAGCTGCCATCGGCTTGCGGGGCGAAGCGCAGGCGGAATGCCGTGTGCCGCGCCATGACCGCGCGCACCGCCGTCCGCAAAGCCGCGATGTCGATAGGTCCGGAGGGCTGCAGCAGGATGGACTGATTCCAGTGGGCGCGCGCCGGTATCGGCGTATCGAAGAACCAGCGCTGGACGGGTGACAACGGCACGCTGGATGGCCCATCGGCGGAAAAGCCGCTCTCGGCCCATCCGCCACCGGACTGTCCGTCCTCGGCCGGCCGCCCACCGTTCGACGCGCCCGCCGCGGCGTGCAGCGGCCGCGCCGCGGCGGCCAGCTCCGCGATCGTCTGCCGCTCCATCACGTCGCGCGGGCTGATCAGCCAGCCGCTCTTGCGCACGCTGGCGACGACCTTCAAGCCCAGGATGGAATCGCCGCCCAGTTCGAAGAAGTCATCGTGTCGTCCGACACGTTGCACGCCCAGCACGACGCCCCATACCGAAGCCAGCAGCGTCTCCACCCCGCCGCGCGGCGCTTCATAAGCGGCACTCGCCGCGAATTCCGGCGCGGGCAGCGCCTTGCGGTCGATCTTGCCGTTGGTGTTCAGCGGCAGGCTGGGCAGCACCATGATGACCGCCGGCACCATATAGTCCGGCAATCGCTCGGAAAGCGCCTGCCTTAGCAAGGCGGCATCCGGCAAACCCCACGGTCCCGCCGCGGCCGCATCCCGTCCGCCATCGGTTCCCGTCGTCGGGGCGGCCGCGGCGGATGCAGAAGCCGCGCCGGCAACATAGGCCACCAGCTGGGTCGCCGCCTGCCCCGCATGCGCCACCGCGACCGCGGCAGCCACGCCGGGCTGCGCCAGCAGGCAGGCCTCCACTTCGCCCAGTTCCACCCGCAGGCCGCGTATCTTGACCTGATGGTCCGTACGGCCCTGGTACATGATCCGACCATCGGCGCCCCAGCTCGCCAGATCACCGGTGCGGTAGAGGCGCGCCCCGGGCTCCCCATAGGGATCGGCGACGAAGCGGTCCGCGGTCAGGCCGGGCCGTGCCGTATAGCCGCGCGCCAATCCGGCGCCGCCCAGGTAGAGTTCGCCCAGCGCGCCCGGCGGCACGGGGTTCAGGTCGGCGTCGAGGATCCGGGCCCGCAGGCCGGCGATAGGCCGGCCTATCGGCACATTGCCGCTATCGCGTGGGCCGCACGTCCACTGCGTAACGTCGATGGCGGCCTCGGTCGGTCCATATAGATTGTGCAGGGACGCCCAGGGCATGTCGCGCGCCACCGCATCGCGGACCTCGCCCGGCAGGGCTTCGCCGCTGCACAAAATGCGTCGCACGCCGCGGCACACGCCGCCCTGCCCGTCCGCCAGGAAAGCCTGCAGCATGGACGGCACGAAATGCAGCGTCGTCACGCCATGACGCGCAATGCTTGCCGCCAATCGCGCGGGGTCGCGATGATCGCCCGGCGCGGCCATGACCAGGCGCGCGCCGGTCGTCAGCGGCCAGAAGAATTCCCACACCGATACATCGAAGCCGAATGGCGTCTTCTGCAGCACCGCGTCCCCCGGCGTCAGGCCGTATTCGCGTTGCATCCAGGCGATGCGATTGGCGAGGGCGCCGTGCCGGTTCCCCGCGCCCTTGGGCCGTCCGGTCGAGCCGGAGGTATAGATGACATAGGCCAGGTTGTCGGCATGCAGGCGTGTCGCCGGCGGGTCGGCGCGCGGCGGCCCGGCATCGCCGGCCAGGTCGATCTGCGTCATGCCGTCCGGCAGCGACAGGCCGGCCGGCGCGGCGCCGCGCAGCAACAGCAGGCGGCTGCCGCAGTCTTCCAGCATATAGGCCAGGCGTTCCGCCGGATACTCGGGATCCACGGGCACGTAGGCGGCGCCGGCTTTCAGGATGGCGAGCAAGCCGACGACCATCTCGACGGAACGCTCCAGCATGATGGCCACCGGCACGTCGGGACCGGCTCCCAGCGCGGCCAGCCTGTGCGCCCATGCGTTGGCGCGGCCGTCCAGTTCGGCGTAGGTCAGCGCCAAGTCGTCCATCTCCAGGGCGATCGCGGCGGGTGTACGCCTGGCCTGTCCGGCGAAATCCTCATGGACCGGACGCAAGGGCGCGAGCGCCGGTCCACCGTCGCTCCAGCGGTCCAACAGACTTTTCTCATCGGGCAGGACGATGTCCACGTCCGCCACGCGCAGCGCGGGACGCAGGACCATATCGCGCAGTACCGCCAGGAAACGCGCGGCCAGGCCTCGGCCGGTGGCGCGGGTGAACAGTGCGGTGTTGTATTCGAGGCGCCCCAGCAGGGCCTGTCCACCGCCATCCACATCCGCCCAGCCGGCTTCGTTCAGCAGGAAATCCAGCGATAGCTCAAACTTGGCGGCGCGTTCCGGCAGGGCGATGCGCGCGGCGGTCAGATCCGTCAGCGCCAGTTCCGCGGCGCCATCCGTGGCCTGCAGGCCGAACATGACCTGGAACAGGGGCTGGCGGCCGGAATCGCGCGCGGCGTGGCGGCGTTCCAGCAGCAGATCCAGCGGCATGTCCGCGTGGTCCATGGCCGCACGCGCGTCGTCGCGCACGCGGCGGCACACCTGCTCCAGCGTATGCCGCGGGTCGATGTCCGCCTTGAACACCTGGGTCTGCACGAAGAAGCCCACCATGTCATGCGACATGGGCAGCGTGCGAGCGGCGGCAGGCACGCCGACGGCATAACGCTGCTGTCCCGCATAGCGCGCCAGCAATACCTGCCATGCGGCGAACAGGACGACGAAAGGCGTGCAGCGCGCCGAGGCGCAATAGGCCCGCAGGGCCCGCGCCAGGTCGGGCGGAACATCGAAGTAATGCGAGGCGCCGGCGAAACCGGCGTCGGCGGGCCGGATATGGTCGGACGGCAGGACCAGCGGCGGCGCGTCGCCGCCCAGGTGCCTGTCCCAGTAGTCGACGCTGGCCGCCCATGCGCCGCGCGCCGCCTGCCGCTCCTGCCATGCCGCGAAATCGGCATACTGGCGCGGCAGCGCGGACAGGACGACCTCGCCTTCCCGCGCCAGGGCTTGCGCATAAGCCCGCGCCAGGTCACGCGCGAAGACAGGGTTGGACCACGCATCGGAGGCGATATGGTGCAGGCACCAGGCCAGCACGTGGGTGTCCGCGTCCATGCGTATCAGGCAGCCCGCCAGGGGCAGGCCGGCCTCCAGGTCGAAGACGTGGCCGGCCAGCGCCGCCAACAGGCCGTCGCGTTCTTCCCATGCATCGTCGGCGGGCAGGCCCGACAGATCATGCCGTGCGAGTTCGCAGCGCCCGAAGGGGTCGACGCGCTGCATAGGCACGCCGTCGATTTCGCCGAAGCGGGTGCGCAGGATGGCGTGCCGCCGGACCACGGCGTCGAACGCGCGCTGCATGGCGTCCGCGTCCAGCGGGCCGCGCAACACGAAGGCGCGCGGCAGGTTATAGGCGGTCGACGATGGGCTGTAGCGATGCAGGAACCATAGCTGCCGTTGCGCCAGCGATTGCCTGGTCCATCCGTCCGTGTAGACCTCCGCGTCGCCTATCGCGGCGACCGCGGCGGATGCCGAAGCGGCAGGGTCGGCGTTGTCGTCCTCGTCGTCGGCCAGCAAGGCGCGCAATAGATCCAGGCGGCTGTCGGTCATGCGCGTTCCTCGTTATGGCCGGCCAGGGCCGCCCGTTCCTGCGGGCTCATGTCGTCCAGGGCCATGCGCGCCTCGGCGACGCGGTCCAGCGCGGCCGGGTCGTCCGCGCGCCGCCGCAGTTCGGCGGCCAGCGCGGCGACGGTGGGGTGGTCGAATACCGCGCCGGGCGGCAATTCGACTTTCAGCGCCTTGCGCAGACGGGTCACCAGCTTGATGACGAGCAGCGAGTGGCCGCCCATGGAGAAAAAGTCGTCGTCGATCCCAGGCATGGGGCGATCCAGCAGATCCGCCATGCGGCGCGCCACGACTGTTTCGAGCGCATCGCGCGGCGCAACGGCAGGGCCGCTGCCGCCGCCCTGCCCGGCGGTAGCGCGCGCGGACGCCGCCAGGACCTGGCGGTCTATCTTGCCGTTCGGCAGGCGCGGGAAGGCGTCGAGCTGTACGAAGTGCGCGGGGATCATGGATTCGGGCAGCGTGGCCGCCAACGCTTCCCGCCAGGCGGCGATACGGTCGGCATCGTGCGATGCGCAGACCACGAAAGCCGTCAGCGCCACGCCGCCGGCTGCCGGCGTGGCGATCACCGCGGCCTGGCGCACGTCCGGCAGCGCCAGCAGGCGCGTCTCTATTTCGGCGGGTTCGACACGATGGCCGCGTATCTTGACCTGATGATCGGCACGGCCCGCCAACTGGATGGCGCCCCCCGGCAATACGCAGGCAAGATCGCCCGACCGGTACAGGCGTTCGCCCGGCCGGTAGGGATCGTCGATGAACGACCCCGCGCCATCCCGGCCCAGATAACCGGAGCAAAGCTGCGCGCCCCCCAGATACACCTCGCCGATGCCGCCGATCGGCGTCGGCTGCAGATCGGCATCCAGCACGCGGACGTGGCAATTGGCCAGTACCCGCGTCAGCGGTAGCGATGCGGGCGCGCCGGCATTCGAGGCGGGCAGCGGCACGGCATGCACCATCACCCCGACGGTCGATTCCGTCGGACCGTAGTGGTTGTAAAGCCGGCAGCCGGGCGCCAGCCCGGCGATCCGCCGCACCAGGGCGGCGGACGACGCCTCGCCCCCCAGCACCACGCATGCGGGCACGATGGCGCCCTCATGGTCCAGCAGCGCCTCCAGGTGCGAAGGCACGATCTTGATGCCGTCGATGCGTTCCGTCGCCAGGAAGCGGCGGAAGCTGGCGCCATCCCGCATATCGTCGGGGGTCGCCACCACCAGCGTACCGCCGTTGTACAAGGCGCCAAACAGGGCCGTGTTGCCCAGATCGGCCGCGACCGTCCCGGTCAGCGCCCAGCGGCGCGCTCGCCCCAGGTCCATCGCATGCGTGGCGGCGGCCGCGTAGTTCAAGAGGTGCCCATGCGCGATGGGAACGCCTTTCGGCTCGCCGGTGGAACCGGATGTGAACAGCACATAGGCGACTTCGTCCAATGCCGAAGCGTCGACCAGCGGGCCGTCCGTGCGCATAGGGTCCTTGGCGATTCCCCCCATCGCGCGCTGTCCCGCAAGCTCACGCGATATCGCTGGCCACGAGCACACCGGCACGCCGGACGCCCACGCCGCCGCCCCGGCGGCCAGATCGTCGGAGGCGACCAGCAGGCAATCCGGCGCCGCGGCGCGCACGATGGCGCCGCAGCGTGCATCCGGCCAGTCCGGCTCCATGGGAAGATACGCGGCGCCGCAACGCCATGCGGCCAGCATAACCACCACCAGATCGGCGTCGCGTGGCAGGCGCAAGGCGACGATGCCGCCGCGACGCGCCCCCAGCCCGCTCAAAGCCGAAGCCGTAGACCGCACGCGCTGTTCCAGCTCGGCGTAGCTCAACTCGCGGCCGGCCTCGCGCAGGGCCACGGCCTCCGGCGTGCGCCGCGCCCATTGCGCGATCAATTGCGGCAGCGCATCCGGACCCACATTCAGGACGTCGCCACGCGGGGCCAGCAAGGCGCGTCGCGCAGCGGCGCCCAGCACCCGCAGCGTGCCGATCGGCGTGTCGGGCTCGCGCGCCACGTGGTCCAGCAGGGCGGCGTACTGGTCCAGCAATGCATGCATGCCCCAGGCCGGATACCGTAGTGCGTGATAAGCCAGCGTCAGCCGCGCCCCATCGCCGCGCATGCCGACCTGCAAGGCCATGTCGAATGCGCCCGCCGGCCCCGGCATTTCGCGCGGTGACCAGGCCGGCGATACGCCGGCCAGTTCAGGCTCTTCGACGTAGTGGAACCCCGCTTCCAGATGCACCGCCGTGGGCGGCGCGTCCACGGGCCAGTACTCCTGCGCTTCGACATGCCGGGCCAGGGTTGCCGCGAGGCCCGCCGCGCACTGGCTGAAGGGGATTCCGGCTTCCCAGTCGAGGGCGATGGGGAGCGTCTTTTCGTATGCCCCGACGGCGCCGGCCAGCATTTCGTAATCGACGCGACAATCGTGCTGCCACCCGCCCAGGAAGCGCCAGTCGCCGGCGATACGGCCCAATGTGGCCCACCACGCGGCCTGCATCAGCAGGGATAGCGGCAGGCGCAATCGCGACGCGGTGTCGCGCAGGTTCGCCACGAGATCGCCATCCACGTCCATCGTGGCGCGCAAGGCATCCGGGCGGGCATCCGGGCGCGGCGCGGTGGCCCCATCCTCGCGCACGCCGCCAACGGCCGGACCGACCGCAGCCCGCCCGGCGCCGTCGCGATAGCGCAATGCCGGTCCGCGCCAGCCGGTGTACGGCGCAAGATATTGCGTCCAATACGCCCGCGCCGCGGACGCATCGGCTTCCTCGTCCAGCTCGCGGCGCCATTCGATGTATTCGGTATATGCGAAGGGTTGTTCGCCTCCGGCAAGCGTCTCCCGGATCGTCGCCTTGTCGCCGGGCGAGCCGTCATAGCCACGCTTCAGATCCCGCACCAGGATCCGCATCGATGCGCTATCGGCCGCCAACGCCGGCACGGCAAGACCCAGCAGGGCGCGATCCGGCCCAACGCGCCACAGCGCCGCCCGCATCCCGGAGGACGCGCCGCGCCAGGATGCGACTTGCGCATTGACAGCATCCGCATCCGCCTCTTCCGCCTGCCATTGCCATCCCGATCCAGCCTCGGGCGCCAGCCGCGGGCCCCGGTAGCCGGCCACCTCGACATACCCATGCCGCAAGCTGTCATGACGCGCGGCCACCTTATCCAGCGCGGTACGCAGAAGAGCCACGTCCGGCACGCCGTCCAGCTCCACCAGCGCCACCCGCATGCTCCTGCCTTCCGTCGCCACGACGGCGCGCTGTTCCGGGCTCAGGGGCAGATGATCGACCTCGGCGGACGGCGCGTGCAAGCCCGCTTCAGGCGTTTGCCTATCCATATGCCTCAACCCCTTGTCAGCGCGCTACGATCGAACATGGCGCCCATCGCCACCACGACCTTGCGCGGTTCTTCATAGGGGTCGCGCGCATGCGCGGCCAGCATGTTGTCCAGCATCACCACGTCGCCCTGCGCCCAGTCGAAGCGCACGGCGCAGTCCTCATAGGTCCGGCCGATCGCCTCCATCATCCATTCCGGTATCGCGCCGCCGTCGCCGAAGTACACATGCCGGGGCATGCGCTCGACGCCCGCGATGCTGAGCAGATCCGCGCGCACGTCCGGCTCCAGGCAATGGATGTGGTGCAGCTGGGCCTGGTTGAAGAACACCCGCTCCCCCGTGTCGGGGTGCGTGATTACGGCCGGGCAACGCGTACGTGTCTGCAGCGTGCTGTCGTCCAGCCAGCGGAAATCCGTTCCCGCGCGGCGCAGCGTGGTCTCCACCGCCTGGCGGTCGTCGGTGCCGAAGAAGCGCTGCCAGCTGACGTCGAGGCGCTCCGTGAAGGTACGCACGTACAGCAGCTCGCGCCGCGCAAATTCCTGCACGATCTCCGCGGGCAGACGTTGCAGCATTTCGCGGCAATCGACGATGGGCGTCGCGCCGCCGACCCGCGAAGGGAGCTCGCAGAAGAACAGCTGCCTGCGCGGCCAGCGCTCCAGGTGCGCGCTTTCGTTGTGGTACAGGATCATCTGCTTTTCCGGATAGGGCGTGGAACGGTAGGTATTGCGGCCGCCCTCCTTTTTCGGCAGGTCGCCATAGCCGCCGTATAGCGTGGGTTCTATCGCCTCGGCGAAGGATTCGAACTGCTGCGGCGTGCGCAGCGCGAAGCCGCGGAAGAGAATGCCGCCGTGCCGGTTCAACAGCGCTTCGAGCCGGGCGCGCTGCGATGCGGCCCAGGCGATCGGGTCCAGGTCCGGGTCCACGGCCTCGATAACCAGCGGAAAGGGTCGCCCGGCGGAAAGCGGCGCCATGCGTACGGGCGCCGTGCGCATAGATGCAGGGGCGGCGCGGTCGCCGCCTGCCCCGGTACGCCGCGCGGACAGGCGATCCAGCTTGCCGCGCATGGTGGATGAAGCCGGCGCGGGCTGCGCGGCGGTCGAAGCGACGGCGGAGGCCTGGACCGCCGCGGCGTCGGCGGGCGCTACGCCGGTCGCCGCGCCGGTGAAGACCGCCGATTCGGCCGGCGTAGCCGCACGTGATGTAGTCGCGCTCATGGTGGGTTCCGGTAAGGGGGGAATATCGGCGATCGACCACGGGCGGCCGTCGTCGGCGGCGACCTGATGCAGCACGTCCGCCCAGATCGTGGCCATTTTTTCCACGACATCCGGCGCGAACAGCGCGGCGGCATAGGTCCATTCGATCTCCAGCCCCTGCGCATGCTCATGCACGAACACCGCCAGCTCGAAGCGCGCATGCGTCGTCGGCAAGGCCGCCGGCCGCGCCACGACGTCGGGCAGGTCGACGGCCAGCCGCAGCGTGTTCTGCATGACGAAGAGCATCTGCACCAAAGGACTGCCGTCCCGGTCGCGCGGCATGCCGAGCGTATCAACGATGCGGTCGAAGGGGACCTGCTGGTGATCCAGGGCGTCCAGCACGGTGGCTCGCGTGCGGGCGAGCCATTCCTGGAAAGGCGCGGCACGCAAGGCACGGGACCGGATGGGAAGGACGTTGACGAAGAAGCCGATCAGCGGCGACAGCGACGGATCGTCGCGGCCGGCGGCATCGGTGCCGACGACGATGTCGTCCTGCGCCGTATGGCGATGCACGGTCATCAGGAAGACCGTCATCAATACCTGGAACAGCGTGGCGTCATGCCGCCGCGCCAGATCGGCCAACCGGCGCGCAAGGCTGCCAGGAAGGGTCTGCCGCAGCGTCGCGGCCGGCATGGCGCGGCCGGCATGCAAGGCCGCCGGCGTTCCGGTGGCGCTGTCGGCGGCGGCAACACCCGGCGGCCGCTCATGGGCATGGGCGGCCGCGGGCTGGCCGGGACCGGTCGTCGAGGCGCCGCCGGACGGTCCGGCCCGGGGTGACGAGCGCACCGGCGCATGCGTCAGTGTGGTCTTCCAATAGGCCAGGCTTTCCCGCCAGGCGCCGTTCGCCTCGGCGCGGGCGGCCGCGGCGGCGTAGTCGCCATATTGCACGCGCAGCGCCGGCGGTTCCCGACCCGCATAGTGCGCGCAGAACTCGTCGACGAAGACGCCCGCCGACCAGCCGTCGAACACGATGTGATGCACCGCCATGAGCAGCAGATGGCGATGCTCGCCCAGTCTCAACAGGCGCGCCCGCAGCAGCGGCCCGGTGGATAGGTCGAACGGCGCTTCCGCATATTCGAGCGCGATACGCCCGGCGGCGGCATCGGTATCGGGCGCGGCGACTCGATCCGTCGTCAGGTCCACGACCGGCACATCGATCCGCGCATCGGCCAGGATGCTGGCGCGGGGCTCGCCGTCATCGTCCTCGGGATACACGGTCCGCAGCACGGCGTGGCGCGCAACGATCGCGTTGATCGCGCTTTCCACGCGGACGGCATCGAGTTCACCATCCAGATGAAAGACCGCCCCCACGTTGTAGCGCGCCCGCGCCGCCGGCTCGGCGGCCAGACGATCCAGCAGCCACAGCCGGCGCTGAACGGGCGCCAATGCGCCCTGCCCCGCGGCCGCCCCGTCCGCATCCGCTGCCGCGCCCGCATGTCCCACCCGCGCCGCGCGCAGAACATCGATATGCGACGCGCATTCCGCCAGCTCCGGATGCGCAAACACATCGCGCACCCCGACGGCTATCCCCCAGCGGCCCCGGATTGCCGCCGCCACGCTGGCGGCGGTAAGCGAACTCCCGCCCATCTCGAAAAACCGCGCCTTCCGGTCCTCGGCCCGCCGTCCCAGCGCAACCGCCCAGATCCCGGCCAGTGCCGCCTCCGTCCCCTCGCGAGGCGGCATGGCGCCAGCGTCCCCCGCCTCGCCCAGCACAAAACGCCCGTGCTCGTGTATGGCATACGCGTGCAGCGATCCGGCGCGCCATCCCGCGCGCGTCGCCGCCCGCTGCAGCTTGCCGCTGGACGTCTTGGGCAGCGTGCCCGGCTCCAGCAACACCGCGACGGACAGGGGCTCTCCGCAGGCCAGCGCCACGGCCCGCGCCAAGGCCCGCACCAGCGCGCCGGGTGCATGCCGCTTGCGTTGCAGGGGCGCGATCTCGGCCGCCAGGCCTATGCCCTCGCCATCGGGCGTTTCCACCGCGAAGGCCGCCACCCGGCCCTTGCGGGCCTGCGGCACCTCCGCTTCGACGACGGCCTCGATGTCCTGCGGATAAACATTGCGGCCGCGAACGATGATCAAGTCCTTGATGCGGCCATTGACGTACAGCTCCCCGCCGTACATGAACCCCAGGTCGCCCGTGCGCAGCCAGCTCAGCCCATCGCGACTAACGATCGAACGCCGCGTCGCCTCGCCGTTGCCCCAATACCCCCGGGCGATGCTCGGGCCGGCCGTCCATATCTCTCCCTGCCTGCCATCCGGCAACAAGCGCGACGAGGCGGGATCGACGATGGCGACGCGATGGCCAGGCGCCGGCACGCCGCAGGCGACCAACCGCCGGCCCTGCCCCGCCGGCCGGGCCTGCCCCGCCGCCAGCGCGGCCTCGTCGAACACCGTGCATATCGGCGGCTTCGTGTGATCGCCGCCCGTCACGAACAGCGTTGCCTCCGCCAAGCCATAGCAGGGATACAGGGCCGCGGCCGGCAGCCGCGCCTCGGCACACAGGCGCGCGAACGCGGCCAGCGTATCGGGATTCACGGGCTCCGCGCCGGAAAACGCGATGCGCCAGCTGGACAGGTCCAGATCGCGCAGCTGCTCCGGCCGGATGCGTTCGAGGCAAAGCCGATAAGCAAAGTCCGGCCCGCCGCTGAAATTCCCGCGGTGGCGCGAGATTGCCTCCAGCCAGCGGATCGGCCGCTCCAGGAAATATCTGGGCGACATCAGCACCACGCGGGTCCCCAGATACAGGCCCTCCAGCAATCCGCCGATCAGCCCCATGTCGTGATAAAGCGGCAACCAGGACACGCAGACGTCGGATTCGCGCGTACCCATGCCTTCATGCATGGCAAGCGCGTTGGCCATCAGGTTGGCATGGCTGACCATCACGCCCTTGGGATCCGCGGTAGACCCGGAGGTGTATTGCAGGAAGGCGATGTCCTGCGGATCGGCCGCCGGCGGTTGGCTCGCATCGCCAGGCGCCAGGGCGACCTGGTCCACCGCCAACAGCGGCACGCCATCGAACCAGGCGAGCGCATCGGCCAACCCCAGCGCCACCTGCGCCGTGGTCAACACGCAAGCCGCCTGGCAATCACGCACGATCACCTGCAACCGCCGCAGTTCCTGCTCGCGCGCCGGATCGGGCGGGAACGCCGGCACGGCAATCATGCCGGCATACAGGCAGGCAAAAAATCCCACCACGTAATGCTGGTCGTTATCCAGCATCAGCAAGGCGCGGCTGCCCTTGGGCATGCGGGACCGCAGCACCGCCGCCAGGGCGGCCGCGGCCGCATCGAGCTCCGCATAGGTCAGGGACAGCGCCCCGCCGCCATGCTCGACGATGAGCGCGATCGCGTCGCCGCGCGCGCGCGCATGGCCGCGCAGCCGGGCGTCGATGGTCGCGGCCGCGCCGCTATCCGGTGTGGCGGAAGACGTCATGGACCGATCCTGCGCAACGACGGCGTCGCTCATGCCGCCGCCGCGTCGTTGAACATCGATGTGCCATGCGGTTCGGCCATGGCCACCACCACCTTGCGTTCGCCGCGATAGGGCGTGCGCGCATGCGCCGCCAGCATGTTGTCCAACATCAGGACGTCCCCTTCTCGCCAGGGAAAAATCACCGTCTCCGCCGCCAGCGCCTGGCGCACCTCGTCGAACACGCCATCGTCGATGGCCGATCCATCCGCGAAATACACATTGCGCGGCATATGGTCCGCGCCCAACAGGTCTTCCAGCGATTCGCGCACGTCCGGATCCAGCGCGGAGACATGGAATAGATGCGCCTGGTTGAACCAGACCATGTCGCCCGTCAGGGGATGGCGCTCCACCCCCTGGCAGCGCTGCAGCGTGCGCAGGCCGTCGTCCGGCAGCCACTCCCACCGGATGCCCGCGCGCCTGCAGTACGCTTCCACGCGCGCGCGCTCGCCGGTGCCGAACACCTGCTGCCACGGCACATCGAATTCGCCGAAGTTGCGCACGTACATCAAGCCCTGCGCGAAGCGCTCGCGTATGGCGGGCGCGATGCGGCGATAGATGGCGCGGCTGTCGGCGATCGGCGTCTCGCCGCCGGACTGCGCCGCCTTGACGCAATGGAACCAGATCTTCATCGGCCACTCGCGCGTATATGCCTGCTCGTTGTGCAGCGGGATATGCTGGTGCGCCGGATACTCGGTGCTGGTATAGATGCCGGACGACACCGCGCTGCGCGGCGTGGAAGCAAATTCGTAGGAAAGCAGCGGATGGCCGAAACTCGCCGCGAAAGCCTTGAACACGTCTACCGTATCGACCTGGAAGCCGCGCAGCAGCACGCCGCCCGCGCGCGCCAGCGCCGCGTCTATCCGGCCGCGCAACTCGGGCAAGGCCCGCAACAACGGCTGGCCTTCATGGCGGGGCGACAGCAGCACCGGCAATTCCGTCCCTGCCGGGCCGCCGGCTTCATATCGTTCCATGATGGACTCGCTTCAGGCCAGCACGACCGACCGGTGGCACGCCTGCTCCGCCAAGGGCCGCAATGAACGATCCAGCAACGCCAGGACTTCTTCTTCGCGATGCTTGACGAAGAAATGCCCGCCGTCGAACCACACCTGCCGCACATCGGCCCGGCTTTCGTCACGCCACGCATCGATGGCACGCGGCGCGATATCGTCGTCGCGCCCCGCCAGCACCAGCAGCGGCACCGCCAGGGGCGGCCGCGGCGCGTATCGGTAGGCGCGGCACATGGCGTAATCGGCCGCCAGCGTATCCAGCGCGAAGCGGCGCAGCCCTCGGCTGCCCAGCACGGCCTCCGGCGTCCCGCCCTGCTTGCGCAAATCGTCGATCAACGCCTGGTCGCTATCCATGCCCTCGAATCGCGATGGGTCGCGGTGCGCCGGCGCGGGGCTGCCGGATACGATCAGCAGGCGCGGCGCTTCGCCGCCCGCCCGCTCCGCCCGCAAGGCCATGTGGTAGGCCAGCAAGGCGCCCATGCTGTGTCCGAACAGGACATAGGGCCCCGCCATATCTTCGGCGTGTTCATCGACCAGCCGCGCGGCCAGGGCTTCGACCTCGGTGGCATAGGGTTCGTCCATGCGCACGCCACGGCCGGGCAGCTCCACCGGAACGATGCGCAGCCACGGCTCGACCCGGCGGCGCCAGCGCAGGTACATCGTTGCGCTGGCCCCGGCGCAAGGCAGGCACAACAGGGAAACCGCCGGCGACATCATTCCACCGCCGAGGCTTGTTCATCCATGAAACGGCGCAGCGACAGCGGCCGCATGTCGGTCCAGACCTTGTCGACATACGCCAGACACGTCTGCTTGTCACCCTGTACGCCGGTATCGCGCCAGCCGGCCGGAATGGCCTTGAAGTCCGGCCAGAGCGAGTACTGTTCCTCGTCATTGACCAGCACCCGCAGAATTGCGCCTTCACGATCGAAGCAGCTCATGATTCTTTCCGTCCGTGTCGATTTCGGGATCGAGCGGATCCTGTCGGGAAACAGGATTAGCTCTCATTTCCGTTGACGAACGACGGCGGATGGAATTTAGCGTCGGAGTCCCCACAGCCGTTATGAAAAGTAATTGATAAGCGTTATCATTATTTAAATTCACCAACCGATCCTCTTGCGGAGACACCTCCCATGTCTGGCGACGAGCTGAGCGTGCATCAAACGACGGAAGCGCTTTACTCCCAGCACCAGCCTTGGCTGGCGGGCTGGCTCAGGCATCGCATGGGCGGCGAGGATGCCGCCATCGACCTGGCGCAGGATACGTTCGTGCGTATCCTGGCCACGCGGGAGCTGCCGGCGTTGAACGAGCCGCGCGCTTTCCTGGCGACGATCGCCCGCCGGCTGCTGGCCAACCACTATCGCCGCAACGCCATCGAGCGCGCCTACCTGGACGCGCTGGCCCTGGTGCCGGAGGAATACGCGCCCGACCCCGAGCAGCGCAAGCTCCTGCTGGAACAGCTCTATGCCATCGACGCCGCGCTGGACGCGCTGCCCGGCAAAGTGCGCGAGGCCTTCCTGCTGGCGCAGTTGGAAGGCCTGAAGCACGAAGAGATCGCGCGGCGCCTGGGGGTGACGACGCGCACGGTGGGGAACTATATGGTGCGTGCCGTGCAGGCATGCTTCTTCCTGCAAGAAACGGCGCAATGAACCGGACCACCGGGCAACGCGCTCTGTATGCCGGCGGCATTCCGCTGGAGCCGAGCATCGCCGAAGAGGCCGCGCGCTGGTATGTGCTGTTTTCTTCCGGCCAGGCCACCGACAAGGATCGCCAGGCCTGGATCGCATGGTGCGCGGCCGATGCCGACCATCAGCGCGCCTGGGCGCAGCTGGCCTATGCCGATGACCGCATGAATGCCATCCGCGGCCGGCCGGCCTATGAAGCGCTTAGCCGCGCGCGGCGCAAGAACACCCGGCGGCGCCTGCTGCGCGGCGCCGCCGGCCTGCTGGCGCTGGGCGCGCCCGCCCTCTGGCTGGCGGACCGCATGCGCTTTTTGCGGATCACGCCCGACTACGCCGCCGCCATCGGCACACGCCGCGAAGTCGTCCTGCGCGACGATAGCCGCATCGTGCTCAACAGCGGCAGCGGCATAGACGTGAATTTCGACGAAAGCGGCCGCGTCGTCACGCTGCGCCAGGGCGAGGCCTATTTCACCACCGGCCACGCGGCGGCCTATGCCCGCATGCCTTTCCAGGTGCGCACCGCGGCGGGCACCATACGCGCGCTGGGCACCCGCTTCAATATCCGGCTGGACGACGACCATGCCACCGTGGCGGTCTACGAAGGCCAGGTCAGCCTGCATCCCGCCAGGGGCGGGGAATCGGGCTACCTGGCGGCCGGCAATCAGGCCACTCTATTCCATGGCGGCCTGGGCTCCGTGCGTCCGGTCGCGGCCGGGGCCGATGCCTGGCTGCAAGGCCGCATCGCGGCCGACAACGTCAGCCTCGCGGAATTCCTGGCGGAGTTGAGCCGCTACCGCCGCGGCTACATCACCTGTGACGACGCCGCCGGGCGCATGCGCCTGTCGGGCCTCTTTCCCACGGACGACACCGACCGCGTGCTGGAAGCGATCAGCGGCCTGCTGCCCATCGCCATCACGCGGCGCACGCCGTACTGGGTGGAAGTCTCCGCGCGCCGCGCCGCCTGAGGTCCGGGCGAGCGCCGGCGTTTCCGTGGACCCGCTGCTCGCTGGCGGCCGTGCGCTTCGCGCATAAAGGGGTCGCGCTACCCGGCAAGGGCCGTCGCACAGATCGAGGCAACCTCTTCCAGAAAAATTTCGTCCAGCGCTTTCCGGTTTTCACATGCTCGCGTGTCCTCTATGCACGGACGGCCTGAAAACAGGCCGACAACGGAACCCCACGTCATGACGAGGAGAGGCGATGCACCGTCTCGCTATGGGAAATCCTGGAGGCATACCGCGCGAGGCTGGGTCGTGACCGCCAGCCTGATCGCGGGCCTGGGCGGCTATTGGCCGTACCTGGAGGGCCGCGCGCACGCGCAGCCCGCCCCAGCCGGCGGCGACGCTCCCGCCCGCGCGGCCCCGAACCTGCGCTTCGACATCGCCCCCGACCGCCTCGCGCGCGTCGTACAGGCCATCGCCAGCCAGGCCGGCGTGCTGCTCTACTTCGATCCCTCGGTGATCGGCGACACGGACAGCGACGGCCTGCGCGGCCGCTACACCGTGGACCAGGCTTTTGCGGCGGTGCTGCTCCAGCGCGGATTGGAAGCCCGCGAAGAGCGGCCCGGCAGCTATCACATCGTGCGCATCCCGACCACCGCGTCGGCCGTGCTGCCGACGGTGCTCGTGCAGGCTCGCCCCATTGCCGACAACGCCGACATTTTCGTCGCGCGGCAGACCACCACGGGGACCAAGACCGACACCGACCTGTTGTCCAATCCGCAATCCGTGTCGGTCATCACCCAAGGCGAAATGCAGGCGCGCAATGCCGGCTCGGTGGTGCAGGCCCTGCAATACACGCCGGGGGTACAGATCAACAACTACGGCGGCAACGAAATCCGCAACGACTGGATCGTGCTGCGCGGCTTCGACGCCAAGCTGACCGGCGACTACCGCGACGGGCTCAGCCAGATGCCGTATGACCAGATCCGCCCGCGCCTGCCTACCTACGCGCTGGAAAGCATCGAAGTGCTGCGCGGCCCGTCGTCTTCGCTGTACGGGCAGGTTTCCGCCGGGGGCCTGGTCAACCGCACCACCAAGCGGCCGCCGGACCAGCCCCTGCGCGAGGTCGCCATGGAGCTGGGGTCCTACGATCACCGCCAGGCCTATCTGGACCTGGGCGGCCCGATCGACGCCCAAGGATCCTCGCTGTACCGCCTGACCGCGACAGGCCGCGAAGCCGGCACGCAGGACGAATACGGCAGCGGCCATCGCTATCGCGACAACCTGGCCTACGTCGCGCCCGCCTACACCTGGCGCTCGGCTGATACGTCATTCACGTTGCTGCTGCACTACCAGCACGATCGCAACGACGGCGAGTCGCGTAGCTACTATCCCTGGCGCACGCTGGTGGGCGATTATGCCTATGACGGCTATGACCGCGACGTCGCCAGCGCCGGCTACCAGTTCGAACACCGCTTCAACCGGACCTGGACCGCGCGCCAGAACGTACGCTATCAGCATGGCGACATGACGCTGCGCAATCTGTATCCGCTGGCCCTGCAGCCCGACGGCAAAACCCTGTCGCGCTATCTGGTGGACGCGCGCGAATCCATGCACGGCGTGGCCCTGGACAATCAGCTGGAAGGCCGCTTCGACGACGGCCTGGGCAGCAGCCACACCTTGCTGCTGGGCATGGACTATCGCCGCCTGGAAGGCTGGCAGACCTATAAACAGGGCCCGGCGCCCGACCTGGATCTGGATGATCCGGTATATGGCCTGCGCCTACCCCTGCCCGGCACGCTATCCACCTTCCTGGACGTCAGGCAGACCAGCACCCAATGGGGCCTGTACGCGCAGGACCAGATACGCCGCGGCGACTGGACGCTGACCTTGTCGGGCCGGCACGATGAGGTCGACGACGAAACCGTCGACCATCTCCAGGACAGCCGCACCCGGCAGCGCGACAACGCCTTCAGCGGGCGCGCCGGACTGGCCTATGAGATCGTGCCGGGCGTGTCGCCGTACCTCAGCTACGCCACGTCCTTCATGCCGCAGCCCGGCGTCGATTATGCCGGCACGCCGTTCACCCCGGCCAAGGCGCGGCAGTACGAAGCCGGCCTCAAGGTGCAGCCGCCCGATACGGATGCGCTCTACACCATCGCGGTATTCGACCTGCGCCAACGCGACAGCCTGACGCCGGATCCCCTGCACGACGGGTTCAACGTGCAGGCCGGCGAAGTGCGCTCGCGCGGCCTGGAACTGCAGGCCAAGGCCACGCTGGCACGCAACTGGGACATCCTGGCCGCCTACACCTATAACGACGTCACCAATCTGCGCAGCAATGACGGCGGCCAGGGCAAAACGCCCATAGTCACGCCGCGGCACATGGCATCGCTATGGCTGCAGCACCGCTTTACCGAGGGTTATGCCCAAGGGTGGCGTGCCGCGCTGGGCCTGCGCTACGTAGGCACCACCTGGGTGGATGTCCAGAACACGATGAAGAACCCACCCGCGACGATGCTGGATGCGTCGCTGGGCTACGAGACGGGCGCATGGCGGTTCTCCGTCGATGTGACCAATCTGACGAATAAAGAGACGGTGGTCTGTCGCAACGACCGGCTCAACTGCCGATACGGCATAGACAGAACGGTCATGGCCACCGCGGCCTACCGCTTCTGACGCATGCAGGGTATCGCGAGCCGGGCATCCCGAGCGTATCCGCAAGGAGTATCCATGCTGAAAGAGACCCCGGCCGCCGATTCGCTGGCGGCGCTGTACATCATTCACCAGCCCAGGCTGCTGCGCACCGCGCTGCGCATCCTGGGGTCAGTGGAGCTGGCCGACGACGTCGTGCAGGACACCTACTTGAAACTGCTCGAAGGACCGCCGCTGGCCACCATACGCGAGCCGGTCGCGTATCTGTTCCAGACCGTGCGCCACCTGGCCATCGACTACCATCGCCGCCGCGCGCTGGAAAACCGCCTGTTCACCGAAGAAGAGGACGGCGAGCACGTGATGGCGGCCAACGGCGCCGACGATCTGGCCATCAGCCGGCAGGCCCTGGCCATGGCCAATGCCGCGCTCGCGGGCCTATCGGCGCGCACGCGCCGCGCCTTCGAGCTGTACCGCATCGAGGGCCACACCCAGCGCGACATCGCGCGCGACCTGGGCGTGTCCACCACGCTGGTCAACTTCATGATCCGCGATGCGCACGTTGCGCTGACGCCTTGCCGCGAATGCCTGCTGCCCGGTTGAGCGACCATCTGTTAACGTTGCAGGTGCGCCGCCGCGGCGCGCCAACCTGTGAGGTATCGCCATGCAACGCAATTTCGATCTGGTCGTATCCATCCTGGGCGCCTTCCGGGACGCAGAGGCCGCCGTCCTGAGCGGACGCGACGTGACGGCTGCCGTGCAAGAGCTCGATATTGACGGCGCCACGCCGGACGCGGTCATACACCATCTGGAACTTCTGGCCGATGCCGGCCTGGCCAAGAAGCTGACCGAGAGCACCGCCGGCCAGGACGCCATATGGCGCATCACCTGGAAGGGCTACGACGCGCTGGAGCAGGATGAGGAAGACGAGGATGAGGACGATGACGACCTCGATCTGGACGACTGACCCGCCAACCATCGCGTGACCTGAAAAGCCACGGGGCCTCGTATCTTGCCGATGCGAGGCCCCGTGGGCTTTATGGCGGCGAACCGCCGGCGTCAGGCTCAGGCCGCCAGGCGCTCCTCGATGCGCTGCTTGGTGGCCGGCAGGGCCTTGGGCAGGCGCTCCGCCAGTTGCGTGAACAGCTCACCATGCAGCGCCAGCTCATCGCGCCAGGCCGCGCTGTCGATGGACGACACCAGTGCATACTTCTCGGCGCTGAAATCCATGCCCTTCCAATCGAGGTCCTCGTAGCGCGGCGTCACGCCGAAGACGTGCTCCTGGCCGCCAGCCTTGCCTTCGATGCGCTCCAGCATCCACTTCAGCACGCGCATGTTGTCGCCGAAACCCGGCCACACGAACTTGCCGTCCGGCCCCTTGCGGAACCAGTTGACGCAGTAGAAGCGCGGCAGCGTGGCGCCGGTCTGGCGCAGCTTCTCGCCCAGGCTCAGCCAATGCTGGAAGTAGTCGCTCATGTTGTAGCCGCAGAACGGCAGCATGGCGAAGGGATCGCGCCGCACCACGCCTTGCTGGCCGGCGGCCGCGGCGGTGGTCTCCGAACCCATGGTGGCCGCCATGTAGACGCCCTCTTCCCAATTGCGCGCTTCCGTCACCAGCGGCACGGTGGTGGAGCGGCGGCCGCCAAAGATGAAGGCGTCGATCACCACGCCCTGGGGGTTCTCCCATTCGGGGTCGATGGACGGGCACTGCGAGGCCGGCGCGGTGAAGCGCGCGTTCGGATGCGCGGCCTTGCGGCCGGTTTCCTTGGCGATCTGCGGAGTCCAGTCCTGGCCCTGCCAGTCGATCAGGTGCGCGGGGGCCTGCTCGGTCATGCCTTCCCACCAGACGTCGCCGTCATCGGTCAGCGCGACGTTGGTGAAGATGCAGTTGGCGCGCAGCGTCGCCATGGCGTTGGGATTGGTCTTCTCGCCCGTGCCGGGCGCCACGCCGAAATAGCCGGCTTCCGGATTGATCGCGTGCAGCTTGCCGTCCTTGCCGGGCTTGATCCAGGCAATGTCGTCGCCGATCGTCGAAACCTTCCAGCCGTTCAGCCCTTCCGGCGGGATCAGCATGGCGAAATTCGTCTTGCCGCAGGCCGACGGGAAGGCCGCCGCCACATGGTGCTTGCGCCCTTCCGGCGAGGTCACGCCCAGGATCAGCATGTGTTCGGCCAGCCAGCCCTCGTCGCGGCCCATCGTCGATGCGATGCGCAGCGCGAAGCACTTCTTGCCCAGCAGCGCGTTGCCGCCGTAGCCCGAACCGTAACTCCAGATCTCGCGGGTGGCGGGGTAATGGACGATGTACTTGGTCGGATTGCAGGGCCACGGCACGTCGGCCTGCCCTTCCGCCAAGGGGGCGCCCACGGTGTGGACACACGGCACGAATTCGCCGTCGTCGCCCAGGATGTCGTATACCTTGCTGCCCATGCGGGTCATGATGCGCATGCTGACGACGACGTAGGGGCTGTCGGTCAGCTCCACGCCGATGTGCGAAATCGGCGAGCCCAGCGGTCCCATGGAAAACGGCACGACGTACAGCGTGCGGCCGCGCATCGAGCCGTCGAACAGCTTGTTCAGCGTTGCGCGCATTTCCGCCGGCGCCGCCCAGTTGTTGTTCGGGCCGGCATCGGCCTTGTCTTCCGTGCAGATGAAAGTGCGGTCTTCCACTCGCGCGACGTCGCCGGGATCGGACCATGCCAGATATGAATTCGGGCGCTTTTCCGGGTTCAGCCGGCGCAGCGTGCCGGCCTGGACCATCTGTTCGCACAGGCGGTCGTATTCTTCCTGCGAGCCATCGCACCAGACAACGCGATCCGGCTTGGCCAGCGCCACGAATTCCCCGACCCAATCGACGAGTCTACGGTGCCGAACATAGGCCGGCACGTTGAGCGCGGCGACGAGTCCATCCAGGGGTCGATTCATTGGCTATCTCCTGATTTAGTAATGAGTAAATCTGTCGCGGCGCCGTGGCACCGATATGCGTCCGGCAGTCCATCGGGGCGGTCATCACCGCGTCATGAAACGCGGAAAAGCCGGCGCAATTTATCCGGCGATCATACCCGCCGAAGGGCCGGCTCCGTCAACCCAACCACATGGCGGAAGGAAGCAGTCCCGCAGCATAAGGGGCGGCGGCGATCCGATTCGTCGCTGTACGTATCAAATCGAGGCAGTCGGTCACAGGGACGCGGCCCCGGGCACGGCCCTTGATGCGGGCGCGCCCGCGCCATGAAGCGAAGGCCTGGGCGCGGCCCGTTTTGCGACTGCGCGTGAAAGTAACAATCGCGGGCGCAGCGCGATTTTCGATTATTTTCGATTCCCTCAACCAAAGGCGCGATATACATCTTTTATTTTCGTTTTTGTTCGCTTATGATCATTCCATGAACCTGAACCCCCGCCAGATCGCCCTGGTGGATGCCGTGCGCGAGGACGGCACGGCCACCATAGAAGCGCTCGCGCAGCGCTTCGGTGTGACGCTGCAAACCGTCCGCCGCGACGTCGCCTTGCTGGCGGACGCCGGCCTGCTGGCGCGCTTTCACGGCGGCGTCCGGGTCCCCGCGCCGTCCACCACGGAAAACATCGCCTACCAGCAGCGCCAGGCCGTGAACGCGGACGGCAAGCGGCGCATCGCCGAAGCCGTCGCGGCCCAGGTCCCCGACGGCTGCTCGCTGATGCTGAACATCGGCACGACCACCGAAGCCATTGCCCGCGCCCTGCTGCGCCATCGCGGGCTGCGCGTTATCACCAACAACCTGCACGTGGCGGACATCCTGGCGGGCAACCCGGAGTGCGAAGTGATCGTCGCCGGCGGCCTGATGCGCGCCAGCGACCGCGCCATCGTCGGCGACGCCGCCATCGACTTCATCCGCCGCTTCAAGGTGGACATCGGGCTGATCGGCATCTCCGGCATCGAGCCCGACGGCACCCTGCGCGACTACGACCTGCGCGAGGTCAGCGTATCGCGCGCCATCATCGAACAATCGCGCGAGGTCTGGCTGGCCGCCGACCGCAGCAAGTTCGAACGCCAGGCCATGGTGGAAGTCGCGCACGTTTCACGCATCGACCGCCTGTTCACCGATCAGCCCATGCCCGACGCCATCAGCGGCGTCCTGCGCGACGCCGGCGTGCGCTGTGAAATCACCTTCGACCCATCCACGCATCAACCCCAGCCATGACAGCCCCACGTGCCATTACGCCCCCCTCCCGCGAACGCCTGCTCGGCCAGCTGGATTCCGCCCAGCCCTGGGACGTCATCGTTATCGGCGGCGGCGCGACCGGCCTGGGCACCGCCGTCGATGCGGCAGCGCGCGGCTACCGTACCCTGCTGGTCGAGGCCGCGGACTTCGCCAAGGGCACGTCCAGCCGCGCCACCAAGCTGGTGCATGGCGGCGTACGCTATCTGGCGCAGGGCAATATCAGCCTGGTGCGCGAAGCCCTGCACGAGCGCGGCCTGCTGGGCCACAATGCGCCGCACGTGGTGTGGCCGCTGGGTTTCGTCGTACCGGCGTACGGCCTGCTCGACCAGCCCTTCTATGGCATAGGGCTGAAGATGTATGACTTGCTGGCCGGTCGCCTGAATCTGCGCGCCAGCCGCCTGCTGTCGCGGTCGCAAGCGTTGGCCGACGCGCCGACGCTCGCCCCGCAGATCAATGGCCACCGGCTGCGCGGCGGCGTGCTGTACTACGACGGCCAGTTCGACGACGCACGGCTGGCGACGTCGCTGATGCGCACGCTGTTCGACCTGGGCGGCATGGCGGTGAACTACATGGGCGTCACCGGGCTGAACCAAAGCAATGGACGCATCGATGGCGTCACGGCGCGCGATATCCTCAGCGATACCACCTTCGTGCTGCGCGGGAAATGCGTGATCAACGCCACGGGGGTGTGGGTCGACGAAGTCCGCCGCATGGAAGACCGCTCCGCCCCGGGCATGGTCGCGCCCAGCCAGGGCGTGCACCTGACCCTGCCACGCGATTTCCTGCCGGGCGACAACGCCATCCTGATTCCCAAGACCGATGACGGCCGCGTGCTGTTCGTGGTGCCGTGGAACGGCCACACCATCGTCGGCACCACCGACGCGCCGCGGGCGGACCTGCCGCTGGAGCCCGACGCCAGCCGCCAGGACGTCGATTTCATCCTGGCCACCGCCGGACGCTACCTGAGCCGCAAACCCACGCGCGCCGACGTGACCAGCGTGTGGAGCGGACTGCGTCCGCTGGTGAAGGCCAGCGGCGCCGGCGCCACCAAATCGCTGTCGCGCGAGCACACTATCGTGATGTCGCCGGGGGGCATGATCACCGTCACCGGCGGCAAATGGACCACCTATCGCCGCATGGCGCAGGACGTCATGGATCTGGCGACGCGCGAACAGTTGTTGCCTTACGCCCCCTGCCGCACGCAGGACCTGCCGCTGCACGGGGCGCCCGGCGCGCCGGCCGGCATGGCGCGGCCCGGCACGCCCGACGCCTACTACGGCAGCGATCTGCCGCAGTTGCGCGCCCTGCCCGGCGCGGATCGCTTGCTGGTGCCGTCCAGCGGACTGAGCGAAGCCCACGTGCGCTTCGCCGCGCG
This sequence comes from Bordetella sputigena, assembly GCF_965137885.1. Classification (NCBI taxonomy): domain Bacteria; kingdom Pseudomonadati; phylum Pseudomonadota; class Betaproteobacteria; order Burkholderiales; family Alcaligenaceae; genus Bordetella; species Bordetella sputigena. The sequence continues at coordinate 293,482 of NZ_CBCSCA010000005.1, forward strand.
CTTCGAACTGGCGCGCAGCGTGGAAGACGTGCTGGCCCGCCGCAACCGCGCGCTCTTCCTCGACAGCGCCGCCGCCTTGCGCGCCGCGCCCGAGGTGGCCCGCATCCTGGCCGAAGAGTTGAACCACGATGCCGCCTGGCAGCGCCGCACGGTCGCGGACTTCGAACGCACGGCGCAACAGTACCAATTGGCTGCATAGGGCCAATACGGCGACATCGCGGAACATCGGGCGTAGAATCTTCGCGGTCCGCGGCGGACCCGCTTTCGCGCGGGGCCCGCTTGCATCCTGCTGAATACGCCCGCGCGGCGCATCGATCCGGAGAACGCGATGTCCATCCCCAAGATTCAATTCGGCCGCACCGGCCTGAAGGTATCCCGTCTTGCGTTAGGCACCATGACCTTCGGCCTGCAGACCGACGAAGCGCTGGCCGGCCGCATCCTGGACAAGGCCGCCGACGCGGGCATCAATTTCCTGGATACCGCCGACGTCTATCCCCTGGGCGGCACGCCGGAAACCGCCGGACGCACAGAAGAAATCGTCGGCCGCTGGCTGACGGGCAAGCGCTCGAGCTTCATCCTGGCCACCAAGGCGGTGGGCGTGATGGGCCCGGAAGAATGGCAACGCGGCGCCTCCCGCAAGCATCTGCTGGACGCGATCGATGCGTCGCTCAAGCGCCTGCAGACGGATTACGTCGACCTGTACCAACTGCATTCCGACGACGAATCCACGCCGCTGGATGAAACCCTGGAAGCGCTGGACGTCATCGTCAAGTCCGGTCGCGCGCGCTACATCGGTGTGTCGAACTTCCTGGCCTGGCGGCTGGCGACGGCGCTGGGCCGCTCGGACGTGCGGCACCTGACCCGGTTCACCTCGGTGCAGCCGCGCTACAGCCTGCTGTTCCGCGAGATCGAACGCGAGCTGCTGCCCCTTTGCCAGGCCGAAGGCCTGGCGGTGATTCCCTACAACCCGCTGGCCGGCGGCCTGCTGACGGGCAAGCACCGGCCCGACAGCAAACCGGCGGAAGGCACGCGTTTTACGCTGGGCACCGCGGCGGGCCGCTACCAGGATCGCTATTGGAACGACAGGTCCTTCGAAACCGTCGAGACCCTGCGCGGCATTGCCCAGGAAGCCGGCGTGTCGCTGACCACGCTGGCGATGGCATGGGTGCTGGCCAACCCGGTCATCACCGCGCCGCTGCTGGGCGCCAGCAAGCCGGAGCAGTTGGACGACACCCTGGCCGCGGTCGACTACAAACTGTCCGCCGAACTGAAATCCAAGCTGGATACGCTGACCCATGAATACCGATTCGGCGACTCCGTCCGCTGATACGCTCTCGCGTGATACCGCGGGTACCGCCGGTGCGGGGCCGAAACCATCGGCGCCGACACCGGAGTCAGCGTCGGCAATGGGATCGTCACCGCCATCGGTATCGGCCGGCGTGTCCGTTCATGATCGATTGAAAGCCCTGCTGGACGATGCGGGCGTCAGCTACCGCCTGCTGCGGCATGCCGCCGAAGGCCGTTCCGAGGCCGTGGCCGCGATACGCGGCACCGCGGTCGGCCAGGGCGCCAAGGCGCTGGTATGCCGCGTCAAGCTCTCGTCCACGCAACGCGCCCATGTGCTGGCCGTTTTCCCCGCCGACCGCCAGGCCGACCTGGAAGCCATCGCGCGCGCGGCCGGCGGCAAGAAGGCATCGCTGGCCTCGCGCGATCTGGCGCGCGAACTGACCGGCTGCGAGATCGGCGCCATCCCGCCTTTCGTCTTCGACGATGCGCTCACACTGCTGGTGGACGAAACACTGGGCACCCGTTATGACGAGATCGTGTTCAATGCCGGCCGCCTGGATGCCTCCATCGTCATGCAGGCGCGCGACTACCTAGCCTTGGTGCGCCCAAGGACTGCCGGCTTCACGCGCGATGGTGGCGTTGCCGCGGACGCGGCCCTCTCCCGCACGGACTGAACAGCGACCATGTGCCTGGCGGTTCTTGCCATCGACGTACTCCCCGGCATACCCGTGCTGGTCGCCGCCAACCGCGACGAATACCACGCGCGCCCCACCGCCGCCGCCGCGCCATGGAAGGACGACCCGCGCATCATCGCCGGCCGCGACCTGCAGTCCGGCGGTACCTGGATGGGAATGACGCGCGGCGGGCGCCATGCGCTGGTCACCAACTATCGCGATCCCATGAGCATCCGGCCCGGCGCGCCATCGCGCGGCAAGCTGGTGGAGGATTTCCTGCGCGGCGATGCCACGCCATCGGACTACATCGCTGGAATCGCCGCCGTCGGCGCCGACTACAACGGCTTCAACCTGATCGTCGGCGATCGCGGCGACGTCTGCTACTACAGCAATCGCGGCTCGGCGCCGCGCCATCTGGGCCCCGGCATCTACGCCTTGTCCAACCACTTGCTCGACACGCCCTGGCCCAAGCTGGCCCGCACCAAGGCCGCCTTTACCGACATCCTGCGCACCGCGCCATCGCCCGACATCGAAGCGCTGTTCGATGCGCTGGGCGACCGTTCCGTGGCCCTGGACGCCGAACTGCCGGACACCGGCGTCGGCCTGGAGCGCGAGCGTTTTCTCAGCAGCGCCTTCATCGTGGGGCTGACCTACGGGACGCGATCGTCCACGATCATGACCATCGGCACGGATCACTGCGCGCTGTACGAACGGCGCTTCGCGCCGGACGGCGCGCCGGCGGGACGTTCGAACTGGGACCTGGGATCACTCTGATCGAAGGCCTGCCCCGGCCCTGTCGACATACTGATCGAACCGGTGTTCAACATCGCAGGCACCGCCAGGACGGCGGCGAACTAGACGCTTCCGATCGGTGGCGCGCACCGCCGCCCGCCTTGGCACACGCTTTTTGACTTTCATCATCGAGCCCGTTCTTACGGGCAGGTATCTTGCTATACCGAGCCGCGATTGCTGACATACGAAACTTCAACGCTTGCAACGACTCAAAGCTATGCGCGGGGGCATGTGCGGGTGTAAAGCCATCGCGAACCCGCCGCGCGCCCGGTCCCGGGCTAAGGGACGCTTATGATTTTTCATAGGAGCAGAATGATGAAAACAATCCGTTTCCGCCGCTCGCTGGCTGCGATGCTTATGTTCGGCGCCGGGCTCTCCGTCGCATATGCCGATATGCCGCCCGTACAGCAGGTTGGCAACATCCAGTACGTGTCCGGCGGCATCGGCCTGGACGAATCGACGTCCATGAAGGCCGCCGAAAAAGACTATTCGCTGTCCATGGTGTTCGCGCAGCACCTGGATGGCCAGAATGCCTACGCCGCCGACGTGCCGATCACCATTACGGACAGCAAGGGCGCGATAGTTTTGCAGACCACCACCAGCGGCCCGTACCTGCTGGTCAAACTGCCACCCGGCACGTACAAGATCACGTCGACCTATAACGGCAAAGCGATGACGCGCCAGGCCACGGTCAGCAAGGGCTCGCACGCCCGTATCGGCTTCGAATGGCAATAAGGGCGTGAGCCCCGCGGGGCGGCGCCTCAACTGCCGTCCGGCACTTTTCCTCTCAGCAGCTTGACCTGCCCGTGCCGTACTTTGCGCTGCACGCGGCGCTGCTGGGAGGCGCGCGTGGGCCGCGTGGCCTTGCGCGGTATTACCGGCCGCGCGGCGGCGGCGATCATGCCCGCCAGGCGCGCGATCGCTTCCTCGCGATTCTTGTCCTGGCTGCGATGCGTCTGCGCCTTGATGACGGCCACGCCATCCTTGGTGATGCGCCTGTCGCCGCTATCCAGCAGGGCTTGCTTGATCGGGTCCGGCAGGGACGAGGCCCGGATATCGAACCGCAGGTGCACGGCGCTCGACACCTTGTTGACGTTCTGTCCGCCCGCCCCCTGGGCGCGGATCATGCTGAACTCGACTTCGCGTTCGTCCAGGAAAAGGGTGTTTGAGATCGGAATCATGGCCGCGAGTCTACGCATTTCCCACGCCCGCCGTCACCCCGTACAACCCGGCCGGCGGCAAGGTTGCTAGGCCGGACGGTTGAAATCGCCGATACACTGCCCCATGTATATGGCGTGAGGAAACCCATGAAACCCCTGTCAGAAATACCGCTTTCGGTCCTGGACCTTGCGCCCATCGCGCAGGGCCGCACCGCCGCGGACGCCTTCCGCAACACCGTCGAGCTGGCCAGGCACGTCGAGGCCCTGGGCTACAACCGCTTCTGGCTGGCCGAGCACCACAACATCAACGGTATCGCCAGCAGCGCGACCGCGGTATTGATTGGCCATGTGGCCGCGCATACCCATACGATCCGCGTGGGTTCCGGCGGGGTCATGCTGCCCAACCACGCGTCGCTGATCATCGCGGAACAGTTCGGCACCCTGGAATCCCTGTTTCCCGGCCGCATCGACCTGGGCCTGGGCCGCGCGCCCGGCAGCGACGGCCTGACGCAGCGCGCCCTGGGACGCGACCCGCGCAGCGGCATGAATTTCCCCACGCAGCTGGAAGAGCTGCGCGCGTATTTCCGGCCCGCGCATCCCACGCAGGCGGTACGCGCCGTACCGGGCGAAGGCTTGAACGTGCCCATCTGGCTGCTGGGGTCCAGCGACTTCAGCGCGCGCCTGGCGGCGCAGCTGGGCCTGCCCTTCTCCTTCGCCGGGCATTTTTCGCCGGAAGGCATGGCGGCCATGCAGCTGTATCGTCACCTGTTCCAGCCTTCGGATGTCCTGGAGCGGCCTTATGCCATGATAGGCGTGCCCATCATCGCGGCCGATACGGATGCGGAAGCCCGGCGGCAGGCCACCACGCAGCAGCAGAAATTCCTGTCCGTGGTGCGCGGACACCGCCTGCAGCTGCAGCCGCCGGTGGACGATATGTCCGGGCTATGGGACCAATGGGAACAAGCCGCCGTCCAGCAGCGCCTGGGCGCGGCCATCGTCGGCGGCCCCGAGACCGTCAAGCGCGAACTGGAATCGCTGATCGCGCGCACGCAGGCCGACGAGGTCATGATCGTATCCGACTTCTACGACCCGGCGGACCGCCTGCGCTCCTACGAAATCGTGGCGTCGATCAAGCAGTCGGCGGCGCCGCAAAGGACGACAAGCGGCACGGCCGTTGCGCAATAGCAAGGCTTAACCAGCAAGGTTTAATGCGATAGCGCCGTAGTACCACCATGGCCGCGCCGCCCGGCGCCGGCCTATCACCCAGAGCCCGCGGGGGCTCGCATGCGCCGCGCATGACGTGGCAAGGACGTATCGAATGAGCATCGTCGAACTGAACAAGGAATCCTTCCAGGAAGCCATCAAGCCGGAAGGCACGTTGATCGTCGACTTCTGGGCGCCATGGTGCGGGCCGTGCCGCGGCTTCGCGCCCGTGTTCGAAAAGGCCTCCGACGAGCATCCCGACGTAACCTTTGCCAAAGTGAATACGGACGTCGAGCAGGAGCTGGCCGGCGCGCTGGGCATCCGCTCCATCCCCACCCTGATGGTGTTCCGCGAACAGGTTCTGCTGTTCTCGCAGCCGGGCGCGCTGTCGGCCGGCCAGCTGAATGAATTGCTGACCAAGGTGAAGGAACTCGACATGGAAAAGGTGCATCAGGACATCGCCGCGGCACAGCAAGGCCAGGACGCCGAGGGCAACCAGGCCTGATCGGCCCTCGTCCATCACTCGCGTTGCGCGTCGACGCGCAGCGCGCCCTGGCCTCGCGTGAAGTTGACGAACCAGGCGTTCAAGCCGTCCAGCGTATGCCTGGGCACCGACAGCGCCAGCGTCACGCCCTGCGCATCGAATGTCTCATCCGTGATCACCGCGCCGGCCTGCGCCAGGCGGGCCTTCAGATGCTGCAAGTCGGCATAGGCGCATGCGCAGCGCGCGGTCACGGTGTCGATGATCTCCACGCGCGGCGCCAGGCGCAGGCAGTTGGCGGCCGCGCCGCCATAGGCCCGCGCCAGCCCGCCGGTGCCCAGATTGATGCCACCGTACCAGCGCGTCACCACAACCGCGACGCGGTCGCAATCCTGTCCTTCGATTGCCTGCAGCATGGGGCGGCCGGCGGTACCGCCCGGTTCGCCGTCATCGCTGAAACGGTAGGCCGCGCCGATACGGTAAGCCCAGCAGTTGTGCGTGGCGCCGGGGTCCGAATGCGCCGCGATGAAGGCCATCGCCGCATCGACGTCGCCGGCCGGCCCGGCATGCGCCAGGAAAACGCTTTTCTTGATCGTTTCCCGGTAAGCATGCGGCGCGGCCAGCGTGCTGGCCATCTCAGTCGCCGCCCGCCGGCAAGGGCTGGCCGGCGCCCGCCACGGCGTGCGTAGCGGCCCCGGCCGAAGCACCCGACGCGGCCGGCGATGGCGCGACCGCCTGCCCGCCGGATGCCAGGGCCTGGGCTTCCGACACCGCGGCGCGCGCGCGGCGCTGCAGCGCCAGCGCGATACATATTGCGATAGTCGCCGCCAGGGCGGCGAACAGGAAGATCGCCGGGTAGCCGAAACCGGTCACGATCAAGCCGGCCACCGGTCCGGTGATACCCAGCGACAGATCGAGGAAAGCCGAATACGCGCCCAGGGCCGCGCCCCGGTTGCCGGCGGGCACGCGATTCACGGCCTCCACTCCGACGGACGGGAAGACCAGCGAAAAACCGAAGCCTGTCAACGCCGCCCCGGCCAGCGCCATCCACGGCGCGGCGGCCAGCCACAACAGCAACAGGCCGGCGATCTCCACGCTGATGGATGCGATGGCGACCCGGAAGCCGCCGAAGCGGCCGATGGTGCTACCCAGCAACAGGCGCGCGCCTATGAAAAAGCAACCGAACACGCTCAGCGACAACGCCGCGCCATCCCAGTGGTGAGAGGCGTAGTACAGCGTGACGAAGGCAGCAATCGAGCCGAAGCCCACCGACGCCAGCCCCAAGGCCATGCCATGCGGCAACACCCGCGCCACCACCTGCGAGAAAGCCATGCGCGTGCCGCCCACCACGGCCACGCGGGCGCGGGGCGCGGCCAGCGCCAGCCCCAGCAAGCCGGCCACCAGCACCGCGCCACCCACGGCGCCGAAGCCCCAATGCGATTGCAACTGCACGCCCAGCGGCGCGCCGATGGCCAGGGCCCCATAGGTACTGATGCCGTTCCAGGAAATCACCTTGGCCGTATGGGCGGCGCCGACGCGGCCTATGCCCCAGGTGATGCTGCCCGTGCCGACCCAGCTTTCGCCGAATCCCAGCACCAGGCGCCCGATCAGCAGCGCCGCCAGGCTCAGCGCCGGCTTATCGGCCAGAAAATAGGCCAGCAGCAGGAACACCCCGCTGGCCATACAGGCCGCCAGTCCGATCAACACCGTCTGCTTGGGCCCCACGGTATCCGCCATGCGCCCGGCGTGCGAACGGCTCAGCAGCGTGGCGACGTACTGGACGCTGATCACCAGGCCCGCCAGCACGGAACCGTAGCCCAGGTCGCCATGGACGTATCCCGGCAGGACCGCCATCGGCAGGCCGATGATCAGGTAGCACAGGAAGGTGAAAAAGACGATGGAAACGACTTGCAGCGTGACGGCGAAGGCGGTGGGCGGGCGGCCGGGTCTGGCGGTGGCGGCGGACATATTACGGTGGCAGGGGCAACAACCGAGGGTTTTCCCTAGTGTACCGCAACAGCCGCGGCGCAGGCCCCCCCGGCCTCAGACGTCGACGCCGCGCGACGCCAAGTAATCCTCGTAGCCGCCGCGATAATCGACGATCTCCCCGCCCGGCAGGATCTCGATCACGCGCGTCGCCAGTCCGGACACGAACTCGCGGTCGTGCGAGACGAAGAACAGCGTGCCCTGGTATTTCTCCAGGGCGAACTGCAGCGACTCGATCGATTCCATGTCCAGGTGGTTGGTGGGCTCGTCCAGCAGCAGCACGTTGTGGCGACCCAGCATCAGGCGGCCGAAGGTCATGCGGTTCTTTTCGCCGCCGGACAGCACCTTGGGCGCCTTGGGCAGATCGTCCGCCGAAAACAGCAGGCGCCCCAGCACCGACCGCACCGATTGATCGTCGTCACCGGCCTGCCGGTAATCTTCCATCCAGTCGAACAGGTTGATGTCTTGCTGCTGGAATTGGTCGGAGACGTCCTGCGCCATGTAGCCCAGGTCGGCGTTCTCCGACCATTTGATGGACCCGGCGTCCGGTTGCAGATCGCCCGCCAGCATGCGCAGCAGCGTGGTCTTGCCCACGCCGTTCGCGCCGACGATGGCGATCTTCTCGCCGGCGTCCACCATCGCGGAAAAATCGCGAATGACGGGCGCGTCGTAGGCCTTGGACACGTTCTCGACGGTCACCGCCAGGCGGTGCATGACCTTGTTCTGCTCGAAGCGGATATACGGATTCTGGCGCGAGGACGGCTTGACCTCGACCTGATCGGCCTTGATGCGGTCGATCTGCTTGAGCCGCGACGTGGCCTGGCGCGACTTGGACTTGTTGGCGGCGAAGCGGCGCACGAAGTCCTGCAGCTCGGCGATGCGCTCCTTGGCCTTGGCATTGTTGGCCGACAGCCGCTCGCGGGCCTGCGTGGAGGCCAGCATATAGTCGTCGTAATTGCCGGGATAGACGCGGATTTCGCGGTAATCCAGGTCGGCCATGTGGGTGCAGACCTGGTTCAGGAAATGGCGGTCGTGGCTGATGATGATCATCGTGCTCTGGTAGCCGTTCAGCACGTCTTCAAGCCAGCGGATCGTGTTGATGTCCAGGTTGTTGGTCGGCTCGTCCAGCAGCAGCACGTCCGGATTGGAAAACAGCGCCTGCGCCAGCAGCACGCGCAGCTTCCAGCCGGGCGCGATCTCGCGCATCGGCTGGTTGTGCTGGTCGACGGCGATGCCCAGTCCCAGCAGCAGCTCGCCGGCGCGCGCCTCGGCCGTGTAGCCGTCGTATTCGGCGAATTTGGCCTCCAGGTCGGCGGCGCGCATGTAGTCTTCTTCCGACGCATCGGGGTTCGCATAGATGGCGTCGCGCTCGGACATGGCCGCCCACATATCGGTATGGCCCATCATGACCACATCCAGCACGCGCTGGTCCTCGAAGGCGAACTGGTCCTGGCGCAGCTTGCCCAGGCGCATGCCGGGTTCCAGCGACACGCTACCCGCCGACGCCTCGAGGTCGCCGCCGATGATCTTCATGAAGGTGGACTTGCCGGATCCGTTGGCCCCGATCAGTCCATACCGGTTGCCGTCCCCGAACTTGACGCTGACGTTCTCGAATAGCGGCTTGGGGCCGAACTGGATGGTTAGATTGGCTGTGGATATCACGTTGAGTCTGCAAAGGGCGAAACGAAACCTGTCAGTGTACCTGTTGCCGCATTCAGCGGCATTTCCGGCCCGCCGGCCGCGGTGCCCGCGCGGGACGAGCATGGCGCAAAACGTCCCTTATCCGTCCCCGACGCGGCAGGGACGGCGATCTTTGGCTTAATCCCCATCCGCTGATTGTCAAGGCACGGCAACGGGGATGTAATGCGAGCGAGAGCGCAACGGACCGATGCCGCGAAGACGCCGCCGGTCCAACGGCCGCCTCCCCGGACAAGATCCGGGCCGCCGGCGCGGGGCTGGCAGGCATCGAAGAGGGCCACATCATGCTGCAGACGCTGGAAATCGAACACAAGCCCCAGGCCGCGCTGGTGTGGCTGTCCCGACCGGACGTGCGCAACGCCATGGATGCGCAGATGGTCGAGGAACTGCGGGCGACCTATGCCAGCCTGGCCGGCAACAGCCAGGTCCGCGCCATCGTCCTGGCCGCGCGCGGCATCGCCTTTTGCTGCGGCGCCGATGAATCCTGGATACGCGAAAGCGCGCAGGCGGGCGAAGCGGCGATCCGCGCCGATGCCCAGGCCTGCGCGGCCATGCTCGAAACGATATACCGCTGCCCCAAGCCGACCATCGCGCGCCTGCACGGCGCCTGCCTGGGGCTGGGCATGGGATTGGCCGCCGCCTGCGACATCGCGATCGCATCGTCGCAGGCGAGTTTCGCGCTGCCGGAAACACGGCTGGGACTGATTCCTTCCATCATCGCGCCCTACGTGTTGCGGGCCATGAGCCCGCGGGACGCGACACGCTGGTTCCTGACGGGCGAAACCTTCAGCGCCGGCGAGGCCTGGCGCATCGGCTTCGTGCACGGGCTGTCCGAACCGGACTCGCTGGACATGCGGATCGCGGCGCTGGTCGATACCTTCATGCTGACGGCGCCGGACGCCGTGGCGGCGACCAAGGTGCTGGTGCACGAATCGTCCAACCCGTCGGGGAAAGCGCGTCATGGCGAGAACGGTACCGATACCGGGGCGCTGCCCCCAGCTGGCGCGCCGGCCCCGGGTGGCGGACTGGGATTCGGCCCATCCTGGGCCGGCGGACTACCCGGGGCATGACGCCCCCGGGCCCGCGCTATACGCCGGGATCGGGCTCTTCCGGCCGCACGCGGGCGTGCTCCAGCTTGGCCCGGTAGCGGTCCAGCGCGTTGAACAGCAGCGGATTGGCCAGGATGGACAGAATGGCGCCGGCCAGCACCAGATCCTGCCCGGCCTTGGGCAGGATTTCCTGGCTGACGCCCAGCCCGGCCAGGATGAAGGAAAACTCGCCGATCTGGGCCAGGCTGGCGGAGATGGTCAAGGCCGTCAGCTTGGGATGACGAAAAGCCCGCACGATGACATACGACGCGATCGACTTGCCGACCAGGATGATCAGGAAAGTGCCCAGTACGCCCCACGGATCGCGTATCAGCACCATCGGGTCGAACAGCATGCCCACCGACACGAAGAACAAGACCGAAAACGCGTCGCGCAGGGGCAGCGATTCGTCCGCCGCGCGCTGGCTGAATTCGGATTCGGCCATCACCATGCCGGCAAAGAAAGCGCCCAGCGCGAAGGACACGCCGAACAGCGCCGTCGCGCCATAGGCGACACCCAGCGCGCAGGCCAGCACGCCCAGGCGGAAAAGCTCGCGGTTGCCGGTATAGACAACGCGTTCCAGCAGCCATGGAATGACGCGCCGCCCGATCACCAGCATGATGGCGACGAAGGCCGCCACCTTGAGGGCGGTCAGCCCCAATATCGTCCACAGGGACGCGCCGTCGCCGTTCTGTTCGCGGCCGCCCAGCACGCCGGACAGCGCCGGGATCAGGACCAGCGCCGCCACCATGGCCAGGTCTTCCACGATGAGCCAGCCGACCGCGATGCGGCCTTCATTGGTTTCGACCAGATTGCTGTCTTCCATGGCCTTGATCAGCACCACGGTGCTGGCCACGGACAAGGCCAGGCCGAACAGCAGGCCCGCGCCCATGCCCCACCCGAGCATCCATGACAACCCCAGCCCCATGGCGGTGGCAACGGCGATCTGCACGATGGCGCCGGGCACGGCGATATGCTTGACCGACAACAGATCCCGCAGGGAAAAATGCAGGCCCACGCCGAACATCAGCAGGATGACGCCGAGCTCGGCCAGCTCATTGGCGAGGTGGCTGTCGGCGGTGAAACCCGGCGTGTAGGGACCACAGAGTATCCCCGCGCACAGGTAGCCGATCAGCGGCGGCAGCTTCAGCCGGACCGCCACCGCGGCAAGAATGAAGGCCAATACCAGACCGCCCACGATCGTCGTAATGAGCGGTGTGGAATGAGGCATGCAAGCTCCTGGTGGATGGAAAGTTGGCGACGCCGCCCGGCGGCATTCTGAACACTGGCTGAACGATATTCAAGCCTTGGAGAATATCACGGCGCCGCGGCGATCATCACCAAGCCGTGATCGGACTCAACGTCGACGCGGCTTGCCGGATCGCTTTCCATCCGTGGCTTGCTCGTGGCCATGATCGTGGCCATGATCGTGGCCGCCGTGGCTGTCGGCCGCGTCGGGATCGAAATAGGCCCGGCTATCGCCATGGCCATGCCCATGATCATGCTCGTGATGATGGTCATGTTCGTCCAGCACCAGATGCACCATACCCGGCTCGGTCGCGATCCCGACCTTCTTCCCTACCGGCAGCGTGGCCTTGGACCTGATGTGCCCGTAAGGCAGACCCGTCAGCACCGGCACCTTGACCGTCTTGCGCAGCCACGCCAGCACGGCCGGCATATCGAAGCCGGCATCGTGCGGCGCCAGGCGGTATTCGGTGAAATGGCCCAGCACGATGGCCTTCTGCTTCTGCAGGATGCCGGCCTGCCAGAGCTGCGTCAGCATCCGTTCGACGCGATAGGGATGTTCGCCGACGTCTTCCAGGAACAGGATGCCGCCCTTGATCTTCGGCATGTACGGCGTACCGACCAGGGACGCCACCATGGCCAGCGTACCGCCCCACAATATGCCGCGGCAATCCACGGGATCCGCATCCGGCGTTTCGAAGCTGAGGATTTCCAGTTCGCCGCGCATCAGCTCGCCGAACAAAGCCGTGGTCAGCTCGTCCGCGCGCTTGCCGCCGAAATCGTAGACGGCGGTCGCGCCGGTGTAGCTGACCGCGCCGGTCCGCGCCAGCAGCGCCAGGTTGAAAACCGTGAAGTCGCTCATGCCGACGAAGCGCTTGCCGCTGTCGGCCACGGCTTTCCAATCGATCATGGGCAGCAGGCGGCCCAGGCCATACCCGCCGCGTGTGGCCATGACGATGGGCAGCTTCTGCTTGAGCGCGCGCGACAGCGCCTTCAGCCGCTGTTCGTCCGTGCCGGCAAAACGCTGGTGCCGCGCGGCAGCCCCACGGTCGATCACGGTCTTGAAACCTTCGGCCTCCAGCCGCTGCCGGGCCAGCTCCAGCGCGGCCGGATCCTGCACGGCGGAAGACGGTGAAAACAGGTAGATGCCTTGCTTGCTGCTCATTGGGTGATTTCCTTGACGCGACGTGCCCGGAAGAACTGTCGCAACACCTCGCCGCACGGTTCCGCCAGGACGCCGCCATGAAACGACGTGTGGTGATTGAGTTGAGCCACGGCGCCGACGTCCAGCACGCTGCCGCAGGCGCCCGTCTTGGGATCGGCGGCGCCGTAGCATACGCGCGCCAGCCGCGCATGCAGCATCGCCCCCATGCACATGACGCAGGGTTCCAGGGTGACGTACAGCGCCAGGCCCGGCAGGCGGTAGTTGGCCAGGCGCCGCGCCGCCGCGCGCAGCGCGACGATTTCCGCATGGGCGGTGGGATCGGCGTCGATGATGGTGCGGTTGTAGCCGGCGCCCAGCACCTGGCCCTGCGCGTCGACGACGACGGCGCCCACCGGCACCTCGCCCACGCGCCAGGCTTCCCGCGCCTGGTCCAGGGCCAGCTGCATCATGGCAACGTCGAACCGCGGCTGATCTTCGGCCGAGACGGGCGGGATGGGCGGGATGGGCGGAATCGGATCAACCACGGTAGGCCCGGGACTTCAACGCGATGCGGTGGGCCAGGCTGGTCACCGCCTCTTCCAGCAACTGGTAGAGCTCGGCGTCTTCGTCATAGCGGGCGTGATTCAGATTGGACACGCGGCCCTGCTCGATGAAGCCCCAGGCCCGGCTGCGCTTATCGCGATGGCGCGGATCCCACACGCCGAAGGCGATGCCGCCGGCGCCGCGTATCAGCGAAAAGCAAGGGATATCGGTATAGCCGTCGCCCACGAAGACCATCTGGTCGAAGGGCACGCGCAAGCGGTCCTCGGGCACCTTGCGGTTGACCTCGAAAGGCTTGTTGCGAAACTCGCGTCCGATGATGCCTTTCTGGATATGGAATAGATAGCGTGTCTTGTCGGTGAAGCTGACCACCCGCCGCGGGAATTCGATGCCGCCATCCTGATCGTAGGTGAACTCCGAAGCCCAGATTTCCGTGAACTCGCGCGCGATGGGCGTGGACCGCACCACGTCGCCGATGCCGCTGGAGATCAAATAGAACTCCAGCGATACCTGCGGCTGCGCTTCGCGCACCGCGTCGCGCAGGCGTTGGAATACCGTGGTCACGCCGTCATGCAGGGGCAGCCGCCCGCCCCATTCCTGCAGGCGGTCGCGCGTGATGGGACCGCCGTGCGCGCCGGCGCGCGACAGTTGGATCATGCGATACAGGTAGGCGGGCACCGGGTCCCAATCCTGCTCGAACAACAGCGGCCCTACCTGGTCCTTCCAGAAGCCGGCCGTGTCCACGCCGATGCTGTCCAGAAAGCCTGACGTGCTATCGGGCGCAAGCGTATCGTCGAAATCGAAAATCAGGGCGATGACGTCGGACATGAACAAAGCGCGGCTTAGGGATAGCCGCCATTTTGCCTGAAATCATGCGGCGCCCGCAGGACCGGATGGACGGTTGCGCCGGCACGGCGCCGCGCGCCGCGGCAGCTTCACCAGGGCGGCCACCGAACCGGACGCCGCGTCAGGCGTCCAAGGTCGAGGCCGCGGGAAGGCGGCGGCGGCTTTTGAAGAACTGCCACATCAGGCGCGCGGCGTCGGGCCCGTGGCGCGCATGAAACCGTACGCGGCCGTCGCCGCCGCTCCAGGCATGGCCCAGCCCGGGCACCTCGCACAAGGTCACGACGCTGCCGCGGCCGGCCGGCACATCGATGCGCAGATGGTGGCGGTCGGTGCCCGACGCTTCGGTTTCCGGACCGGCGTTGTCGTCCAGGTCCACTCCGTTGGCCCACGCCAGCTGCGCCAGCAACTGGCGGCCGTTGCGCTTATCGACCACGGCGTCGCGATCGCCCTGCAGGATGATGGCCGGCATGCCCGGAAAAGCCGCGCGGTCCGGCAGCAGCGTGGCCATGGCCTGCGCCGGCGGCAAGGCCGCGCCGTGCCGCATGGCGCGCAAGCCCTCCCCCGCGCTTCTCGCGCTGCCCAGCACCGGGCCGGAATGCATGCCCAGCGCGGCGAACACTCCGGGATGCCGCAGCGCCACCAGCGCGGCCATGCCGGCCCCGGCGGACAGGCCGGCGATGTATACACGCGTCGGGTCGACGCGATAATCCTCGATCGCGGCCTGGGCGATGCCGGCGATCGCGTCGGCCTCCGCGTAGCCGTGCGCGGCGTCGGGCTGGTACCAGTGCCAGCAGCGATGGCGCTGGGCTCGCCGCGACTGCTGCGGATAGACCAGTAGCACGCCCTCGCGGTCGGCCAGTCGATGCATGCGCGTGCCCAGGGCGAAATCCGTGGCGCTCTGTTCGCAGCCATGCAGCATCACCAGCATGGGGCAGTCCTTGCGCAGACGAGGCGGTATATAGACGGAATAGGAAAGCCGCACCGGCCAGGCGCCCGGCACGGGCGGGGTCCGGTACACGCGCGTTTTCCAGGTGCCGGCGTAGGCTTGCGGGTCGAATTCGGGCGCGTCATCGGTGATGACGGCGCTCCGTGCCGCCGGCGCCTTGGCGGGCTTGGCCGCCTTGGCGGGCCGCTTGCGGGCGCGCCGCGTGGCGGCGTCGTCGAACAGCCCCGGCATGCCCAGACTCCATGCCGTCCGCTGCAGCCGCGCCACTTTGCGAGCGGTGGAAAAGAACAGCGTGGACAGCTTGCTTCGCATTACGGTCTGCCTGGCGGGATGGTTGTTATGGCTTCCATTTAACGCCTTATGCTGCATTGCAGCAACCGTTGCGTGCGTACGGGCATCGGTACACGGCTTGCGAAGGCTGAGCTGGTTCCCCTACTACGCCAGCCCATGTCCACGATTCCCATCCATGTCCGCAAAGGCCAGTCGCCTGAAAAGCTCTCGCGCGAGCAATTCCGCGAGCGTTTCATGCGGCGGTTCTACGATCCCGCCTTCCGCGCCGAACAGGCCGCGATAGACCGCCTGGAAGCCATAGCCTGGGACGGCTATCGCAATAGCCGCAAGGCGCCGATCACCGAAAAAGCCGGCCCCGGCGCCGCCGAGCCGGATTACGACCTGTCCGTCGAATGGAAAGCCGCCTCGGAGCGGCTGCGGCGGGCCGCCCATATCCAGGCGCGGCCGGACACCCCGTCGCGGGTGCTCCTGATCGCCGGCGGCTCGCGCAACGACGGCACTTGTCCCGGCGAAATGTCCAAAACCTGGCGATTGACCAATCTGGCCAAGTCGGTGCTGGACGGCGCCGGCATGGAGACCGACGTGCTGGACTTGAGCCGGCTGACCTCCGAATACGAACGCATGATCTACCCATGCAAGGGTTGCGTGTCGACCGCCATGCCTTTGTGCCACTGGCCGTGCAGCTGCTATCCGAACCACTCGCTGGGCCAGGTCAACGACTGCATGAACGACATCTACGAACAGTGGGTGCGGGCGCATGCGGTGATGCTGCTCGCGCCCACGTACTGGTATCAGTCGCCCAGCCCGTTGAAGCTGATGATGGACCGGCTGGTCTGCGCGGACGGCGGCAATCCGGATCCCTCTTCGACCACGGGCAAGGACCCCGTGAAAGCCAAGCAGCTGGAACTGGCGGGATGGCCTTATCCCAAGCACCTGGCCGGCCGAGTCTACGGGCTGGTGGTGCATGGCGATGTTGCCGGCATAGAAGGCCAGCGGCGCGCATTGAGCGATTGGCTGGAGTGGATGGGCTTGATCGCCGCGGGCGCGTCGGCTCGCCTGGACCGCTACATCGGCTACTACAAGCCCTACGCCACCAGCCATGACGACCTGGACGGCGACCATGCCGTGCAGGAGGAAGTCCGCAACGTCGCGCGCGCGGTCGCCACCGCGGTCAGGCAGGTGCGTGAAGGCAGGCTGGGACGGCCGGACGACGGCTTGAAGGATCCCCGGCCCAAATAAAAAACAAAAAGTAAAAAACAAAAAGCAAAACGGCCCGCATATCGCCGGGCCGTTCTGCGCTATTGCCTTGCCGTTTATTGGCGCGGCATGGTGCCGTAGGGCGCGGCGCCCGGCGTGCCGTAGCCGGCGGGCGGCATGGCCGGCGGCGGGGCCAGCGGCTGCGCGGGTTGGGTATAGCCCGGCTGGGTATAGCCCGGCTGCGGCGTCGCGCCCGGGGTGCCGGCCGGCACCGGGATAACCGTTTCGCGCAGGACGCCACCGCCGGAAACGCTGCCCTGCACGGTCGTATTGCCCTGGCCGGACATCTGGATCATGCAATCCTGGCGCTGGGCGGCCGGCAGCGAATTGCAGCGCGCCGTCGCGTTGCGCTGCGGATCGGCGGGCGCGCTCAGGCCATTGCGGCGGCGCTCCACCAGCGAAGCGCCGGCCTCGCGCATGCAAGCCGCCTGGTCCTGGCCGGATGCGCCGCTCTTGCAGCGCGCGACGTCTTCACGATATTGCGCGTCCGTACCGGACGCGGACCATGCCGGAGCGGCGGCGCCCAATACGCCCGCCGCGCAGAATGCCAATCCCATTGCCGACAGTTTGATTCGATGCGTCATGCTTGACCTCCTAGTCCGATGGCCGCTGGCGCGGCACGTTCGCGAAAGCCACGGTACAGCAAGTGCCGTGCCCATGGATGAGCATAGAGGTTTATGCGTTGCCGCGCACCGTCCCGGCATCCATCCTTTTGAAAATAAGCGTCGACATGAGCGTGACGCCGCCCACGCAGATGAATGTCCAGCGAAAACCCCAGGCATCCGCGTGGGCGCCGTGCGAAAACAGGCCCACCAGGCCGCCGCTCAGGCTGACGCCCAGGCTGAGCGCCAGCATCTGCACCATGGAAAACAGGCTATTGCCGCTGCCCGCGTCTTCCACGCTCAAGCCCTTGAGCGTCACGCTGTTCATCGCCGCGAACTGCATGGAGTTCGCGCCGCCGAATATCGCCAGCTGCAGGATCTGCAGGGCCAGCGGCCAGCCGGGCGCGATCAGGGCGAAGGACATGATGGACACGCCGACCACCACGGTATTCACGGACAGGAAAGTCTCGTACCCATAGTGACGCACCAGGGGCGCCACCCAGCGCTTGGTGATCAGCGCCGCCAGCGCCACGGGAAACAACATCATGCCCGCATAGAAAGGCTCGTAGCCCAGCTGCAACTGCAGCAATAGCGGCAGCAGGAACGCCACGCCGCTGCTGCCGACGCGCGATACCAGGTTGCCGACCAGCCCCATGCTGAAGGTCGCATCGCGGAACAGGCCCAACCGGAACAGCGGCCGCGGCCGCTGGCGCGCATAGGCGATGTAGGCGAGCACCGTGAAGGCGCTAAGCGCCATCAGACCGGCGGTATAGACGACGCGGTCCGGACCCTCCGTGCCTTCCATGCCCAGTGAGAAAGCCACCATACAGGTCGAAAGCAAGGTAAAGCCGACGAAATCGAAACCCGGCGTCGACGCGGCCGTCTCGGGCGGGATGAAGCGCCGCACCGCGATCAGGCCGACGATGCCGATGGGAATATTGATCAGGAAGATCCAGTGCCAGCTCAGCACCTGCACGAGCCAGCCGCCCGTCATGGGCCCGATCATGGGCCCGACCTGTCCGGCAATGGAAATCAAGGCCAACGCGGCGATATAGGCATCACCGCGCACCGAGCGCAGGATGGACAGGCGCCCGATGGGCAGCAGCATCGAACCGCCGACGCCCTGCACCACCCGCGCGATCACCAGCTGCGACAGGGATCCGGCCATGGCGCAGAACAGCGACCCCAGCACGAAGATCAGGATGGACGTGAAGTACAGGCGGCGGATGCCGAAACGGTCGGCCAGCCAGCCCGAGGCCGGCGTCAGCATGGCCATCGACAAGGAGTACGCCACGATCACGGGGCGCATCGCCAGCGGCAACTCGTGCAGGCTGTCCGCCATGGCGGGCAGCGCGGTGTTGACGATCGTGGCATCCAGGGACTGCATAAAGAACCCCGCGGCGACGACCCACAACATGCCGCGGTGTGACGAACCTTCCTTCATTTCCCCTCTCTATGGGCGGGGCGGCCGCGTCATGCGCGGCGCCTCTTGCGCCCGGACCCCGCAATCATAGGCCGATCGCCTATGATCGCGAAATCCGCCGGAACAAGGCCGCGAATCCTCCGGTTTTCACGGCGCTTTCGTTCAGCGTATCGTCAGCAACGCGCTTCGGCGCGACGGCCTAGGGAGGCCTTTACGTGAATCGAGTTACCGCGTTTCCCGCGCGTGCCCACGCGCTCGGTGTACAGGTGTTCGGCCCCGCCGCGGATCCGGACGACACGGCGCGCAACATGGCCGGCTATCTGCGGGACCTGGGCGTGGACGACCTGGTCGCGACGGACGCATGGCGCGACGACGATGGCCCGGTGGCGGCCTACCGCCTGACGGAAGCCGCGGCGGCGCAGTGGGCGCCGGACCACGATACGACCCGGCTGGCCGAAGCGCTGGATGCACGCTTCCCGGGCAGCCCGCGCAATCTGGAACGCGAGATCGTGCTGGCCATGCTGGCCGCGCCGGTGCCCTTCCGCTACCCCAGCCATGACGAATTCATTTCGGCGGTGCGCATCAAGCTGAATATCGTCCATGCCGCGAGCCTGACGGAGCTGGCCTTCGATACCGAGCATGCCGAGCGTCCCGAAGATTATTGGACGTATGACGAAGCGCGCGGCTTCACCATTCTGCCCGGCAAATCGCTGATCGAAGGCCTGATCAAGGCGACCCAGCCGGAGGCCTCCGGCAAGCTGTATTCGTTCTCCTGCTACCGCGCGACGGAATACGTGACCCTGCTGGGCATCGCGCAGGAGCTGGCGATCAGCAATCCCGCGCTGCTGGCCGCGCTGCAGCGGCATTGGGAGCAGAAGGCCATCATGTCCGGGCTGTTCCATGATGTCTTCCTGCGCGAGTACGGATCCATGGAAGAGCCGCTGCCGCCGCGGTTCTACGTGCCGGGCGACCGGCTGTGGTTTCGCAATCCGGACGAGCATTCGTCCAACGTCGAGGGCTTCGAGGGCTCCTGGGTGTTCTACCTCGGCGGCGGCATGTTCAACAATTTCTGGAAGCACAGGCAACCCTTCAGCCTGACATCCAAGTGCGTGGAGATCTACCACTGGCGCCATGGCGTCCATACCGACGACAAGGGCGTACTGCGCCTGGATGAAAGCCGCGTCGAGGAACGGGTGCGCGCATCGATGAGCGACCCGGCCGAAGTCGACCGCATCCTTAAGCTGATGGTGCGGCTGCGCGAACCGCGCGGCGTGTATATTGATGGCGGCTGCATCGATACCACGCGCGAATGCGTGCGCTGGGTGCGGCCGGGGACGGCGGACCTGGTGCTGCCGGCGTTATAGCGTTATAGCGCTATAACGCGATCGATCGCGCGGCCTGGCGGCTTGCCGCCGCCATGCTGCGGCCATCCCGGCGGCGATGCGCGACGCCGCGGATGCGGTCCGGCCGCGGGCCGCGCCCTAGCCACCGTTTTTCAGCGCGCTGTAGATCTTGTAGCCCACGCGGCCGTCCTGCGGCAGGCCCAGGCGCTGCTGTTCGGCCGCCACCGCCTGGCGCGTCTTGCTGCCGGGAATGCCGTCCGGCGTGCCGACGTCGTAGCCGCGCGCGGCCAGCAGCCCCTGCAATTCCTTGATCTGCGCCCGCGACAATCCCGGATCGTCGGTGGGCCAGGCGGCGATCAAGCCCGGCCCGCCTTTGAGCCGGTTGGTGAGCAGGCTGACCGCCAGGGCATATTTATGCGATTGGTTGTAATGCAGGATCGCATCGAAATTGCGCGTGGCCAGGAACACGGGCCCGCGCGACCCCGTGGGCGCGAATAGATATGCCTGCACCGCCTGCCAGGGTTGCGCAATGGCGACCGTGGACAAGGGCGTGCCGTCGGCGCGCGTGACGCCCGTATCGCTCCATTGCGACAGGGAGCGGCGATCGTCCCGGTTCATGATTTCGGCGTCGGGCGATGGCGGCAGCGTCGCGGCGATCGACGGCGGCAGGCGCACCTCGATGATGGCCGGCATGCCGCGCGTCCACGTCGCCTTGCGCTTGAGCAGATGATTGGCGGTGGACGCCAGGGCATCGGGCAGCGACCCATACAGATCGATGCGGCCGTCGCCATCGCCGTCGGCCGCCAGCTCGTAGAAGGACGTGGGAATGAACTGCGTCATGCCGAAGGCGCCGCTCCACGATCCGATGAAACTTTCGCGCGTGACGGTGCCGTCGCGCAACAGCCGCACGGAGGCATAGACGTTCTTCACCCACAAGGGTTTCTGCTCGGTGCAGGCGCGTGTCAGCCAGGCATTCAGCACGTCCACTTTGCCCAGCTGCGAGCCGTAATTGGTTTCGATGCCGAAGATGGCGACCAGCGGTTCGCTGTCGATCTGATAGCGGTCGTCGATCGCGTTCAATGCGTCGCGCGACTTGTCCATCACGCCCTGGCCGTCGGCGACGCGCTGGTCGTCCACGGTCTTGGCGATGTAATCCCACCACGTTTCCTTGCCCTCCGGCTGCGCCTTGGCCGCCGCGACGGTGACCGCCAGCAGCCGGGTATTCTGCGTATACAGATCGAAGTCCGCCACGGTGATGCCGTTGGCGGGGGCGTTGGTACGCAGCTGGGCCAGGCACTGGGCGGGATCGCGGTCCTGTTCCGCCGGCGCCGCGCTTTGGGCCGACGCGCTGGTGGCCGGCTGCGCGCAGCCGGCGCTGCTCAGCGCCGCCAGCATAAGGACGGCGAGACAACGGGCGGCGCCATAAGGACGCCGCGTGCGGGTCGAAAGCGGTGAACGGTGCGTGGGGATATCGATCTCGGATTGAAGCAAGGGCATATCGATGTCGTGGCCGCGCGGGCGCGTTGAGTGGTGTGAGGACCACCTATGGTAACGCGCCCCGCCGCGGACCCAGCCTGGCTACCAGCGCCCGATGCGCCGGATACTCCAGTGCCAGCTTGTCCACGTCGGCCAGTTCGAAATCGCTGAACTCGAATCCCGGCGCGACCGTGCAGCCAGCCAGCGTATAGCGATCCGGCCGCGCGCGTTCGGCGGCGAACCAGCAGCCGGCGGGCACGACGGCCTGGAAAACGCAGGCGGGATCCTCGATGGCATTGCCCAGGCGGTGGGTCGTCAATCCGCCGTGGCCATCCAGCACGTGTACCAGCAAGGCGCCGCCGGCATAGAAATGCCAGATTTCATCGGAGCGGATGCGATGCCAGGCCGACCACGCGTCGCCGCTGAGCAGGTAGTAGATGGCAGTGCCGGCCGATCGCCGCACCGCCAGTTCGGGGCGATGCACGGTTTCCGCCGCGCGATAGGTTTCGCGGTAATAGCCGCCTTCCGGGTGAGGCTGCAGGCCGAGCCGATCGATCAGGCCTTGCGCTTCGGCCTTATCGGCGGCGATGCCGGCAGGGATACCGGCAGCGTTATCGGTCGTCATGGGCCACCTACTCCAGGCTCATGGCGGTGGCCTGTTCGCGCCCCAGGCAGGCTGCCAGCGTGCGCCGTTGCCGGCCCTGCGCGTCGAAATTGGCGGGCGCCAGCCACGCTTCATACCCCGCTCGCAGGCCGGGCCATTCACTATCCAGCATGGAAAACCAGGCGGTATCCCGCGTGCGTCCTTTGTAGACGATGGCCTGGCGGAAAATTCCTTCAAAGGTGAAGCCGTAGCGTATCGCCGCCTTGCGCGACGGTTCGTTCAGGCTGTCGCACTTCCATTCGAAGCGCCGGTAGCCCAGTTCGTCGAATACGCGCTTCATGAACAGATACTGCGCTTCCGTCGCATGCGCCGTACGCTGCAGCAAGGGCGAATAGGTAACGTGCCCGACTTCGATCACCCCGTTGGCGGGGTCGATGCGCATCAACGCGGCGCTGCCTATGGCCTTGCCGGACGCCAGATCGATGATGGCGTGGTGCATGGGATCGGCGCTGGCGGCCGCCTTCTCCAGATAGGTATCGAAGGCTGCGCGATCGGGAAAGGGCTCGCTGCTCAGGTAGGTCCACAGGCGGCCGTCCGGCGCCTGGCTGTAGGCCCGATACAGATCATCGCCATGGCGCGCGGGATCCAGCGGCTCGATGCGGCAGAAGCGCCCTTGCATGGCCGTGGCGGGCGGGCGTAGGCGCGGCGTCCATCCGGGCAGCGCGTCGCCTATCGATTGTCCGTAGTCGTTGATGCGGGTCATGCCAGCTTCTCCAGCAGCGCCTGCGCGGCGGCGGGCGCCTTTTCCTTGTGGCCGTTGATGAAATAGATGAAGACGTCGCGGCCCTTGGCGCGCGGCTTGGCTTTCGCGGCGTCGACGTAGTGCAGGTCCTCGGGCTGGCCGCCGGCGGCCCAGACGCGCGCGCGCTCGGCCCAGGCCGTGAGGGCCTTGGGCGGGTAGCCGGCGCGATTGTCGGGACTGGCGCGCATCAGCCGCGCGTACGCGAAGTCGCCGGTCAGGTCGGCGAACGAGGGGTACTTGTCCGAGTCCGTGTACACGGTCGCGACCTTGTATTTGCGGGCCAGCTTCAGGTAGGCGGCGTCCATGAAGCTATCGTGGCGTACGTCCATGACGTGGCGCAGGCGGCGGCCGTCGACCTTGTCGGGCAGCAAGGCCAGGAAGGCCTCGAAATCCTCGGCGTCGAAGGCCTTGGTCGGCGCGAACTGCCAGACGATGGGCCCCAGCTTGTCGCCCAGTTCGCTGAGCCCGCTGCCGATGAAGCGCTGCACGGAGTCGCCCGCTTCGGCCAGGACGCGGCGGTTGGTGGCGTAGCGGGTGGCCTTGAGCGAGAAGATGAAATCGTCCGGTGTTTCGTCGCGCCAGCGCGCGAAGGACGCGGGCTTCTGCGTGCTGTAGTAGGTGCCGTTGATTTCTATGGCCGTGACCTGGCGGCTGGCATATTCCAGCTCGCGGCTGTGCGGCAGGTCGTCGGGGTAGAAGTTCTTGCGCCAGGGTTCGAAGGTCCATCCGCCGATGCCGGCGCGTATGCGGCCTGCAGCCATATGCGTTCTCCGATGTTGCGGGGCCCTAGCCGATCAGGGCGCCCAGTACCAGCACGGCCAGGACGGCCCAGAACAGGAAACCCAGTATCGAGCGGCGCAGCAAGGCGCGTATCGCCGCGATCAGCAGCAGCACGCCCAGGATAAGGACGGCGAAATTGAACAGATTGGGGCTCATGCCCATGGCATGGGCCAGGCCTTCGGAAAACTGGCTGATCGCCCGGCCTATGCCGCCCAGTATGTAGCGCAGCACGCTGACGATGGACCGGATGATTTCGCCCAGGACGTTGCCCAGGGATTCGAAAAAACTGTTCGATTGCATGTCGCCTCGTGGGGATGCCGGTTCTGCCTATCTTAACCATAGTCGGCCGGCATAAAACGGGCGGTGCCGGGATGGGCGGCGCGACCGGGACGCCGGCAAGGCACGTAGCGCGGTCGCCGCCGCGGTGCGGCCGGCCGCGCCTGGCCGGCCGCGCCTAAGCCGGCCGCGCCTAGCCGGCCGCGCCTGACGTGCCAATCCGGCTAAGATGCCGGGATCCCGAATCAGAGCGGTTACGCGTGATGGAAGAAATCGATTTGAACGACGGCACGGCCGACCGCTTCCTGCTGGATGCGAAAGGCCTGTCGCTGGTGGTGTTCCACAGCCGGACCTGCGGCAACTGCCGGCTGGCGCGCGAGCAGCTGCCCGGGATGGAGCTGCCGGTGGACCGCATATGCTGGGTGGATGCCGGCGAGAACGGCGGCCTGGTGGAGCGCTACGAGGTCTTTTACCTGCCGGCGATGTTCGTGGTGCGCAACGGGGCTTTCCATGGCCCCGTGCAGGCGCGCCTGCAGGATTGGGATATCCGCCAGCAGATCAACCTGGCGCTGGACGGTTATCCCGCCATCCTGCCATGAGACGTCAGCCGGCCAGGCACGGCCGGTGAGGCGCGGCCGGCTAGGCGCGGCCGGCTAGGCGCGGCCGGTCAGGCGCGCCGGCTCAGCACGCCCGGCCAGCCGGCCGGGCGCGGTCAGTTCACGCTGGCGCCGGTATCCCGCACCACCTTGCCCCACTTGGCGGACTCGGATTTCAGCAGGGCGGCGAACTCGCTTTCGCTGCTCAGGCTCAGCGTCAGCCCCGCCGTGGCCAGCGCCTTGGCGGCTTCCGGTCCTTGCATCACCTTGGCCGTGGCGTCGTGCAGCTTGTCCAGGACCGGCTTGGGCGTGCCGGCCGGCGCCAGCAAGCCCAGCCAGATATTCGCCTCATAGCCCTTCACGCCCGCCTCGTCCAGCGTAGGCACGTCCGGCAGATCCGCCGAACGTTCCTTGGTCGTGACGGCCAGCGCGCGCAGCCTGCCGCCGGCGATCTGCGGCAGCGCCGCCGTCACGCCCAGGAAGCCCATGGACACCTGTCCGCCGATGATGTCGTTCAAGGCCTGTCCGCTGCCGCGGTACGGCACATGATTGATCTTGATATCCGCCATGGTGGCGAACAGCGCGGCCGCCAGATGCTGGCTGCTGCCATTGCCGGATGACGCATAGTCGAGCCGCCCGGGCTTGGACTTGGCCAGCGCGATCAATTCGCCGACGCTTTTGGCCGGCACGTTGGGATTGACCACCAGCACATAGGGGCTGTCCACCAGCTTGGTGATGGGCGCGAAGCTCTTGATCGCATCGTAGGGCAGCTTCTTGTACAGCCACGGCCCGATGACGTGCGTGGTGGAAACCAGCACCAGCGTGTAGCCGTCCGGCGCCGCCTTGGCGACGTAATCCGTGCCGATGGTGGATCCCGCTCCCATGCGGTTCTCCACCACGACCGGCTGCCCCAGTTCCGGGCTGAGCTTCTCCGCCAGCATGCGCGCGACGACGTCGGTAAAGCCGCCGGGCGCGAAGGGCACGACCAGCTTGATCGGCGAGCTGGGATAGTTGGCGGTGTCGCCCTGCGCCCATGCCGTAGCGCTCAGCGCTCCGCACAAGGCCAGCGCCGCGGTCGCACCTGCAAATCGATGTCGCATCGTAGTCTCCTCCGTTTTTTTATTCATGGAAGGCGCGGACCGGTGTGCCGGGCTCGCGCGGCGCGCCGCCTGGGCGCTGCACGGTCAGCGATACACCGGCTCCGGCTGCGTGAAGAAGGCGTGCAGGATGTGATAGACCATCTTGTAGTTCTTCTGCTGGAAGCTGGCGTGCGAAATACCCTGCATGACGGTGAACTGCTTGAAGGTATTCGGCAGGCGCTTGAAGAACTCCGCCAGATCGTCGAAGGAAGCAATGCCGTCGTACTCGCCGCGCATCACGATGGTGGGCACGGTCAGTTTTTCCGGATCGATCAGCGGCAGCTTGCTGCACATATCGACGTAGGTGCCGGTGGGCATGGAGCTGTCCAGCGACAGGATGGCGTCGGCGAAGGCGGATACCGTCTTTTCATCGGCGCAGCCCGGGTGGTCGCGCGAGAAGATGCTCTCGACGAACGGGCGGTCGATGGGGCGGCGGTTCTTGGCCAGGAATTCCGGCAGCTTCAGCTTGCGCTGCGCCAGCGTGGGACTGCCCTCGCCGGTCCAGACGAAAGCGTCCAGCGCCACGCGGGCCACGCGCTCGGGGTGCTGCTGCGCGAACAACGCCGCCTTCAAGGCGCCCGACGAAATGCCGTAGACCATCAGCTTCTTGTCCTTGGCGCGCTGCAGGATGTATTCGCTGCCCGCGGCCAGATCCTGCGCGCCGTTGGGGATGTCGAAGTTGATCGGGCGGTGCTTGCTGGAACGGCCGTAGCCTTCGTTATCCATGCACCAGGTATCGAAGCCGCGCGCGGCGAACCAGTCCATCACGGAGGAATCGGGACGGCCCGGCACGCTCAGGTCGAAGGTCGGCTGCGATGCCATCGAGGACCCATGCACGAACAGGACGGTGCCCGCATGGGGCACGCCGGCGGCCGCCGGCTTGTGCCACATGAAGAGCTTGACGTCGCCGTCGCGCTGCGTCCAGTGTTCCTGGCCGCCCTGCCAGGTGACGGCGTTCGTACCGCCCAGGGACGGGTCCTGCGAGGATGCTGCTTGAGCCATGCTGTTTTCCTATAAGGGGTGTGGCGTATAGAGGAAAACATGGTGAACGCCCGGACGGCGCGATTCAACAGCAAGCGGTGAACAGATTGTTCACGAAAACGCGGGCGGATTGTTCGCGCAGGTGTTGATCGGGGCCCGCGGAAGCGCAACGGCCTCGGCTCGTCGGCTTGTCGCCCGGTCCGGGGTGATCGTTGTGCCCGGCTTCAATTCCAGTGAACACCTGTTCACCGCCTGGGAGTGGCGGCGCGCCGGAACGTGCTTATAATTCGCGCTGCAAAAATAACGTTTCATCACGCACCAACGCTACCTGGACTGAATCTCCTATAAAAACCGCAGGTCCAGGTTAATAACGTTTCACTAAGGAGCCCGCATGACCTCCCCCTCCCTACACATCGACGGCCTGCCGCCCACGGGCGCGCTGATCGACGGGCGCTGGCTCGACGGCGGCGCGCGCTTCATCGTCGACGACAAATTCACCGGCCGGCCGGTGGCCGAGGTCAGCTCGGCCACGCGCGAACAGGTCGCCGAGGCCGTGCGCGTCACCCGCGCCGCGGCCGACCGGGGCGCGCCTCCGCCACATGACCGCGCGCAGGTACTGCGGCGCGCCGCCGGGCTGATGGCCTCCTATCGCCAGCGCCTGGTCGACGTGATGGTGGCCGAGGCCGGCTTCACCCTGGCCGACGCCAACGGCGAGATCGATCGCGCGATGGTCACCTTGAGCCTGTCGGCCGACGAGGCCCTGCGCCTCGTCGGCGATGTGGTTCCCTTCGGCGCCAGCCCGGGCGCGCATCGCCGCATCGGCTTCACGCAGCGTTTCCCGGTGGGCGTGGTCTGTGCCATCACCCCTTTCAATTCGCCCTTGAACACCGTGCTCCACAAGGTGGCGCCCGCTTACGCGGCGGGTAACGCCGTGGTGCTCAAGCCTTCCGCCTTCACGCCCTTGACCGGCGCGCTGCTGGCCCAGCTGCTGCTGGAGGCCGGCATGCCGCCCGCCTTCCTGGCCATGGTCCAGGGCGAAGGCGATAGCGTGGGCAGCTGGCTGCTGGAAGAACAGGACATCGCCTTCTATACCTTCACGGGAAGCACGCGGGTAGGCCGCATCATCCAGCAGGCGGCCGGCCTGCGGCGCACACAAATGGAGCTGGGCAGCATCGCCAGCACCATCGTATGCGCCGACGCCGACCTGGAGCGTGCGATCCCCAGGATCGCCAACGCCGGCCTGCGCAAGGCGGGCCAGGTCTGCACGTCGGTGCAGCGGCTATATGTGCACCGGGACATCGCCGATGAAGTGGGGCGCCGCCTGGCGGACTACGCGGCGACGTTGAAGGCCGGCGACCCGCGCGACCCCGATACCAAGGTAGGGCCGCTGATCAGCGAACAATCGGCGATCCGCGCCGAAAGCTGGCTGCGCGAGGCCGAACGGGGCGGCGCGCGCCTGCTGTGCGGCGGCAGGCGCGAGCGGTCCGTCATCACGCCGGCCGTGGTGACCCACGCGCCGGACGGCGGCCGGGTCTGGTGCCAGGAAGCCTTCGCGCCGCTGCTCGCGCTGCGCCCCTTCGACGATTTCGAAGAGGCGATGCGCGATGCCAATTCGACGCCTTTCGGACTGTCCGCCGGCGTCTTCACCCAGGACATCGACCGTGCCCTGCGCGCGGCCGCGGTGCTGCGCTTCGGCACGGTGCAGATCAATGAAACGTCCAGCGCGCGTTCCGACGTCATGCCCTTCGGCGGCGTGAAGGACAGCGGCTTCGGCAAGGAAGGCCCGGCGCACGCGATCCGCGAAATGACGGAAGAACGCCTGGTCGTTTTCAACCCCTGACATTCATCCCTGCAATATGAAAAACAATAATTCTCTTCGGAGCGAGACACGTACGGCGCGGCGCCGCCTGTTATTGGGCGCGGCCGGCGCCATGGCGGGCGCCGCGCTGCCGCTGACCGGCGCGCGCGCCGCCGGCGGCTCCTTTCCCGCCAAGCCCATCGTCCTTATCGTGCCCTTTGCCGCCGGCGGTCCCACCGACGTGCTCGCACGGGTCATCGCCGAGGGCATGTCGAAGGATCTTGCGCAGCCCATCATCGTGGAAAACACCCCCGGCGCCGGCGGCACGGTGGGCACCGCGCGCGCCGCGCGCATGGCGGCCGACGGCTATACCCTGCTGATCGGCAACGTCGGCACCCTGGCCGCCAACGCCACGCTGTACAGGAAACTGCCCTACGACATCCTCAAGGACTTCATCGCGCTCGGCTCGGTCGGCGACGCGCCGCAGGTGCTGTCGGCCCGCAAGGACCTTGCGGTATCGGGGCTGGACGAATTCGCGGCCCATGCCCGCGCGCACGCCAAGGAAATGAACTTCGGCGCGGCCGGCGTCGGCTCCGGCTCCTTCCTGGGCGGGATCCTGCTCAACGAACGGCTGGGCCTGAAGATCAACGCCGTCAATTACCGCGGCGCCGGCCAGGCGCTGAACGACGTCATGGCCGGCCACCTGGATTACCTGGTCGACAGCAGCACCACATCGGTGGGCTACGTGAACTCAGGCATGGTGCGTGGCGTCGCCGTCCTGCGTCCCCAACGCATCGCCGCCCTGCCCGGCGTGCCGGCCGCCGGCGAGTCGTCCTTCGCGGACCTGCACTACGACATCTGGAACATGATGCTGGTGCCCGCGGGCACGCCCGGCCCCGTCGTGGCGCGCTTGAACCAGGCCTTGCGCAATGCCGTCGCGGCGCGCGCCACGCGCGAGCGACTGTCGGGTTCGGGCATCGAGGCGCCCAGCGCGCGCAACCAGACACCGGAGGGCGCCGCCGAGTTGCTGGCGACCGAAGTAGACCGCTGGGCCCCCATCCTGGCCAAGCTGAACATCAGCGTCAATTGAAGGCGCTCCCATAACCACAACCGGAGACTCCATGTATCCCCAGACCTTCCGCCGCGGCCTGCTGGCCGCCACCCTGGCCACGATGGCCGGGTATGCCGCCCTCGCCCTGCCGGCCTCGCCGGCCGCCGCCGCCGACTGGCCCGAACGGCCCATCACCCTGGTGGCGCCGTTCACCCCCGGCGGCACCACCGACATCGTGGCGCGCGCCGTGGCCATGCAGCTGCAGCAACAGCTGGGACAACCCGTCGTGGTGGAAAACAAGCCCGGCGCCGGCGGCACCGTGGGCGCCGGCATCGTCGCCCGGGCCAAGCCGGACGGCTATACCCTGCTCCTGGCCAACGTCGGCCACACCGCCGCCGGCGTCCTGTACAAAAACCTGCCGTACGACTTCGAGCGGGACATGACGCAGATCACCACCGTCGCCAACGTGCCGAACGTACTGGTGGTGGCCAAGACCCTGCCGGTGAACAACGTCCGCGAATTCCTGGACTATGCCAAGGCCCATCCCAAGGAAATCAACTACGGGTCGGCCGGCATCGGCACCACGCAGCACCTGTCCGCCGAGCTGCTGAAGAAGCAGACCGGCATGCAGGCCCTGCACGTGCCATTCAAGGGCGCCGCGCCGATGATGACCGACCTGATCGGCGGACGCCTGACCTTCGCCGTGGATTCGGCGGCCTCGGCCGCGGCGCAGATCAACGGTGGCGGCGTCAAGCCGCTGGCGGTGACCAGCCTGCAGCGGACCCGCTTCCTGCCGGACGTGCCGACGCTGGACGAGTCCGGCGTGACGGGTTACCAGATGACGACCTGGTACAGCCTGGCGGGGCCCAAGGGGCTGCCGCCGGCCATCGTCGACCGCATCTGGCGCGCCGTGCAGGCCAGCATGGACGACCCGGTCATGCGCAAGGCGCTGGAAGGCATGGCCGCGGAGCCCGGCGGCATGGAGCCGGCCAAATTCCAGGCCTTCGTGCACCAGGAAACCGTGCGCTGGACCGAACTGGCCCAGGGCTGGGACAACAATCACTGAACGCGCGCCCTGCGCGGCGCCATAAACGGATCACCATGACAGCCACCGACATCAGCACCTTCTTCTGTCCCACCCGCCTGCACATGGGCATAGGCTCGCACCGCAAGCTGGGCGATATCCTGCGCGCGCAGGGATGCCAGCGGCTGTTCGTCGTCATCGACGGCGCGCTGCTGGCGGGCGATTTCTACGCCGGCATACGCGGCATGCTGGAGGACCTGGGCATCGCGGTGGCCAGCTATTCCGAGATCGAGCCGGACCCCAGCGCGATCACGGTGGAGCGCGCCTTCGCCGCCTGCCAGGCCCACGGCGCCACCGCGCTGCTGGCGGTTGGCGGCGGCAGCGCCATGGACGTGGCCAAGGCCGTCGGCATCCTGGCCACCAACGGCGGCCGCATCCACGATTACGAAGGGATCGAGAAATTCAGCACGCCGCCGCTGCCGCTGGTCGCCATCCCGACCACCGCCGGCACCGGCTCCGAAGTCTCGGGCTCCTGCGTCATCACCGACACCGAGAAGAACCTGAAGATGTCGATCCGCCATGCCGCCTTGAATCCGGCGCGCTTCGCCATCCTGGATCCACTGGCGCTGCGCACGCTGCCCGCCCATGTCGCGGCGCATTCGGGCATGGACGCCTTCGTGCACGCCTTCGAATCATATGTTTCCCGGCAGGCCAACCTGGTCACCGACGCCATCAACATCCAGGCCATCGAACTGCTGGCGGCCAATATCCGGCCCTTCGTCGCCAACCGCGACAACCTGGAGGCCGGCCTGAACATGCTGGTGGGTTCGGCGCTGGCGGGCATTACCTTCGGCCAGACGGGCCTGGGCAATGTCCATTGCATGGCGCGCTTCGTCGGCGCCTACTGGCACTTGTCGCACGGCTTGTCCAACGCGGTCTGCCTGCCCCACGTGGCGCGCTTCAACCTGCCCGCGAATCCGCGCAAGTTCGCCCGCGTGGCCGCCGCCATGGACCGGCCGGTGCGCGGACTGCCGGAGATGGATGCCGCGCGCGCGGCGGTCGACGCCATCGAAGCGCTGTGCCGCGACCTGGCCATCCCGTCACGGCTGCGCGATGTCGGCGCCACGCAGGACAAGTTCGACGAGATCGCCGGACTTTGCACCCAGGCCAACTACAACCGCTGGAACCCGCGCACGACCACCACCGCGGATTTCCGCGCGCTGTTCGAACAGGCGTTCTGACGCGGGAAGCGGCCATGCCCACCTTACAATCCCGGGATGGTTGCTAAAGCCCCTCGCCCTGCCCGGGTCACTGTCCACGACGTCGCGCGCGCCGCCGGCGTCGCTATCGGCACCGTTTCGCGTGTCGTCAACGGCGCGCCCACCGTCACGGCCGAGGTGCGCCAGCGGGTCGAGGACGCCATCGCGCGGCTGGGCTGGCAGCCCAGCGCCGCCGCGCAGGCCATGCGCGGCGCCCCGACGCGCATGGTGGGCTTCATCTTCTCCGACATCCGCAATCCGCTGTACTCGTCGATGATCAAGGGCGCGGAGGATGTGCTGAGCGAACACGGCTACATGCTGGTGGTCGCCAGCAGCGACGGCCAGCCGGCGCGCGAGATCGCGCTGATGGAGCTGTTCAAGCGGCGCCGCGCCGATGGCATGCTGTTCGCCGTCGAAGAGGAAAACAACTCCGAGGTATTGCGCTGCGTGGCCGGCGCCGGCTATCCCATCGTGCTGCTGGAACGCGAGATGGCGGCGGCCCTGGGCGCGGTCGGCGCCGACCATCTGTCCGGCACCCGGCACGCCACCGCGCATCTGCTGGCGCTCGGCCACCGCCGCATCGCCCTGATCAGCGGCGGCCGCCACAACCGGGTGGGACGAGACCGCCTGGCGGGCCTGGTGCAGGCCCATGAGGCCGCGGGCGTTCCCCTGGATCCCGCCTTGCTGCGGCTGGACAGCTTCAGCCCGGAGTACGGCCAGCGCGAAGTCCAGCTGCTGCTGGACCTGCCCGATCCGCCCACCGCCATCGTGGCGGCGGGCATGCACCTGCTGCCGGGCGTGCTCCATGGCATACGCATGAAAGGCCTGCAGGTCCCGCGCGACGTGTCGCTGGTGGCGTCCAATGACAGCCAGCTGGCGCAATTGGTCACGCCGGCCGTCGATGTCATCCGCTACGACGGCTATGCGCTGGGCCGCGAAGCCGCCCTGCTGCTGTTGCGCCGCATGCATGGCGAAACCGTGCCGCCCGGCACGCGCATCGAAGTCCCCACCGAGTTCGTCTTGCGCGCATCCAGCGCGCCGCCGGCGGCGGCCGCGCGCGGGTCGCGCCCGCGCCGGCGTCGCGATTGAGCTTCCGCGCTCAAGCCGCCGCGCGACGCCGCCGCTGACGGTGCATTAAGCGGGCGCGTGAGGCCGGCGCGGACAATACATCAAGGCGTAGCGTGATGGCGCTGCTGCCGGTGCAGTTGACGCAACACGTTCAGGAACAGCTCCGCGCGGTGGCTCAGCGGCCGCGACGCCAGCGTCACCGCGCACCCGGTATGGGAATAGCGCACGCCGCGCGCCGCCAGCCGCAGTCCGTACCGGCCCTGCAGCAGCTCGCCGTAGTGCGTGGGTAGCAGCCCCTGGTAATACCCCGTCGCCACCAGCGCGCCGACGGCGTCCAGTCCGCCGGCCTCCGGCCCGCGTTCGAAACGGCCCGTGGCCAGGGCACGTTCCACATAGGGATGGGAGCGGTACACCAGCGGCAGCCTGGCCTGGTCGCGCGCCAGCGTGACGTTCCGCGATACGTAGACGCGATGGGTCTCGACGTAGAGCGGCAGGTAGTTGAAATCGCGGTCCTCGCTGTACTTGCCGCGGATCGCGATATCGATGCGCTGCGTATGCAGCGCCTGGTTCAGCTCGTTGAAGGACATGACGACGATTTCCGGCCGCACGTTGGGCGCCTGGCGATGCAGTTCGCCAAGCGCTTCCGGAAGGTGGCAATCGGGATGCGTCAGGGTGTGCTCGCCCAGGCCGATGGACAGCGGGCCCGACAGCACGCCATGCGCGGCATCGACCTCGGGCTGGATGCGGGCCAGCGCGCGCAGCGCGGTGGTGGCCAGGTTCAGCGCCACCACGCCTTCGGCGGTCAGGCGGAACCCGCCGGGCCCGCGCTCACACAGGCGCACGCCCAGGCGCTCCTCGACATCGCGGATGTGGCGGCTGATGGACGCCTTGGACATGAGCAGCCGGCGTTCGGCGGCGGTAAAGCCGCCGGCTTCCGCCACATGGCAGAACACGCGCAGGGACCGCAGATTGCGTTCATCGAAATCGAGCTTCAGCATGACCGTCCTGGACCGCGTGGCACCGCGGGAAAACCCGGGCGCCATCTCGCCAGGGAGCGCGGGAAAACCCGGTGACAAGTTTCGTTTTTCAAGACTAGGGACGCAAAAATATCATTTTCCGGGTCCTGGTATCGCTTCGTAAAGTAGCCGCCATGCAAACCTCGACGCCGCCTCAGCGGACGATCAACCCGACCATGGCTACTTCTCCTCTTACCGTCCCGCCCAAGACCGGCCACAAGACCCTGCTGTATTCCGAACTGGTCACCGAACTGGAAGGCCTGCGCGCCGACATCGCCGTGCTCGGCATGCCTTTCGGAGCGCCCTATACGCCGCAGGCCTTCAGCAATGACCAGACGCGCGCCCCCCAGGCGATCCGCGAGGTCACCGACCGCATGGTGCGAGCCCCCGAACATTACGACTTCGACATCGACGGGCCGCTGCTGCAGGGACGGACCGATATCCGTTTCGTGGATTGCGGCGACGTCATGCCGGACATCCACGTGCCCGGCGAGCATTACCGCCGCTGCGAGCTGGCGGTGCGCCATATCCTGCGCGGCGGCGGCCTGCCCATCGTCCTGGGCGGCGACCACGCCATCACCAACCCCGTGCTGCGCGGCTACGAAGAACTGGGCAAGGAGATCACGCTGGTACACATCGACGCGCATCTGGACTGGCGCGACGAAGTCAACGGCGTGCGCGACGGCCTGTCCAGCCCGATCCGGCGCGCTTCGGAGCTGCCCTACGTCGGCAAGATCGTCCAGATCGGCCTGCGCGCCCAGGGCAGCGGCCGTCCCGCCGACTATGAAGCCGCCAAGGCCTATGGCGCCGACCTGATC
Source organism: Bordetella sputigena (assembly GCF_965137885.1). Lineage (NCBI taxonomy): Bacteria > Pseudomonadati > Pseudomonadota > Betaproteobacteria > Burkholderiales > Alcaligenaceae > Bordetella > Bordetella sputigena. Next base: position 328,197 of record NZ_CBCSCA010000005.1, read on the forward strand.
AGCGCCTACGAACTGCACGATATCGGCATGGACGCCGTGCTGCAACGCATACCGGACGGCGGCAATTACTACCTGTCCATCGATGCGGATGGCATGGACCCGACCATCATGCCCGCCGTCGACGGCCCCGCGCCGGGCGGCGTCACCTTCCTGCAGGCCCGCAAGCTGATACACGGGCTGGTCCGCAAGGGCCGCGTGGTCGGCATGGACATCGTCGAGATCCAGCCCGCCAAGGACACGCCCACGCGGCTGACCTGCGTGACCGCCGGCCGGCTGATCGTCAACCTGATCGGCAGCACCATCCGGGCCGGCTATTTCGACCGCGCCTGAGACCGCCGCTTTCCTTGATTCCACCCACCACGCACGCACGACCATGGCACACACACGCATACGCAAGTTCAACACCCGCGAAACCTACCCGGAGCAGAAGATCGACAACGATCTTTGCCAGGCCGTCGTGGCCCGCGGCACCACGGTCTTCCTGCGCGGCCAGATCGGCCAGAACCTGGACACGTCCGAATGCGTCAGCATCGGCGACGTGGCCGGCCAGGCCGAGCAGGCCATGCGAAATATCGATATGCTCCTGAAGGAAGCCGGCAGCAAGCTCGATCACATCTGCAAGCTGACCATCTATATTTCCGACCCGCGTTATCGCGAAGCCGTTTACAACGTGGTCGGCAAATGGCTGAAAGGCGTGTTCCCCGTGTCCACCGGACTGGTCATCAGCGCCTTCGCCCGCACCGAGTATCTGGTCGAGATCGACGCCACCGCCGTCATTCCCGACTGAACACACAGAGGGGCATCAGCCCCCACCCAGGACCCTCAAGGGGAAGCCGAGGAGTCACATCGCAGCGCCGCGACGCCCGCATGAGCCGGGTGCCCGGCCAATGGGACTTTGAACGGCAATATTGACCAAGGACGTCGACATGCGACTCAAACAATGGATACTCGGGGCTTTGACCATCATCTCGTGCGCGCTGACGCTCAGCGCCCACGCCGCCGATCTGCTCGATGACATCGTGCAGCGCGGGACCATCCGCGTGGCGGTACCCACCGACTACCCGCCGTTCGGCTTTGTCGGACCCGACATGAAGCCGCAGGGCCTGGATGTGGACATGGCCGGGCTCATCGCCAGCAAGCTGGGCGTGAAGCTGGAGCTCGTTCCCGTCACGGCGCCGAACCGCGTGCCCTATCTGCAGACCGGCAAGACCGACCTGACGATCTCCTCGCTGGGCAAGACGGCGGAGCGCGCGCAGGTGATCGACTTCAGCATCGCCTACGCGCCTTTCTTCGACGCCATCTTCGGCGCCAAGGGAAACCCGGCCAAGACCTATGACGACCTGGCCGGCAAGACCATCGCCGTGACCCGCGGCTCCATGCAGGACCAGGAGCTGCAGCAACTGGCCCCCAAGGCGGTCGTGCATCGCTACGAAGACAACAACAGCACCATTGCCGCCTTCATGTCGGGACAGGCCGAGTTGTTCGCCAGCGGCACGCCGGTGGCGGCGGCGCTCACGCAACGCAATCCCAGCCTGGATATGGCGCTGAAAGTGGTGCTGGCCAATTCGCCTTGCTATATCGGGGTGCGCAAGGACCAGCCCAAGCTGCTCGCCAAGGTCAACGACATCATCCGCGAGGCCAAGCGCGACGGCAAGCTGGATGAAATGTCCAAGCGCTGGATGGGCGCGCCGGCGGGCGATCTGCCCGAATAAGGTGGGAAGCAACACCTTGGCGGCGCCGGCAGGGGCCGGCCTGCGCATGGCGCAATGGGTGGGCGAGCTGTCGCCTGAGCACATACCGGACGCCGTCCGCCAGGCGGCGGTGTCCTGCATCCTCGATACCGTGGGCGTGGCGGTGGCCGGCAGCATCACACCGCCGGCCATGGCCGCCCTGTCGCTGTGCGCGACCGGCCCTGGCGCCCGCAGCACGGTACTGGCGGCCACGGTCCGCCGCCCGCCGCAAAGCGGGCTGCCGCCGCGCAAGCCGGAAGACGCCCTTGCCACGCCGCAGCAGGCGGCCTTCGCCAATGCCACGGCGGCCCACGCGCTGGACTTCGACGACAACTGCTACGCCGGTTTCGTGCACGGCTCGGCGGTTATCGTGCCGGCGGCGCTGGCCTGCGCGCAGGCGACCGGCGCGAATGGCGCTCAGGCAGTCACCGCCCTGGTCGCCGGGGCCGAATGCGAATATGCAGTGGGTGCCGCAACGCGCGGCCTGCTCTACGACCAGGGCTGGTGGACGACAGGCGTGCTGGGCCCCATCGGCGCCGCCATGGCCGCTTGCAAGCTGCTGGATCTGGACGCCCCGCGCATCGCCCACGCACTGGCGTTGGCCGTCGGCATGGCGGCCGGCACCAAATCCTGTTTCGGTTCGGACGCCAAGCCCTTGATGGCCGGCAAGGCGGCGGAAGCCGGCGTGCAGGCGGCCTTACTGGCGCGGGCCGGCGCGAGCGGACCCGCCGACCCGTTCGGCCACGATTACGGCTTCGCGGCGCGCTACAACCAGGGTGTGCTGGACACCGCCGCCCTGGAGATGCCAGGCGACAGGTGGTACTTGCTGGATCCCGGCCTGGACGTCAAGCGCATTCCCGTATGCCTGTCCTCCCATGCCGCCGTCGATGCGCTACGTGATCTGATGGCGCGCCACGGCCTGGGAGCGGACGACGTCGCCTCGGTGCTTTGCGACGTGCCGCCCGTCGTGGCGGCCAATCTTTGCCACGGCATGCCGGACAGCCCCGCGCAGGCCCGCTTCAGTATGCCCTACGCCATCGCCATGACCTTGCTGGAACCGGATTGGGGCCTGGGCGCGCTGACGCCGCGGCAACTCGCGCGAACCGATCTGCGTGACGCGATGCGCAGGGTACGGATGCGGACAGGGCCATCCTGGAACGATGCGTCGCGGCGCCGCGACGCGCCGGAAGGCGCCATCGTCTACGTCGAGCTCAAAGACGGCACGGTGCTGCAAGGCAGCCGCGACAAGGCGATCGGCGGCCCCGGCGATCCCATGTCCCAGGCCCAGGCGACGCGCAAATTCCAGGACTGCACCGCCCCCGTCATCGGCGAGCCTGCCGCCGCGCGCCTGCTGTCGCAGTTGCGCGCCTTGGATGGGCCGATGCCGGTACAGGCGCTGTTCGACACCCTGGCATCAGCTTCTTCCGCCTCTACGGTCGGTGCGCGGCACGAATAAAGGAAATCCTTATGCTCGATTTTTCCGGCGTGCTCGCCGCCTGGCCCGTCTTCCTGGAGGGACTGGCGATCACCGCCCTGCTCACCGTGATCTCATGCACGCTAGGCACGCTGGTCGGCATCGCCTGCGCGTGGTGCCGGGTGCAAGGCCCCCGCGGCGCCCGGCTGGCCGTCGCCTGTTACGTGGAGTTCTTCCGCAATACGCCTTTCATCGTGCAGATCTTCTTTATCTACTTCGGCCTGCCCGCGATCGGCCTGCGCTTCGCCAGCTTTCCCGCCGCCATCCTGGCGCTGACCATCAACCTGGGCGCGTATGCCTGCGAAATCATACGCGCCGGCATCGAGGCCACGCCGCAGGGGCAGCATGAAGCCGCGCAGTGCCTGGGCCTGGGCCGCTGGCACACGTTCACGCGCGTGGTGCTGCCGCCGGCGCTCTCGCGCGTGTGGCCCGCCGTCACCAGCCAACTGGTCATCATCATGCTGGCCACCGCCGTCTGCAGCCTGATTTCCACCGCCGAACTTTCCTATGTGACGAATCGCATCGCCGCCCAGACCTTCCGCCAGTTCGAGTCGTACATCGTGGTGACGGTGCTTTACCTGGCGCTTTCCATCTGCTTCCGGCGCCTGCTGCAATGGCTGGGACCACGCTTTCTCTTTGGCTGCGCGCCGGTGGGAGCCAGCCGATGATCACATTCTCCACATGGGATATCCTGCGCAACCTGCTGTTGTCGCTGCCCTGGACGCTGGCCCTGTCGGCCATCGCCTTCGCCGGCGGGGGGCTGGTCGGCCTGCTATTGCTGATGCTGCGCCTGGGACGGCCCCGCCTGTTCGAACGGCCGGTCGCCGCCTACGTGCAGGTCTTCCAGGGCACGCCCCTGCTGATGCAGTTGTTCCTGGTGTACTTCGGCCTGGCCCTGGCGGGTGTCGAAACTTCGCCCATGACGGCGGCGATCCTGTGCTTCACCCTGTACGCCAGCGCCTACCTGACCGAGACCTGGCGCGGCTGCGTGGAGTCCATACCCAAGGGGCAATGGGAAGCCTCCGCCAGCCTGGCCCTGAGCTTCCGCCAGCAGTTGCGGCACGTTATTTTTCCGCAGGCGCTGCGCCTGTCGGTGCCGCCCACCGTGGGCCTGGTGGTGCAGATCATCAAGAACACCTCGCTGGCCTCGGTCGTCGGCTTCGTGGAACTCACGCGCACCGGCCAGATGATCGCCAACGTCACCTTCCAGCCCTTTACCGTCTACGGGCTGGTTGCCCTGTTCTATTTCGCGCTGTGCTTTCCCTGCTCGCTGCTGGGCTCGTGGGTGGAGCGGCGCATGCGCATCAGGAATTGAGGACAACACATGAGAACATCCGGCGAGCCCGTGCCGCTGGTCGACATCCGCGGCCTGCACAAGCGCTTCGGCGACAACGAAGTCCTGAAGGGCGTGGACCTGCAGGTCGCGCGCAGCGAAGTAATCTGCATCATCGGCAAGAGCGGCTCGGGCAAGAGCACGCTGCTGCGTTGTATCAACGGCCTGGAGTCCTTCGACCAGGGCCGCATCGTGGTGGGCGGACAGCCGGTGCAGGCATCCGATGCCGCCGCCCTGCGCGAGCTGCGCCAGAAGGTCGGCATGATCTTCCAGCAGTTCAATCTTTTTCCGTCCATGACCGCGGGCGAAAACATCATGCTGGCGCCCCGGCTTGTGCATGGCCGTTCGCGCCAGGAATGCCAGGAACGGGCGCGCCTGCTCCTGGCGCGCGTCGGCCTGGAAGGCAAGTTCGACGCCGCGCCCCATCAACTGTCCGGCGGCCAGCAGCAGCGGGTGGCCATCGCGCGCGCGCTGGCGATGGATCCGGAAGTGCTGCTGTGCGACGAGATGACTTCGGCGCTGGACCCCGAGCTGGTCGGCGAGGTGCTGCAGGTTATCGAGCAACTGGCCCGCGACGGCGCCACGCTGATCATCGTCACCCACGAAATGGCATTCGCGCGCAAGGTCAGCGACCGCGTGGTTTTCATGCACCATGGGCGCGTGCATGAAACGGGCACGCCGCGGGAGATCTTCGAAGCGCCTCGTACGGCGGAGCTGCGCAGCTTTTTGTCGTTCCCTGCCCGCTGAAATTCTTCCGCGGCCCAAGGCAGGCGGCGCCATCCGGCGCCAGCGGCCCAGGGCGGCTGGACAAATTCGCCGCAACAGCCATATACTTGTATACAAGCATACAAGGCCTGTCCAGACATGAGCAAAATCCTTATCCAATCCACACGCAAGCGGCCCACGGTGGCGAGCGGCGTGCGGGAATACCTGCGCCGGCAGATCATCGAAGGCAGCCTGCTGCCCGGAGAGGCGCTGTCGGAAAACGAGCTGGCCGCGCAGCTCGGCGTCAGCCGCACGCCCATACGCGAAGCCATCATCAAACTGGAGGAAGAAGGACTGGTGACGGTCTATCCCCAGTACGGCACCTTCGTCGCCCCCATACGCGTAAGCGACGTCTATGACGGCCAGTTCGTACGGGAGTCCCTGGAATGCGCCGCCCTGGTGAAAGCCGTGGAGATGATGGACCCGCGCGATACGCCAGCTTTGCAGGCCGCGCTGTCGATCCAGAAGCGTTCGCGGACCGGCGATCCGGCGCCCTTCTTCGAGGCGGACGAAGTTTTTCATTCGTTGTTCATGAAGATCGCCGGGCACGAACGTGCATGGCATGTGGTCGAGGCGGCGAAGGCCCAGCACGATCGCGTGCGGCGCCTGAACGTCCATAACCCGCTAAAACGCGAATCCGTGCTCCAGGAACACGCGGCCATCCTCGACTGCGTGCTGCGGCGCGATGCGCAGGGCGCCGTGGAAACCATGAAGCAGCACCTGCGCGGCGTCTTCAAGTCAGTCGAAGCGGTGATGGAACAGCATCCCGAATACTTCGAGACGGTGGACCGCCCCATGCCTTTGCCTTCGCGCCCCGCTGGCGGACGCGAAAAATCGCCACCGGCCGACGTCATGGTCCGTGCCGGCACCCAAAAACACAAAAGGAAACTGGATGACTAGTATGTCCGTGCTGACCGAGGAAAACCGGGCCAGCCTGCTGCGTGCCAGCACCGCCACGCTCACCACGGCACTGTTCAAGCGTGGCCTGCGCAACACCGCGATCCAGGGGGTCCTGCCCCTGAACCGCGCCGCCGCGCGCGTCGTGGGGATGGCCTACACGCTGCGCTACATCCCGGCGCGGGAAGACCTGGACCACATCGGCGTGTTCCAGGATCGCACGCATCCCCAGCGCCGCGCCGTGGAGGAAATCCCGCCGGGACATGTCCTGGTGATCGATTCCCGCAAGGATCCGCGCGCCGCGTCGGCCGGCGGCATCCTGATCACCCGCATGATGATGCGCGGCGCGGCCGGCATCGTTTCGGACGGCGGTTTCCGCGACTGCCCCGACCTGGAGCAACTGGATTTCCCGGTCTATTGCGCCCGCCCCTCCGCGCCCACTAACCTGATACATCACCATGCGGTGGATATCAACATGCCGATTTCCTGCGGCGATGTGCCCGTGTATCCCGGCGACGTCATCGTCGGCGACGGTGAAGGCGTAGTGGTGATCCCGGCGGCCATCGCGAATGAAATCGCCGCCGAGGCCGCGGCCATGACGGACTTCGAAGACTGGGTCGAGGCCCGCGTGCGTGAAGGCCGCAGCACCTTCGGGCTGTACCCGCCGGACGAGGCCACGCGCGCCGAATACGAACGGTGGCGCGCCTCGGCCGCGGCCATCCACGCACCGGCGGCTTCAGCCGCAAGCTGAGGAACGCGCGGAACAAGCGCCCGTTCCTCAGCCGGCCCGCATGCCGCGCCGGGCGTTTTTCCAATATCCGATTTTTCAACTCCTGCCACCCGCGCGGGCCGATGCCGCTCGCCTGGCGTCAGGCTGGGCGCCGCGCCAGCAGCGCCACAACCAGACCGAAAACCATGGAATTCACTCCCGTTCCCGCCGAATCCGCCCACAGGCAGATAGTCCTGATCGCCCGCGCCTGGGGCATGTCCGAAGCCGATGCCGGCATCACCGCCGACGTTCTCGTCGATGCCGACCTGAAAGGCATCGACTCGCACGGCATTTCGATGTTGATCTTCTACGACCAGATATTCCGCGCGGGGCAAATGCGCATGGATGCGCAGCCACGCATCGTGCGGCAGACAGCCAGCACCGCGCTGATCGACGGCGCGGCCGCAATGGGCCATCCCACCGCCCGGATGGCCATGGAGCTGGCCATCCGAAAATGCCAGGCTGCCGATATCGGCGCGGTTTCGGTCTTCAATAGCCAGCACTTCGGCGCCGCCGGCTACTACGCGGAGATGGCCGCGCGCCAGGGATTGATCGCCATGGTGTCGTGCTCGACCCGCCTGGCCACCGTGGTGCCCACCCGTGGTGTCGAGCCCATGCTGGGCACCAACCCTTTCGCTTTCGCCACGCCCGCGGGCCGGCATGAGCCGGTCATCCTGGACATGGCGACCAGCGTGGTGGCGTCCAACAAGGTGAAGGTATATGCGCTGCAAGGCAAGCCGCTGCCGCCCGGCTGGGCCTTGGCGCCGGACGGGACGCCGCTGACCGACTCGGCGCTGGCCTATCGCCTGCTTTTCGACAAGCAGGGCGGCGGCCTGGCGCCACTGGGCGGCCATGGCACGGAGCTGGGAGGCCACAAGGGCTATGGCCTGAGCCTGTTCGCGCAACTGCTGGGCAGCACCTTGGGCGGCGGATCGTTTTCGCCCATCCGCAATCGCGACCAGCGTCCCGGCGAACCCGACAACATCGGCCATTTCTTCCTGGTGCTGAACCCCGCCGCGTTCCGGCCGCTGGACGACTACACCCAGGATGTGGACGCGGTGATCGACGCGCTGACGCAATCACGTCCCGCCGATCCGGCCCTGCCCGTATTGGTGCCCGGCGATCCCGAACGGGCCACGCATGCGCAACGCGCCCGCGCGGGCATTCCGCTGCCGGCGACCTTGATGGAAAGGCTGCGCGAAATCGCCGACAGCGCCGGCGCCGCCTTCGTACTGTAGGCGCCGCGCCTCCGGCTTACCCAATTCATCCAAAGGAGACACTCATGCCACTTCGCTTTTCCGACAACGTCCTCTTGGCCATGCCGCAACGCCGTCGCGTGCTCGCGGGCCTGGCCGCCGGCCTGGCGCTGGGCTCGACCGGCGCCGCGCCGGCCCTGGCCGCGCCGCACGACTATCCGGCCAAGCCGATCACCATTGTCGTGCCCTTCCCCGCCGGCGGCGCATCGGACATCCTGGCGCGCTTGATCGGGCAGAAACTGAGCGAGCGATGGAAGCAGAGCGTCGTGGTGGAGAACCGCCCAGGGGCCAGCGGCAACATCGGCGCCGCGCACGTGGCACGGTCGCGGCCCGATGGCTACACCCTTGCCTTCATGGACCTGACCACGCTGGCGATCTCGCCCAGTTTCACCAAACTCAGCTACACGCCCACCAAGGACCTTGCGCCCGTATCGATGGTGACCTTCTCGCCGCATCTGCTGGTGGTGCGGAAGGACTTGCCCGTGAACAATGTCGGCGAGCTGCTCGCCTATGCCAAGGAACACCCCGGGCGCCTGAGCTTCGGCGCCACGCCCGGCACCATCACGCAGTTGGCCGGCGTCCTGCTGGCCCAGAAGGCCGGCATTTCGTGGACCTACATCGGCTACAAGGGCGGCGCGCAAGTTACGACCGACCTGGTGGGCGGGCACATCGATGTCATCATGAACAGCGTGCTGGGTACCTATGCGCTGGTGGACAGCCAGCAGGTCAAGATGCTGGCCGTGGCCAGCGCCAAGCCCTTCTACATGTATCCGGGCACGCCCACCATCGCGCAGACCATTCCCGATTTCGTCACCGGTACGTGGCAGGGCCTGCTGGCACCCGCGGGCACGCCCAAGGCCATCGTCCAACAGCTTCATGACGAGGTCGCGCTGATCCTGAAAGAGCCGGACGTCATGGCCCGGCTGCGCGAGCTGGGCTGCGAGCCCCTGAACGAAACGCCCGAACATTTCGGCCAATGGCTGCGGGAGCAGACCGTCTATTGGGCCGGCGTCATCAAGGAAAACAACGTCAAGGCGGACTGATCACGGCGCCAGGCCGTCATCCCAATACGGCTGCTCACCGAAGTACTCGCCCAGGAAACCGACGAACAGGCGCATGCTGTGCGCCATCGTCGGATTGGGCAGGTAGGCGGCGTACAAGCCGCGGTCGGGCAGCCGGTATTCCGGCAGCACGCGCACCAACTGGCCGCTGCGCAGCGCGTCGCCGGCGGCGAAGGTGGGGACCACGCCTATGCCCAGATTGCCCAGCGCGGCGTGCAATACCGCATCGGCGCTGTTGGCCTTGAAGTTGCCCTTGGGCCGCACCGCATGCACGCCGCCCGGGCCGCTGAACGACCATTCGCCCTTGCTGTTCAGGAAATACACCAGGCAGTTGTGCGCCGCCAGCTCGGCCGGCGTGCGCGGCGCGGGATGCCGCGCCAGATAGGCCGGACTGGCGCAGGCGACCCAGCGCACCGGCCCCAGGCGCCGTGCCACCAGCGAGATCAGCAAGGGCTCATCGGCCTGGCGTATGACTACATCGGCCCCGGCGGTCACCAGATCGGGAAACCGCTGGCTCAGGTCCAAGTCGATGGAGACGTCGGGATATTGCTCCAGGAAGCGGGTGATGGCGGGCACCAGATGACGGCGGCCGAAAGCCATGGCGGAGCTGACGCGGATCAGCCCGCCCGGCGAACTGCGGAATTGTTCGATCTCGTGACGCGCGTCCTCGGCATGCGCGACCAGTTGCCGGCACCGTTCGTAGAACAGCGCGCCAGCCGTCGTCAGGCCGATCTTGCGGGTGGTGCGATGCAACAGCTTCACGCCCAGCGCATGTTCCAGATCGGCGACATGCTTGCTGGCCAGGGCCTTGGAAATGCCGAGCTTTTCCGCCGCCCGCGAAAAGCTTTTTTCCTCCGCGATCACCGAAAAGGTCAGAAACTCATTCAGATCTAGCATCGGGCGTCTGGGCCGCGGCGCGGCGGCGTGTCTCCATTGGTATCTGTCACAAGGATTTTGACACGTCCGCGAGGGGCTTCCCGCCCTCACACTCGGACGAACGTCAATCCCGGGCATCAGCCCAGCCATCCGCCCGCCGGCTCATGAGCGTCATCCAGAGCGACATCCCTGCCCGCCTCGACCGCCTGCCCTGGTCCCCCTGGCATACCCGCGTGGTGCTCGCGCTGGGCGTGGCATGGGTGCTGGACGGTCTGGAGGTCACCCTGGTCGGTTCGCTGGGCAGCATACTGGAACGACCGGACACGCTGGGACTGGACGCCATCCAGGTGGGCTGGTCGGGGTCGCTGTACATCGCCGGCGCCGTGGTGGGCGCGCTCGTCTTCGGCCGCCTGGCCGATCGCCTGGGCCGCAAGCGGCTTTTCCTGATGACGCTGGCCCTGTACATGGCGGCTACGCTGCTCACCGCCTTTTCCACGAATTTCGCGTTCTTCGCGATCTGCCGCTTCGCCACCGGGCTGGGGATCGGCGGCGAATACGCCGCCATCAATTCCGCCATCGACGAACTGATTCCCGCGCGCGTGCGCGGACGGGTCAGCCTGGCCATCAATGGCAGCTTCTGGATCGGCGCCGCGTTGGGCGCCGCGGTCAGCCTGGCCTTGCTCGACGCGCGCGTGCTCGGGCCTGAATACGGCTGGCGCGTCGGGTTCGCCCTGGGCGCCGTGCTGGCGCTGTCCATCCTGCTGGTGCGGCGTCACGTTCCCGAAAGCCCGCGCTGGCTGCTGTCCCATGGCCGCGAAGAAGAAGCCCGCCGCATCATCGAGGCCATCGAAGCGGAAGTGACCGCCGTCAAAGGCCCCCTGCCCGCGGTATCGGGCGTGGTCACCTTCGCCCGCCAGGCGGCGCCGACGCTGCGCCAGGTGGGGCAGGTGCTGACGCGGCGCTACCGGCTGCGCAGCGTGGTGGCCTTGTCCATGATGGTGTCGCAGGCCTTTTTCTATAACGCCATCTTCTTCACCTACTCGCTGGTGCTGACCCGCTTCATGGATGTGCCGCAGGGACAGGTGGCGCTGTACATCTTTCCCTTCGCGGCGGGCAACGTGCTGGGGCCGCTGCTGCTGGGACCGCTGTTCGATCATGTGGGCCGGCGGCGGATGATCGCGGTGACCTATGTTTCCGCCGGCGTGGCATTGGCGTTGACCGGCTGGGCCTTCACGGCCGGCCTGCTGAACGCCTTCACGCTGGCGCTGTGCTGGTCGGCGGTGTTCTTCCTGGCATCGGCGGCCGCCAGCTCGGCCTACCTGACCGTCAGCGAGGTCTTCCCGCTGGAGACCCGCGCCTTGGCAATTTCGATTTTCTACGCGCTCGGCACCGGCGCCGGCGGCTTCGTCGGGCCGGTGCTCTTCGGTACGCTGATAGAGAGCGGCAGCCGTCCGGCGGTGGGGATCGGTTATGCGATCGCCGCGCTGCTGGTTATCGGGGCCGGCCTGCTGGCGCTGCGGCACGGCGTGGACGCCGAGCGCAAGCCGCTGGAAGAAGTCGCCACGCCGCTGGGCGTCGAACACGCGCCGCCGCGCGCCGCGGCGCAACCCGTGCGCACTGAACTATGATGTACGGGTTCGCCCGCGCGAACGTTTCTACACGGACTATCAACGCAGTCTTTAGGGGTACGCATGATCCGTAAGCTCATCCCGCTCGTTCTCGTCGCCAGCCTGGCCGCCTGCGCCAATACCGGCCGGCAGGCCTCATCCACCGACGGGGACAGCACGACCTCCTCCACGTCTTCCAGTTCCATGGACAGTTCCAGCGGCGCCACGGGCAGCGGCGGCTATGGCGGGTCGGGCGGATCTTCGGGCGGCGCCTATGACGGGTCTTCGTATGGCGGCGCCGGGGGCGGCTACAGCCCGTCGTTCTCCTCCGGCCAGGACTGCGACGCCCAGCCTGTACAGAACCTGATCGGCACCAAGCTCACGCCCTCCGTCGAGGCCCAGATCCGCCAGGCGTCCACGTCCAGCAAGACCCGCGTGCTGAAGCCTGGCGAAGTCATGACGATGGAGTACGACCCCAAGCGCATCAACCTTATCCTCGACCAGCAGGGCGCGCTGACCGCGCTGCGCTGCGGCTGATCCACGGCGGCCGCGGGCGGATCGGTCCGCCCCGTCCGGCCGGCAAGGGGATCATGACGAAGGAGCCAGCCATGACCGCTACGCGCCGCACCATCACCTTCCCGGACGGGCACACCGTCCCGGCCCTGGGCCAGGGCACCTGGTTCATGGGGGAATCGCAGACTCGCGCCAAAGCCGAAGTCCACGCGCTGCAGGCCGGCATCGACGCCGGCCTGACGCTGATCGACACGGCGGAGATGTATGCCAACGGCGCCGCGGAGGAGATCGTGGGCCGCGCCATCCAGGGCCGGCGGGATCAGGTCTTCCTGGTCAGCAAGGTCCTGCCGGGCAATGCGTCGCGCCGCGGCGTGGCGCGCGCCTGCGAGGCCAGCCTGCGTCGCCTGGGCACGGATCGCATCGATCTCTATCTGCTGCATTGGCGCGGGCCGCATCCCTTGGAAGAGACCGTGCAGGCCTTCGAAGAATTGGTCGGCCAGGGCAAGATCGCCCGCTGGGGCGTCAGCAATCTGGACAGCGATGAAATGCACGAGCTGGCCGCCCTGCCCCAGGGCGACCGTGTGCAGACCGACCAGGTCCTGTACAACCTGGGCAGGCGCGGCATCGAGTTCGATCTGCTGCCATGGTGCCAGTCGCGGGGCATACCCGTCATGGCGTACTCGCCGATCGAACAAGGGCGGCTGCTGCACGATCCGACGCTCAAGCGGGTCGGCGAACGCCACGGCATTACCGCCGCGGCCGCGGCCCTGGCCTGGGTGCTGCGCCAACCCGGCGTCATGGCCATACCGAAGACGGGCTCGCAGGAGCATCTGAAGGAAAACCTGGCCTGCCTGGACGTCGCGCTGACCGAGAAGGACCTGGCCGAACTGGATCAGGCGTTTCCGCCGCCCAAGCGGAAACGCCCGCTGGAGATGCTGTAGGCGGGTTAGCGCGCGACAGCCACCTAGCCTCGCGCCGCGCGTCGTCCGCCGAACGTCGCCACCATCGAGCCGCCGATGATCAGCAGCGCCGCCAGCAGCAGCGTCAGCGTGGCCGGCGTTTCCCCGGTAATCACGAGCAGCAGCGTCGACAGCAAAGGCGCCAGGTACGACAAGGGCCCCAGCAAGGCCAGGTGGCCATGCTTGGTGGCGTAATCCCATGCCAGGAAAGCCAGCCCGGTCGGCCCCAGGCCGAGCAATACGATCGCGCCCCATTGCGCGCCACTGACCGGTACCGTCGTCTCCAGCGCGGCATGGCAGGCGGCGCCGCCCAGCGCCACCAGCCCGCACACGCCCACCATCATGCTGCTGGGCGCATTGGCATAGCGGCGATTCAATACCGAGTACCCGGACCAGATCAGCGCGCAGCCGAACGCCGCCGCGATGCCGGCGACCGGCCACACGGCATCATCGGCGCCTGGACGTTGCAACGCGATCAAGGCGGTGCCGGCCAAGCCCAGCACGGCGCCGACGACATGCCGCGCGTGCAAGCGCCCGCCGGGCGCGAGCGCGGAGAACACCACGATGAGCAAAGGCCAGAGATAAGCGATCAAGCTGGCCTGTGCTGCCGGCGCATGCGATAGCGCATAGAAATACAGCGCGTGATAGGAGAAGATGCCGCCCACGCTCAGCAGCCACGGCCGCAAGGGCTGGCGCATTTCGGCCAGTGCCGCGCGGCCCCGCGGCAACAGTACGCAAACACCGCCCACGAAGGCCACGCCGAAGCTCAGCGTCAGCAGCTGGAACGGCGGCAGGCCGCCCGCGCGTACCGTCAGCAGCGCCAGGGCCGCCCACAACAGAATCGCCACCACGCCGAAGGCGGTGGCCCGGGCTGCCCGCGTCGTGCTCGGCGCCGTCATATCGTTTGCTCCATTCTGCTTCGCGCCTCCCGCGGCGCGGGAAACGATGGCCAAAACCGTCGAGCATAACGAAAAACCGGCGTGCTCGCGCAACATCCGGAGTGCCAACCGCGCAAGGCGCGTCTAGACTGGCAACTCCTTCCAGCCATTACCGCCCAAACGGCAAGGTCAGCCTTGTTTTCTTCCGCGCCCTGCGATACCGAACCTGCCGGCCTGGATGCGCAGCCATGGTCGGCCCTGGACGAACCCTTGGATGCCCAGGGCTGGGCGCTGCTCCCGGGCCTGCTGTCCGCGGCCCAGTGCGATGCGCTGGCCGCGCTTTACGATGAACAGGCCCGCTTTCGCAGCCGTATCGTGATGAGCCGTCATGGCTTCGGTCGCGGCGAATACCAGTATTTCGGTTATCCGCTGCCCGGCCTGATCCAGGCCCTGCGCGAACAGGCGTACACGCACCTGGCGCCCATCGCCAATCGGTGGAATGCGGCGATGGGCAACGATGTGCGCTATCCGCCCACGCACGCGGGCTTTCTGCGCCGGTGCCACCAGGCCGGCCAGACCCGCCCTACCCCATTGCTGCTGCGCTACGAGCCCGGCGACTACAACTGCCTGCATCAGGATTTGTATGGCGAACATGTCTTTCCGCTGCAGATCGCGATCCTGCTTTCGCGGCCGGGACGAGACTATACCGGTGGGGAATTCGTGCTGACCGAACAGCGTCCGCGCATGCAGTCGCGGGTCGAGGTCGTGCCCTTGAACCAAGGCGACGCCGTGATCTTCGCCGTGAACGAGCGGCCTGTACAAGGCACGCGCGGCGTCTATCGCGTCAAGCTGCGCCATGGCGTCAGCCGTGTACGCGAAGGCCGACGGCATGTCGCGGGCGTAATCTTTCACGACGCGACGTAACGCCCCCTGCTAGGACTCAACGTTCATTCAATGCCGCCCGACACCGGCGGCGCCGACCATGCCTACAATCGTCCGCACGTTTTATCTCGTGCTCGAAAGGAGTAGGCAATGCAAACAACAACCCTGCGCACCGTTATCGGCGGTGTGGCGGCATGCGCGGCGATGCTATGCGCCGCATCGGGCGCCCATGCGGCGGAGCCGGTGACGTCGTCCAGCGTCCTCAATACCTGCGCGAGCTCCGTAGCCGATCAGCCCCGCACGGCGGTGCGGGGGTGCCTGAACACCGGGCTGAAGGAGGCCCAGGAACAAATGGCGGCCGCCTATGCACAGGTCGAATCCGGCCTCAAGCAGATCGATTCCGCCTCCACGCCGGAAGCGCTGCACACGCTGAAGCATTCGCAGGACGGCTTCAAAAGCTTCCTGCACAAAGAATGCAAGCGCCAGGGCGCGGCAATGATGGGCGGCACGGGCGCCGGCGATATGGAAGTCGCCTGCCAGGTCGCGCTCACCAGGTGGCGTACCGCGCAACTGCTGCAGAAGTAGGCATCGCGGCGGGCAGACGCGCGCCCATCAATCGCCCTGCGCGCGCATCTGCTCCGCGACGTAATCCAGGAAGCACGCGATGCGGGACGCCAACTGCGTATTCCTGTAGTACACGGCATGTACCGGCTGGCGCAGTTCCACCGTGTCGCGGGCCAGTACCTGCACCAGATCGCCGCGCCGGCGGTCTTCGCGCGTCATGAAATCCGCCAGGCAGACCAGGCCCTGTCCCGCCAGCGCCAGCTGCCGCAAGGTCTCACCGCTGGACGCCGACAGCGTGGGCGTGATGGGCAGGGACGTCTCCCCTTCATGCCGCAGCGGCCAATGGTTCAGCGTTTCGGGCTGCGTAAAGCCCAGCAGGCTGTGCCGCGCGAGGTCGGCCGGGCCGCGCGGCTTGCCGCGCTCTTTCAAATACGCGGGACTGGCCAGTATCCGCAAGGCGTTGCTGCCCAGCGACCGCGCGTGTAGCGTCGAATCGCGCAAAGGGCCGATGCGGATGGCGATGTCCGTGCGCTGTTCCAGCAGGTCGATGATCTGGTCGCTGGTATGCAGCTCCAGCGTGATTTCCGGATAACGCTCGCGGAAGCCGCCGACCAGCGGCACCACCACGTGCAGCATGAAAGGCGAGGCGGCATTGACGCGCAACAGGCCCGCGGGGACCTGGCGCCGCACCGCCATCTGCTCTTCCATCGCGTCCACGGACTCGATGATGCGGCGGGCATCGTCCAGGAATAGCTGGCCTTCCTGCGTCAGCGCCAGGCGGCGGGTCGTGCGCTGCAAGAGCGTGGTGTCCAGCTTGCGTTCCAGCCGGCCCAACGCGCGGCTGATGGCGGACACCGTCTGCCCGAGCTGGGCCGATGCCGCGGTAATGGAGCCGGTGTCCACCACGGCGATGAAGGTCTGCATTTCGTCCAGGGTCGTCTTCATGACGGGATGTTAGCCGGACAAGGGATCCACGGCGTGGCGGATCGCGCCCCCCGTACCGCCGCCTTCCCGCGGCGCCGCATCGATCCCGCGTCCGGCCCCGGTTGACTTCCCGTTTCACGCCCCGATATAAGAGGGCATGACCGACGTCCGTGCCGGCGCCGATGCGCTGGACGCCTTCCATCCCGCTGTTGCCACCTGGTTCCGTCACGCTTTTCCGTCGCCGACCCCGGCGCAGGAAGCCGCGTGGCCGCTGATCCGCGAGCGCCGCCCGGTGCTAATCGCGGCGCCGACCGGCTCCGGCAAGACCCTGACCGCCTTCCTGGCCGCGATCGACGAACTGGTGCGCGACAGTATCGCGGCCGGCGGCGCGCTGCCCGACGCAACCACCGTGGTCTACGTCTCGCCGCTGAAGGCGCTCTCCAACGACATCCAGGTGAACCTGGAAGCGCCGCTGGCCGGCATCGGCCAGGCGCTGCGGCAACTGGGCCTGCCGGATCACGGCATACGCACGGCAGTCCGCACCGGCGACACCACGCAGCAGGATCGCGCCGCCATGCGCAAGCGGCCGCCCCACATCATCGTCACGACGCCCGAATCGCTGTACGTGCTGCTGACCTCCACCAGCGGCCGGGCGATGCTCGCCACGACCCGCACGGTGATCGTCGACGAAATCCACGCGGTGGCCGGCACCAAGCGCGGCAGCCATCTGGCGCTCAGCCTGGCGCGCCTGGATGCGCTATGCCCGACGCCGCCGGCGCGCATCGGCCTGTCCGCCACGCAAAAACCGCTGGACGCGGTCGCGCGCTTCCTGGCTGGCACGGACCGGGCGCGGGATTGCGCCATCGTGGACATCGGTCACACGCGCCAGCGCGACCTGGCGATCGAGCTGCCGCCCGTGCCGCTGGAGGCGGTCATGGCCATCGACGTGTGGGAATTGCTGTACGACCGCATGGCGGCGCTGGCCGCGGAGCATCGCACGACGCTGGTGTTCGTCAACACGCGCCGCACGGCGGAACGCGCGGCGCGCCACCTGGCCGAACGCCTGGGCGCGGACGCGGTGGCGGCGCATCACGGCAGCCTGTCCAAGGAGCATCGCCTGCACGCCGAACAGCGCTTGAAGCGCGGCCAGCTGCGAGTGCTGGTGGCGACGGCGTCGCTGGAGCTGGGCATCGATATCGGCGACGTCGACCTGGTCTGCCAGGTGGGATCGCCGCGTGGCATCGCGGCCTTGCTGCAGCGCGTGGGCCGCGCGGGACACCATGTGGGCGGCATCCCCAAGGGCCGGCTTTTTCCGACGTCGCGCGACGATCTGATCGAATGCGCGGCGCTGCTGGATTGCGTGCGGCGCGGCGAGCTGGACCTGCTGCATATTCCGCGCGCACCGCTGGATGTGCTGGCGCAGCAGATCGTTGCCGACGTCTCGTGTCGTGAATGGCAGGAAGACGCCTTGTTCGACATGGTGCGCCAGGCGGCGCCCTACGCCGAGTTGCCGCGCGAGCGCTTCGACGCCGTGCTGCGCATGCTGACCAACGGCCATCAGGGCCGCAATGGGCAGCGCGGCGCCTACCTGCACCGTGATGCGGTCGCGCATACCGTGCGCGGCCGGCGGGGCAGCCAGCTCACCGCCGTCACGTCCGGCGGCGCCATCCCGGAGAACGCCGATTACGCGGTGGTGCTGGAACCGCAGGGGTTGAACATCGGCACGGTGAACGAGGATTTCGCCGTCGAAAGCCTGGCCGGCGATGTGTTCCAGCTCGGGAATACGTCGTACCGAATCCTCCGCGTGGAGACCGGGCGGGTGCGCGTGGAAGACGCGCACGGCGTGCCGCCGAATATTCCATTCTGGATGGGCGAGGCGCCCGGGCGCAGCGATGAACTGTCGGCCGGCGTCGCGCGGCTGCGGGCGCGGGTGAATGATCTTCTCGAACATGGCCCGGCGGCGGAAACCGGGGATGCGGCGCCACCGCCGACGTCCGAAACAGGCGCCGACGCGCCGCGGCATGCGTCGGCAACCTTGGCCGCGGAGATCGGCATCGACCTCGCCTCGGCCCGGCAGATCGTCGAATACCTGGCCCGCGCGCGTGCCTCGCTGGGCGAACTGCCCACCCAGGACACCTTGATCCTGGAACGCTTCTTCGACGAATCCGGCGGCATGCAGCTGGTGCTGCACGCGCCCTTCGGCAGCCGTGTCAATCGCGCCTGGGGCCTGGCGCTGCGCAAGCGCTTCTGCCGCCGCTTCAATTTCGAACTGCAGGCCGCCGCCACGGAAGACGCCATCGTGCTGTCGCTGTCGGACGCGCACAGCTTTCCGCTCGACGAGGTCTGGACCTATCTGCGTTCGGCCACGGCCGAACAGGTGCTGATCCAGGCCCTGCTGGACGCCCCGCTATTCAATGTGCGATGGCGCTGGGCGGCGGGTTTCGCGCTGGCGCTGCCGCGCTTTTCCGGCGGACGCAAGGTGGCGCCGCCCATCCAGCGCATGCGCAGCGACGATCTGCTGGCCTCCGTTTTCCCGGACCAGGCGGCCTGCCTGGAGAACATCCAGGGGGAACGCGAAGTGCCGGACCATCCGCTGGTCGCGCAGGCGCTGGACGATTGCCTGCACGAAGCGATGGACACCGAACAATGGCTATCCATCCTGAAGCGCATCGAGGAAGGCGGGTGCCGGCTGCTGGCCCGCGATCTGCCGGCGCCCTCGCCGCTGGCGATGGAGATCCTCAGCGCGAAACCCTACGCCTTCCTGGACGACGCGCCGCTGGAGGAGCGCCGCGCGCATGCCGTCATGGCGCGGCGCTGGACCGATCCCGCCAGCGTGGACGACCTGGGGGCGCTGGACGCCGACGCCATCCGGCGCGTACGTGAAGAGGCTTGGCCGGAACCGCGCGACATCGACGAAATGCACGAGGCGCTGAACGAGCTGGCGTTCATCACGGCCTGCGAGGCGGATGCGCGCGAGCACTGGAATGCGTGGCTGCGGTCCCTGGCGGCGTCCGGACGCGCCTGCCGCCTGCGCGTACGGGCGGCAGGCGCGCTGCCTCCCCGGCCAGACGAGACGGCGACGGTGTTCTGGGTGGCGCTGGAACGGCTGGGCGCCCTGTTGGCCGCCTATTCCGATGCAGTGCATGAACCCGCGCTGGCGCCGCTGGCCGACGACACGAACTGGGACGTGGACAAGGCCCGCGTGGAGATCGCCCGCGCCCGCCTGGCTACCAGCGGCCCGATCACCACGGATGCGCTGGCCACGCTGATGCGCGTTCCCGCATCCGAAGCCGCCATCATCCTGGCCCGGCTCGAAACCGAAGGCAGCATCATGCGTGGCCGCTTCACGCCGGGAGCGAGCACCGAAGAATGGTGCGAACGCCACCTGCTCGCCCGCATCCACCGCTACACCATCAAGCGCCTGCGCAGCGAAGTGGAGCCCGTCTCGCGGCAGGACTTCATGCGCTTCCTGTTCGACTGGCAACACCTGTCCGCCGACACACGCCTGAGCGGTCCCCATGCCCTGCCCACCGTCCTCGACCAGCTGGAAGGCTATGAAGCGCCCGCCGGCGCCTGGGAAAGCGAGCTGCTGTCCGCCCGCATCACCGACTATGCGCCGGACTGGCTGGACGAACTGTCCCGCGCCGGCAAGATTGCCTGGACCCGCTTGTCCCATCCCGTGCGCGCCGCCGGCAGCCGCCCGGGCGCCGGACCGGTGCGCGCCACGCCGATGGTGATCCTGCCGCGGCGCCAGCTGCGCCTGTGGCAGGCGCTGCCGCACCTGGACGGCCCGATCGACGTTACCCCGCGCGCGCGGCTGGCGCTGTCGGCACTGCTGGACGGCGGCGCCATGTTTTTCGACGAACTGCTGGCGGAAACGCGCCTGCTGCCCAGCCAGCTGGAAGAAGTGCTGGGCGAACTGGTGGCGGCCGGCCTGATCGCCGCCGACAGCTACGCCGGCCTGCGCGCCCTGCTTGTGCCGGCCGCCAAGCGCACCGCCCACGCCGCCCGCCGCCGGCGCGGCGCCATGCCCGACCCGCTGGAAGCCGCCGGCCGCTGGGCCCCCGTGCGGCGTCCCGCCGAAACCGTGACTGCCGCCGTCGCGGACGCGGCCGGCGGCGCCAGGCCCGGCCGCCGCCCGGCCATCCCGGCTGACACGCTCGAACACATCGCACGTGTGCTTCTGCGCCGCTACGGCGTGGTTTTCTGGCGCCTGCTGGACCGCGAAGCCGCCTGGCTGCCCCCATGGCGCGAATGGCTGCCCGTTCTGCACCGCATGGAAGCCCGCGGCGAAATTCGTGGCGGTCGCTTCGTCGACGGCCTGGCCGGCGAACAATTCGCCCTGCCCGAGGCCATTCCCCTGCTGCGCCAGGTCCGCCGCCGCCCCCTGGAGGGCGCCCTGGTACGGATCTCCGCGGTCGACCCGCTGAACCTCTGCGGCACCCTGCTGCCCGGCGAAAAAGTCCCCGCTTTGGCCGGCAACCGCATCCTGTTCCGCGACGGCCTGCCCATCGCCAGCTGGATCGCCAGAAAGCCCATCTATGACCCCGCCCTGGAAGGGCCCGAACGCGAGCGCCTGCTCCGCGTGCTGATCGCCGGGGAAACCTACAGCGCCGAAGCGGAAGAAGCCTGACCGCCCACGGGGAAGTATCAGCAATTCTCATCGATCTTGATACTTCTCAAATTCCGTAAGAACTGTTGAGAACTGCGGCTTAGCCGCCACGCCGTTTTCAGACATTCAACGGGGTGCGGCCCACTCCACGCTGCGTACCGGCGCGCGGACAGCCAAAAGCAATTTATATTGTCGGCTACGTCGTTTATTGCCCGACATCGATCTGTATCGCAACCTAGGGGAAGTCATGAACATGCAAATAGCCGCGCGGCAGCAGGACGCCGCCGGTCGCCTGGCACGCGGCGCCGCGTCCGCCTTCGTCGGTTTCGCTCTCGCCTGCCTTACCCTGGGCGTCGCCGCTCCCGCCGCCGCGCAAGGCACCATCAAGCTCGGGGAGATCAACAGCTACAAGTCCCAGCCGGCCTTTCTGGAACCCTACCGCAAAGGGATGGAGCTGGCCGTCGAGCAGGTGAACGCCGCCGGCGGGATCGATGGCAAGAAGCTGGAGCTGATCACGCGCGACGACAACGCCAATCCCGGCGACGCCGTGCGCGCCGCCGAGGAGCTGCTGTCGCGCGAGCGGGTGGACGTGCTGATGGGTTCCTTCCTATCCAACATCGGCCTGGCGCTGACCGACTTCGCCAAGCAGAAGAAAGTGTTTTTCCTGGCCAGCGAACCGCTGACCGACAAGATCGTCTGGCAGGACGGCAACCGCTATACCTTCCGCCTGCGCGTCTCCACCTATATGCAGACCGCCATGCTGGTGCCGGAAGCCGCCAAGCTGAACAAGAAGCGCTGGGCCATCGTCTACCCCAACTACGAATACGGCCAATCGGCCGCCGCCACCTTCAAGGCCTTGATGAAAAAGGCCCAGCCCGACGTGGAGTTCGTCGCCGAGCAAGCCACCCCGCTGGGCAAGGTCGACGCCGGCAGCGTCGTGCAGGCCCTGGCCGACGCCAAGCCGGATGCTATCTTCAACGTCCTGTTCGCCGCCGACCTCGCCAAGCTGGTACGCGAAGGCAATACACGCGGCCTGTTCCCCAAGACGCCCGTGGTCAGCCTGCTGAGCGGCGAGCCGGAATACCTGGATCCCCTGAAGGATGAAACCCCCAGCGGCTGGATCGTCACCGGCTATCCCTGGTACTCCATCCAGACGCCGGAACACGCCGCCTTCCTCAAGGCCTACCAGGACCGCTACAAAGACTATCCGCGGCTGGGCTCCATCATCGGCTACAGCTCCGTCATGTCGATGGCCGCGGGCTTGAAGAAAGCCGGCGGCGCCAACACCGAAAAACTCGTCGCCGCCTTCGAAGGCCTGAAGGTCGGCACGCCCTTCGGTCCCATCGAATACCGCGCCATCGACCATCAGTCCACCATGGGCGCCTACGTCGGCAAACTGGCGCAGAAGGATGGCAAGGGCATCATGGTCGACTATCAGTACATGAACGGCGCGAATTTCCTGCCCTCCGACGAGGAAGTGAAGAAGCTGCGTCCGGCGAATTGAATGGCCGGCTTGAGCCTGAATGCGCTGATCGTCCAGCTGCTGAACGGCCTGGCCGAAGCGTCCACCCTGTTCCTGGTTGCCGCCGGCCTGTCGCTGATTTTCGGCGTCACGCGCATCGTCAACTTCGCGCATGGATCGCTGTATATGGCAGGCTTGTACGTCGCGTACAGCCTGACCGAGCGATACGGCGCGACGGGCCCGGGATTCTGGGGCAGCGTATTGCTGGCCGCCGCCGTCATCGGCGTGCTCGGCGCGGCCATTGAAATCGTCCTGCTACGCCGCATCTACCGCGCGCCCGAACTGTTCCAGTTGCTGGCGACCTTCGCGCTGGTGCTGGTGATCAACGACGCCGCCCTGGCGATCTGGGGCCCGGAAGACCTGCTCGGCCGGCGCGCGCCGGGGCTGGGCGGCGCCGTGTCGATCCTGGGCCGGCAGTTTCCCGCATACAGCCTGGTCCTGATCGCCATCGGCCCCATCGTGCTGGGCCTGCTGTGGCTACTGCTGACCCGGACCCGCTGGGGCACGCTGGTGCGCGCGGCCACGCAGGACAGGGAAATGCTCGGCGCCCTGGGCGTCAATCAGGCCTGGCTGTTCACCGGCGTATTCGCGCTGGGCGCGGCGCTGGCGGGGCTGGGCGGCGCGGTGCAATTGCCGCGCGAGCCCGCCAGCCTGGCGCTGGACCTGCGCGTCATAGGGGACGCCTTCGTCGTGGTCGTCGTCGGCGGCATGGGCTCCATTCCCGGTGCCTATATCGCCGCGCTGCTCATCGCGGAAATCAAGGCGCTATGCATCGCCATCGGCTCGTTCAGTATCGCGGGCGTCGAAGTGTCCTTGTCGCCGTTGACACTGGTGGCGGAATTCCTGGTCATGGCCATCGTACTGGCGCTGCGGCCCTGGGGCCTGCTGGGACGCCCCGCCATCCTGG
Organism: Bordetella sputigena; assembly: GCF_965137885.1. Taxonomy (NCBI): domain Bacteria; kingdom Pseudomonadati; phylum Pseudomonadota; class Betaproteobacteria; order Burkholderiales; family Alcaligenaceae; genus Bordetella; species Bordetella sputigena. Next base: position 351,726 of record NZ_CBCSCA010000005.1, read on the forward strand.
CGCGTAGCGCGGCGCCGATCGAAGCGCCCCTGCGCGCATCTACGCATGGGCTGCGCTGGTTCGCCGCCGGCATCCTGGCCTTGTTGATTCTTATGCCCGCGCTCGGCGATCGCTTCCCCTATGCGACCGTGCTGCTCACGGACGTCCTTACGGCCATCCTGTTCGCCGCCAGCCTGCACTTCATCATGGGGCCGGCCGGCATGCATTCCTTCGGCCATGCCGCCTACTTCGGGCTGGGCGCGTATGGCGCGGCCCTGCTGCTGAAAAGCCTCTCCCTGCCGATGGAGGCCGCCCTGCTATGCGCGCCGCTGGTCGCCGCGCTGGGGGCGCTGATCTTCGGCTGGTTCTGCGTACGTTTATCCGGCGTCTATCTCGCCATGCTGACGCTGGCGTTTTCGCAGATCGTCTGGTCCGTGGTGTTCCAGTGGGATGGACTGACGGGCGGGTCGAACGGCATCACCGGACTGTGGCCATCGCCATGGTTGTCCGCGGGCTATGCCTACTATTACGTCACATTGATCCTGACCGTCATCGGTGTACTGATGCTGCGGCGCGTCCTGTTCGCGCCCTTCGGCTATGCCATGCGCGCGGGCCGCGATTCAGTATTGCGCAGCGACGCCATCGGCATCGACGTGCGGCGCGTGCAGTGGGCCGCTTTCGTTGTCGCCGGCCTGTTCGCGGGACTCGCGGGGTCGCTGTACGCCTTTTCCAAGGGCAGCATCGCGCCTGACGTCATGTCCGTCGGCAAATCGGTGGACGGCCTGGTCATGGTGCTGCTGGGCGGCATCCAGACCCTGGCCGGCCCCATCGTCGGCGCCGCGGCGTTTACCTGGCTGCAGGACAACGTCATGCGCGCCACCGAATACTGGCGCGCCACGCTGGGCGGCGTGATCCTGTTATTGGTGCTGGCCTTCCCCCAAGGCATCGCCGGATTCATCCGCGACGTGGCGGATCGCTTGCGCGCCCGCCGCGCGGCAGACGGCGGTGCGGATTCGTTCGGGAGATCCGCATGAGCCTGCTGCAGGTCCGCCATCTCAGCAAGCATTTCGGCGGTATCGCGGCGGTCGACGGCATCGATTTCGATGTCGCGCCGGGCGAACTGGTCGCCCTGATCGGCCCGAACGGCGCCGGCAAGTCCACGACATTCAACATGGTGGGCGGGCAGATCCAGCCCACCCAGGGATCCATCGTCCTGGACGGCAGGGACCTGACCGGCCTGCACCCGCGCGACATCTGGCGGTTGGGCGTCGGCCGCACCTTCCAGATCACGGAGACCTTCGCGTCCCTGTCGGTGGTCGAAAACGTGCAGATGACGCTGCTGTCGCATCATGGACAGATCTACTCGGCATGGCAGCCGGCGGCGTCGAAATACCGCTCCGATGCGCTCGCGCTGCTGGACCAGGTAGGCATGGCCGATCAGGCGGAGCGTCCATGCAGCGAACTCGCCTATGGCGACATCAAGCGCGTCGAACTCGCCATGGCCCTGGCGAATGCGCCCAAGCTACTCCTGATGGACGAACCGACCGCCGGCATGGCCGGCGGCGAACGCAATGAACTCATGTCGCTGACCAAGCGACTGGTCGTCGAGCGCAAGATGGCGGTGCTGTTCACCGAGCACAGCATGGACGTGGTGTTCGCCCATGCGGACCGGGTCATCGTGCTGGGACGGGGCAAGATCATCGCGCAAGGCAGCGCGGCGGACGTCCGGGCCGATCCGCAGGTGCAGGAGATTTACTTCGGCTCAGGGTCGACGTTCGAGACTGTCGCCCCGCATGGCGGCGATAAGCCTCCAGCACCCGACGCCGACATCCTGCTGCGCGTACAGAACCTGAATGCCTGGTACGGCGCCGCGCACATCCTGTACGACATCAACCTCGAAGTCCGCCGCGGCGAGGTCGTCGCCCTGATGGGCCGCAACGGCGCCGGCAAATCCACCACCTTGAAAGCCATCATGGGCATGCTGGACAAGCGCCGCGGCCAGGTGGAATTCATGGGCCGCGACATCTCCCGCAAACGCCCGCACCAGATCGCCCGGCTGGGCCTGGGCTTCGTGCCGGAAGACCGGCGCGTCTTCGCCGGCCTGACCGTCGAAGAAAACCTGCAGGTCGGCCGGCAGCCGCCGCGGGCATGGCCCGACGGACAGCCGGCGCCGCAATGGACCGCCGCGCAGCTCTACGCCCTGTTCCCCAACCTGGCCGCCATGCGAACCCGCCTGGGCGGCCGCATGAGCGGCGGCGAGCAGCAGATGCTGACCGTCGCGCGCACGCTGATGGGCAATCCCTATCTTGTACTGCTCGACGAGCCCTCCGAAGGCGTGGCGCCCGTCATCGTCGAACAGATGGCGCGGGCCATCGTCGAACTGAAAAAGCAAGGCGCCAGCGTGCTGCTGTCCGAACAGAACGCGCGCTTCGCCGAGATGGTGGCGGATCGGGAGTACGTGCTGGAGAAAGGCGAGATGACCGGTCAGGACACCCGAACTGCGTCAGTGCCGATCACGGCTCAGCCCTGAATCGTCCTGGAACGCGGCCTCGACCAGCGGCTTCGCCCAGTCAGGGGTCTGGCGCGCCTGCGCGATAGTGGCGGGAAATACGCGGCGGCCGGCCTCCATGCGCAGCACCAGCCTGGGGTCCGGCACCGCCGCCCCTATCGCCGCATCGACGCTGTTGTCATAGACGCTCAGTAGCGAAAGATGCGGCATCAAGCCCAGCAGGTTCTGCAGCGACGTGCGGCAGCGTTGGCGTATGCGTTCTTCAGGAATGTCGTGGCCGCCTTGGGCCACGCGCAGCCGCACACGGGCGATATGCTGCTCGGCGTCGCGCAAGCCGCAGAACCAGACCAGCACGTCATGCGTCGCGGCCGCGGCAATCAGCTTCTTTACGATGGTGCGGCCGCCCAGCGTCGTCTCGAAGGCGTATGTCCGGCGGAGCGCGATAGCCTCGTCCAGGCGCCGGACACCTTCGGTCCAGGCCGCGATGTTCGCCTCCGGCTGGTCATAACCGAGCTGGCGGACCAGCTCCCGCGCAAAGGTGTCGGGGTTGAACCACGCGAGTCCGGCTTCATTCAACAAATGCCCGCCAATAGAACTCTTCCCGGCGCCGTTGATGCCCGCCAGGACATATAAAACAGGCCTGGACATCAATACGTGGATCCGGCTTTTACCTTGCCGTTGAGCTTGGCCGGGCCCGTCATAAGGGCACGGAGCCGGTCGCCCGCATCCGCTTCATCGAGTGCCGCCAGCCGCTCGTCGAACTTGCGGCGCAGGTCGGCCAAGGGGTCGGGAGCGGTCTGCTCGAACGCCGCGGCCGCCTCGACCAGCTTGGTATATTCGGCCGTGGACAGGATGACGGCTTCCGGGTGGTTGTGGTTCGTGACCACCAGCTTGCCGGTGGAAGCCAGCGTTCGCATCATGCCGCGCCAGCCGTCTTTTTTCACGGCGGAGGCAGGGGTGACTGGCAAGGTATCCAAGGTCTGTACAGCGCGGGAATGGGCGGCCATGGCGGAGCTCCATAGGAATAAGGCCATTTTACCCAAATTTCCCTATTTGTCGACATGGACGGATGGCGCGCCTGCCAGAAGCTGCGCGTATCGGCCGGCGCGCCGGTAATCCCGGCGCGTCCGCCCTACTTTCGCCGCGGGCCTTTCGGCCCCCATATCTTCAGCTGCGTCAGGCTGGACAGCAGCATCCTTAGCGTCGGCGACGGATTATCGGCGCGGTAGCCCAGCGCGATGTCTATCGTCGGCTGAACGCCCTTCAAACGCCGGCCGACCACCGACCACGGCAGCAGCGGCTCCACGTACGCGGGCAGCAAGGTGATGCCCCCGGTGGAGGTCACCAGCGTCAGGCCGGTGCCGTAGTCATCCAGACGGTAGCGCGGATTGATCTTCACGCCGTACCTTGCCAGATACGCGGTCACCACGTCGCGCAGCACATGCGGAACGTCGGAATAGCCGATGAAGGTTTCGCTGGCCAGATCGGCGGGATCGATGTCGCTCTGGCTCGCCAGGCGATGGCCGCTGGGCATAATCACCAGCAGCGGCTCCTGGGCGATCACTTCATAGCGCAGGTCCGGTCTGGGCTCCACCCGCAATACGCCGGCATCGACCTCGCCGCGCTGCAAAGCGTCCGCCAGCGCCGGTGACTGTAGGCTCGTGACCTTGAATTCGAGCCTGGGCAGTTCATCCCTGAGCAACTCGGTGATGCCGGGCAGCCAATCGACTTCCTGTCCGGTCAGAAACCCTACCGTGAAGCTCTCTTTCGCGGGTCGCGCTACCCGCCGCGCGGCCGCGACGGCTTCGGCGGCATGACTCAATGCCAGCCGCGCCTGTTCCAGAAAGGCGACACCGGCGGGCGTAAGCTCCACGCCGCGCGCATTCCGGATCAAGAGATCCGCGCCAACCTCCAGCTCCAGGTCTTTCAACTGCCGGCTGAGCGAAGGTTGCGCCGTATGCAGCCGCCGCGACGCGGCCGTCGTGACATTGCCCTCTTCGGCTACGGCGACGAAATAGCGTAGATGGCGCAGTTCCATGGATCCCCATACTCCGCACGTATCGGTGGCAGATAAACAAAGTCTTTTTCATGCGCGCGGCGGGCCGATAGATTACGCATCACCGACCCGGCGCAATCCCGCCACGCCGCGGATAGTCCCAGCCGCCGTGAATATCGTCAAGCGCGTTATCGGCCCGCCGTCGCACCGTACGGGGCGCGTGAGCCCGGGGCAAATCCATCCACGACCTTTTCATTCCGGAGATCCACATGACCAAGATAGCCCTGATCACGGGCGCCAGCCGCGGCCTCGGCCGCAATGCGGCGCTCAGCATCGCCCGCCACGGCGGCGATGTCATCGTCACCTACCGCAACGGCGAAGCCGAAGCCCAAGCCGTCGTCGACCAGATCCGCCAATTGGGCCGCAAGGCCGCCGCCCTGCGCCTGGACGTCGCCAACGTAGCCAGCCTCAAGGATTTCGCCCGGACCCTGCACGGCGTACTGAAACAGGAATGGTCCCGCGACACCTTCGACCACCTCGTCAACAACGCCGGCCACGGCGAAATGGCCGCCTTCGCCGACACGACGGAAGAACAATTCGACGGATTGTTCAACGTCCACGTCAAGGGCGTCTTCTTCCTGACCCAGGCGCTGCTTCCCCTGTTGGCCGACGGCGGCAGGATCGTCAACTACTCGTCCGGACTGACGCGCGTCTCCTACCCCGGCTTCTCCGCCTACTCCGCCGCCAAGGGCGCGATCGAAATCCTGACGGTCTACATGGCCAAGGAACTGGGCAGCCGGGGCATCGCCGTCAACACCGTCGCGCCCGGCGCGATAGAAACCGACTTCCTGGGCGGCGCCGTACGCGACATGCCGGACCTGAACACACAGTTCGCCAACATGACCGCCCTGGGCCGCGTCGGCGTGCCGGACGATATCGGCCCGATGGTCGCCAGTTTGCTGTCCGAAGACAACCGCTGGATTACGGCGCAGCGCATAGAAGTTTCGGGCGGCCAGGTGATCTGAGTCCGGCGGCGCGCCGATGGGTCATGGCAGAACCAGCTCCAACGTCTCCTTGACCTCCTCCATCACCACATAGCTATGCGACGAAGCGGAAGCCGGCAACCGCTTCAGCAGATCGCCCAGCAGGCGCCGGTACGCGCTCATGGCCGTCAGCCTCGCCTTGACCAGGTAGTCGAACTCCCCCGACACCAGATGGCATTCCAGCACCTCCGGCACCTTCAGCAATTCCGCCCGCACCTTGTCGAAGACATCGCCGGATTTCGCGGAGAGCTTGATCTCCAGGAACACCAGCAGTTCTCGTCCCAACGCCCGCGGATTCAGCCGCGCGTGGTAGCCCAGGATGACGCCCTCCCGCTCCAGCCGGCGCACACGCTCGGCGCAAGGCGTGGCGGACAGGTTGACCTTGCCGGCGAGTTCCGTAATGGCGATACGTCCATCTTTCTGCAGGACATCCAGAATCTTGTAATCGGTGCGGTCGAGGGGGCGCATTCTTCTCTGTTATTGACGGATAAGACATCACAGCTCAGTTTATAACCCTGTGTTCCAACAAAAATATAGTGAAAAACCCTGTTGTCCCGTAGATAGAATCGCATTTTCTCTATACAACAAGGGGCACCGGCCATGCATGTGGTCGTCTTGGGCGGCGGCGTCATAGGCACCACCACCGCGTATTACCTCGCACGCGCCGGCGTGCGCGTCACGGTCCTGGAGCGCCAGCCCGGCGTCGCGCTGGAAACCAGCTATGCCAATGCCGGCCAGATATCGCCCGGCTATTCGACACCCTGGGCCGCGCCGGGTATCCCGCTGAAAGCGCTCAAGTGGATGTTCCAACGGCACGCGCCGCTGGCCTTGCGCTGCGACGGCAGCCTGTTCCAGTTGCGCTGGCTGGCCAGGCTGCTCGCCAATTGCAATGCATCGCGCTACGCGGTCAACAAGGCGCGCATGCTCCGCCTGGCCGAATACAGCCGCCATTGCCTGCAAGGGCTGCGCGAGGACACGAACATCGAATATGAAGGCCGCAGCCTGGGCTTGCTGCAACTGTTCCGCGACCCCGAGCAGTTCGAAGCCGCGCAGCGCGACATCACCGTGCTCCGGGAAGCGGGCGTGCCTTATGAACTATTGCCCGGCGCCGAGGTCGCGAAAGCGGAACCCGCGCTCGCCCATGCCCGCTGCTCGCTGGCCGGCGGCCTGCGCCTGCCGAACGACGAAACGGGCGACTGTCATCTGTTCACGCGGGAACTCGCAGTGCTGGCCGCCAGGCATGGCGCGGAATTCCGGTTCATGACGCAGGCCGACGGCCTGGCCACCGAGGGCGACCGCGTCACCGGCGTTCGCGTCGACGGCAAAGTGATCGCCGCCGATCGCACGGTACTGGCGCTGGGCAGCCTGTCGCGCGCCATGGCGGCGCCGCTGCATCTGGATCTGCCGGTCTATCCCGTCAAGGGCTACTCCATCACCGTGCCTATCGCCGACTCAACGGTCGCGCCCACCTCCACCCTGCTGGATGAAAGCTACAAGATCGCCGTCACGCGGCTGGGCCGGCGTATCCGCGTCGGCGGCATGGCGGAGCTTGCGGGCTACGACCTGCGCCTGAATCCGCGGCGCCAGGAAACCCTGTCCATGGTCCTGCAGGATCTCTATCCCGGCGCCGGCGATCTCCCGCGCGCCGAATTCTGGACCGGCCTGCGCCCCATGACGCCGGACGGCACGCCCATCGTCGGTCGCACCCGCTACCGCGACCTTTACCTGAACACCGGACATGGCACGCTGGGATGGACCATGGCCTGCGGCTCGGCCCGCGTCGTCAGCGATCTGATATGCGGCCGCCAGCCGGAAATTCCCATGGAAGGACTGGAGTTCTCCAGGTACGCATCATGAGCAGGCCCGCCTATGCGAGCATCGACCTCGACGCCCTGCGCGGCAACTATGCCGTGGCCAAGCGCGTGCACGGCGGACGGGTACTCGCCGTATTGAAGGCCGATGCCTACGGCCACGGCGCGACGGCATGCGCGCGGGCGCTTGCGGGCCGTGTCGATGGCTACGCCGTCGCCTTCCTGGACGAAGGACTCGCATTGCGCGAGGCCGGCATCGACGCGCCCATCCTCGTACTGGAAGGCGCATTCGACGCGGAGGAAACCCGCGTGGCGCTGCGCCATGGCGTCTGGCTGGTCGTGCATCGCCACGACCAGATCGCCTGGATCGCCGAGGCCGCCGGTGATGCCGTGGCTGATGCTATCCCGGCCTGCGCCGCAACCGGCCTCCAAGTGTGGCTGAAGGTCGATTCCGGCATGCATCGCGCCGGCTTCATCGGCGCGGAAGTCCAGGCCGCGTACCATGCCCTGCAAGCCATCCCCGCGGTATCCGGCATCACGCTGATGACGCATTTCGCCCGGGCCGACGAGCCGGACAGCGAGATGACGACCGCCCAGACCCAGGCCTTCCATGCCGCGACTGCCGGATTGGCCGGCTCGCGCAGCCTGTGCAACTCCGCCGGCCTGGCGGCGTGGCCGGACGCCCGGCAGGACTGGGGCCGCGCCGGCATCATGCTATATGGGGTGGATCCGCTGCCAACCGCCACACCCGGGCTGCGCCCCGTCATGACCTTGCGCAGCGAGATCATCGGCGTGCGGGAACTCGGCGCCGGGGAGCCCGTCGGCTACGGTGCCACGTTCATCACATCACGGGCTACTCGCGTAGGCCTGGTGGCGATGGGCTACGCCGACGGCTATCCGCGCAATGCGCCCAACGGCACACCGGTGGCCATCGATGGCCGGCCGGGCCGGCTCATCGGGCGCGTCTCCATGGACATGCTGACCGTGGACCTGACCGACCATCCGCAAGCAGGCATCGGCAGCAGCGTGGAGTTATGGGGCGCGCAAGTGCCCGTATCGGACGTCGCGCGAGCGGCCGGGACCATCGCCTACGAGATATTGAGCAACGTCAAGCGCGTACGGCGCGTCTATGAAACCTGAAACGGTTGCCGCGGCGGGATGTCCCGCGGTGGGATTTCCCTTGACCGCGAATGCGCTTCTCACAGATCAGCGCATTGCTTTGGATCGGCCCGGCATCGAACCAGCTTCTCGTTTGCGATGATCGCGTTAATTTCCCCTTCGGCGCGTGCCGCCTGATCGGCGTATCTATCGGCATATTGCTGCGCCGCATTCGCCGCCGCCGCTGTAGCCGCCGCCATCCCGTCGCCCTTGCCGTACGTCAGCTTTTCCAGCGCTCCGGACTTGTCGAACGCGACTTCGAAGTTGGTCGAGCCGAAAAGAGCTGGGGCGGGGATGGGAACTTCGTAGTCTAGGCCCCATTGACTCACCGGCACATAACCTTGCCAAAGAATGCCCTGTGTCGATTGTTCAGTCCTGGCCGGACAGGGCTGCTGCTTCGGGTCGATGGAGTACAAGGCAAGCCTCACCAACGAAGGCTCACGCGCCTTGATGGTTCTTTCCTTCACGTCACTCTCGGCTTCAATGGGTTTGAAGCGCTCGGCATTGTGCGGAAAGGCATATGCACAAATTGTCGGTAAGGCTGTAAAGAGCATGGCGAAGCTCTCTGATTCGTCGGTCACATCCAGTTTATGGCTCCAGTTCGTAGGATCTGCGGCGCGGTCCGGGGTCCAGGTGAAGAGGTATTTGAACGTCTTGGCTTCCTTCTGTTCGGCCGTTCCAACCAGGGCGCATGTCGCTGACGGTAGCTTGACTCTGAGCGTAGCGCCCGCCGTTCCCGGAGCACCGGTACCGGCCGCCAGCAAAGCAAGCTTCACGGCGCTCTCGACAACTTCCCCGCCCCGGCCGGTCGAGGTGGCGTTTATGCCTTTCAACCGCCCTCCGGGATACCAGGTTGGACTGAACGTCGTGTCGGATCCGCTCCCACTGAGCATCCTGGTATCAATCTGCCCGACGGAAACCGGATCCGGATAGAAACGCGCCAGCGCGCTCGCTTTATCGACTATGAAAACATTCCCTTTCGCATCGCAAGTCACAGACCGCAGCACCTCAAAATCCACCGCCGCACGCGTCAAACTATAGTTGGTCTTCACAGACGGCATGGACGCGCATCCACCGATCACGACCGTCAGCCCGGCACCCAGCCAGCAAAAGTTCATGGAGCGATCACCCGCGGACAGCAAGTTGCGTAAGGCCATTGTTATTCCCCTAACCGTTGGAACCGACAACCTTCCGACTGCACATGCCTGCTCGCGCACAATAAAGCACGGATGCGCTACAGGGAACCGCCGTTAAGTAGTAATCCAGCGTCCAGGCCGCAGCGGTCGTGGCCGCAAGGGACATGGTTGTCGACTTGCCCGAACGACGATTCTTCAACCGCCATAGCAATGCGGTTTGCTTATTTCCGGAGATATGACTTTTTGCCGCTATCGGAGTAGCAGAAGGTACCGCCTCGCGGTCCAGTGCAGTATTGGCCGGAGCGGCAACTGCACTCCCCACTCGAACCTGGCGCCAGGGACTTTGGCGCGGATGCGCCGGCCGACGGCTCAACGGCGCCGGGGCCCGAGCAAATGCGCTTTGAGGCACTGATCGAGCCATCGCGGCAAAGAAACTTTTCGCCCAGGCAATGATCGACCCCGCCCTTGCTCCCCGAGCAGGGGTAATTCGACGCATAAGCCGTCGTTGCGAAACACGCTACCAGCAATAGCAGCATCAGACGCATCGTCATCCCCCTCGTATGCGTGGCGGGATAATAACGTCTGGAAATGGATCACGGTCAAGGCGTTCCCGACGCGCGGTATAGGCATGGCCTGGGATTCAGAAGCAAGATCGCCCCAAATTGGCCACTCCGGCTGCATGCTGCCATAAGCTTGCCGCCCGCAAACCAATCCGCAATGACGGAAAGCAGCAATGGGATGTGGGGTTATGGCGGTCTGCGCTACGTGCGGCGGATGGCCGCTCATCTCGCCTGCGAGGGCTGGCTGCCGTCTCCGGGCACACACCAGGACCACCCCACCGATGACCCTATGATCGGGCGGCTGATCCAAATGATTCTGGAAGCATACAAAAGGCGCCATGCAAAGCGCAGGCCTTTCCGCTTCTCCTTCAAATCCAAAACGCCAGCCACGCCTGCCTACGAACATCTGCTATGTCATTCCGACGCCGACGGCTTCTATGTGCCACAGGATTTCGAGCACGTGTTGTTCGATAGTGAAGAGTCGCGCCCAGGCATAGGCGGCATGGTCGGGTCGTCCGTACGGCTATTGGAAGAATGCCTGACTTTGGCCCAAGCCATCTCCCTGCCCACGGACATGGATCATGAGGCCGAGGAATTCTGGACCAATGCGGAGAACCCTCCCGGCAGGGGTGAACCTTGGCAGATCTATGGACTGGAGGCTTGCGGGCTGATCCGGCTAATACATGGCTGCCAGCGCTCGATTCAACACAAAGCGGTCCTGCTCTTTACGTAGCGCCCCACTAAAGACTCGTACGCAGATCAATGCAAAGGTTTGATGTTCCGAGCGTGGAGCAACGCGGTCCACTGTTGGGTTTCCTCTGCGATTAGATCTTCGAACGCCGTTGGCGTATTAGGTTGCGGCGGAAGATCGTAGATCAGTTGCGCCATTGCTTCACGCAGATTGGGATTCATCATCGCCACGTTCACCGAACGGTTAAGTTTCTCGATGGCATACGACGGCGTCCCCTTCGGAGCCATCAGTCCAAACCATGCAGCGGAAGTCAGGCTTGGAAACCCGGCTTCCGCGATGGTCGGAACCTGAGGCAACGAACTTACCCGCGTGCTTGACATCACGGCAATTGGCCTGAGCTTCCCCGCCTGGATCTGTTGCAACGTACCTGAAACGTTGGTGATCTGCATGTCCACCCTGCCACCGGCTACATCCTGCAGAGCCTGTGCAGACCCCTGGTAGGGAATATGCAACATCGCGGTGTCGGTTTCCTGCTGCAGCAACTCGCAAAGCAAGTGCGGTGTCGATCCTATCCCGCTTGAAGCACAAGTCATTGCCCCTGGGTAGGTTCTTGCCAGTTGCACAAGATCGCCTACAGAAGCTATAGGGGCGTCAGCGCTAACTACCATAACGTACGGCGCCGTCGCCAGGAGCCCTACCGGGACCAAATCACGTGCAAAGTCATAATCCAGATTCCCATACATGACCTTGTGCGTTGTATTCGGCCGAGCGCTGAGGAAGACCGTGTACCCATCCGGCACTGAACGCGCCACGGCTTGCGCTCCTATATTGCTGGCCGCACCGGGTTTGTAGTCGACGATCAGTCTCTGCCCCATCTCCCTCTCGAGATAATCGGCGAGAACGCGAACAAGAGTATCCGGAGTTCCCCCGGGCGGATAACCCACAACCAGCGTGACAGGACGCTCGGGATACGCCTGTTTGCTGTCTTCATCGCCCGCCATCACGCTCATCGGCACAGTTGCGCTGAGCAAAGCAAAAGCCAGGACTTCTTTCCTACACAGAACGCGCATCTCCATCTCCGCTTTTAGTTGTCTCCACACTGACCTGTCGCATGTAATCCCAGGTCCGGCGTGCTCTGTAACGGCAAACACCGTAGTTGTTCCGCTATTACGACACAGGCTCCAAGCGCAGCACTCCCTTTCAGCCGGACCCCGGATGGCGCGGCGGTCGGCCGCGGCGCCTTCCGGCTACTACATGGCGACATCGCGGAGATCAAGCGAATGTACGCAAAGCCGGGGACGCAGGGCGTGGGCAGCGCGGTTCTGAAGTATCTGGAGGCCCGGGCCGCCGAAGCGGGATACCGGAAGGCTTGGCTGGAAACCCGGCGGGTGAACACCCGTGCAGTCGCCTTCTATATAAGGCATGGGTGCAAAGAAATCGCACCTTACGGGAAGTACATCTGGCGCCCGGAGGCGATCTGCCCAGGTAAGCCGATCGCCGGTGGCGAATAGCAGAAGAGTCGTAAGCGCGCCGCGACCACCGCTTCGCCGGCAGGATTTACGAACATTGCGGCGCGCTCGCCTGAAAGTAGTCTTCAACCGCAAAGGCGAAAACAATCTCCCCAAGGGTCGCACAGCCTGCACATTCGTTTGTGGTCCCCGACCTCCATCGGTCCACGATAGAGGCTCGCCCCAACGCTCATGAAGTGCGCTTTCGCGACAAAGCCCAAGACGGCCAAGACGACACGGCGGAAGGCTTTCTATATCGCATGATTTACGTCCAGCCCGCGCTTACTCTGGGCCTCGCGTTCCTCATCCTGCAGCACCAGGCGAGCAAACGCCTCGTCGATCTCCAGGAAATCGAACTTTTGCCGACGCAACGCAAGCAGCGTTTCCAATTCATCCAGGTGATGCGTCATGAGCTTCTCTGCCCGCGCGCCGTTACCGTCGAGAATCGCCTGCATAATGCCCTCATGCTCGTGCGGCCCCGCGCAATTATGCGATGTACATTCGTGCAGCGACGCGGGCGCGAACAAGGAGAAATGCAGCGAAGAGCGCTGCATCAAGCCCCGATGCATATCGACGAGATAAGGATTGCCAGTCAGCTCGACCAGCAGGAAATGGAATTCAGCCGATAGCCGAAACGCCAGCCCCCGATCATCGCGTTGAGCCGCATCCCGTTCAGCGGCAACGTGCTCGGCAAGCCGATGCACCGCCAACACACGCCGCCGTTCGGCGACTTGGCGCGTCACGCCCAGCTCCAGAATCTTGCGCGCATCGTAGATCGCATGCAACTCCTCGACCGTAGGCACCGGAATGAAGGTCCCCCGATTGGGAATCGAGTCCAGCCATTTCTCATGGGTCAAACGCTGCAGCGCCTTGCGCACCCGCTCGCGGCTGACATTCAGCACCCGCGCGATGCGCGGTTCCTGCAGCTTGAGACCCGGGCGTAGCAATCCGGAAAAAATGGCGCGCCGGATCTGGTTGTAGACGGTCTCGTCGGCGTCGCTGGTGCTGGACCTGGTTCCCTCATTGACTGGCATCGATATCCTCCACGGCAGCAACCAGCAGTTTTAGGCCTTCGGCGAAATCCGCGATCTCCATGGCCTCGTCGGGATTATGGCTGCCATGCTCATTGCGCACAAAGATCATCGCCGTGGGCACGCCGCTGATGCCGAAGACGGCGGCGTCGTGGCCGGCCCCGCTGGCCATCTGGATATGCTTGATTCCAAGCCCGCTCGCCAGCCGGACCAGGCGCTCGCGGTGAACCGGAGCAACCGGGCCGGGCAATGCGTTGGTGTACGCGCCCAGGTCGATCCTTACGCCGCGCCGGACGCCGATTTCCTGCGCCATCTCGCGCACAGTCCGATCGACCTGCATGAGCAGATCGTTGTCCTGGCTACGGATGTCCATGCTGAACCATAGTTCGCCAGGGATCTTGGTCATCGTATGCACTTTCGCGTCCGTATGGCACTGACCCACGGTACAGACCAAATCCAGCCCGCGCGACTCATACTCGATCCACATCGCCTCCAGCCTGTTAAGGAACTCGGCGGCCGCCAGCACCGCGTCCTGCCTCGAACGCCGCGGCTCGGCGCCCGCGTGACCGTAGCGCCCAATCACATGGCAATGCTTGTAGCGCAGATTGCCCCGGATCCCGGTCACTACGCCCACTGGCACGCTTTCCTGCACCAGCAGCGGCCCCTGTTCGATATGCAGCTCAAGAAAGCACGCGATGTCCCCGGCACGCAATTGGGGCTCTTGCCGGCGTATGCGTTCAGGCTCGAAACCGGCTTGCGCCATATGCTCGCCCAGCGTACGGCCGGTGTCGGGCCGCACGCACTGGTCCAGCGCCTCGGCTTCCAGCAGGCCCCACGCCGCACGGCTGCCGATATAGGGCGCCGGAAACCAGGAGAGTTCCTCCGCGCGCACGCCCATCACCGTAATGTCGCGCCGGGGCAGACGTCCCGCCCGGCGCCAGCGGGCCAGCATCGCCATGCCGGCGACCACGCCGGCCGCGCCGTCGTAATTGCCGCCATCCGGCACCGAGTCCAGATGCGATCCCGTCATGATCGCGGGCAGGTCGCGCTCCATTCCCGGCAAGGTCAGATAGAGGTTTCCAGCCGCATCGATCCGTTCTTCCAGCCCCAGGCGCCGGCCCAGGTCACGCATCAGGTCGTGCGCCATCTGTTCGCCTTCGCCGTAAGAAGCCCTGGTCACCCCAAGGGCGCTGCGCGAACCACTGCGCAAGGCGTCGAACAGCTCCGCGGCCAAGGCGGTTTCGGCGGCAAGGTCCGTACTCAGCGCGGCAGCCATGGACTCAGCGGACATAGCGGGAAACCCCCAGCACCCGTTCCATGACGAGCGCGAAAACAATCGTGAAGACGATAAGGACACCGGCGACCGCCGCCGCACGCACATCCAGCAGATTCTCTATCAAGTTCCACAGCCGGATCGGCAGTACCTCGCTACGGGCGTCTGACAGGAACAGGGAGATCGGCACGTTATCGAACGAGAACATGAAAGCGATGAAGCTTCCCGCCAGTACGGCGGGCATGGCCAGCGGCAAGGTGATCCGGACGAACGTCCGCGCGCCATTGGCGCCCAGGCTGCGCGAGGCTTCCAGCAGGCTGGGATCGATCTGGCCGAAACCGATCAGCGCGGTACGGATGATGTAAGGCGTGGAAATCGCCATATGGCCGATGACCAGGCTCCAATAGGACAACGGTACCCCTATCGTCTGCAGCCAGACCAGCATGGCCAATCCCAAGCTGATGCCGGGTAGCATCATCGGCGACTGAAAGAACGTTTCCAGTGCGCGGGCCCACGCCGTGCGCTGCCTGGACAGATACAAGGCGGCCAGCGTCGCCATCAGGCTGGCTCCCAGAGTCGCCAGCAGGGACACGCGCAGGCTGATGGCGAATGCATCCCAAATGTCATCCGATTCGCTCCACAAGGCCTGGTACCAGCGCCAGGACATGTCACGCGGAGGAAAACGCAGCGACTCGCCGCCATTGAAGGAAGCCGCCAACGCGATGAAGGTCGGCACCAGCAGCAACAGGATCGCCAGCGCCAGTGTGGCGAACGATGCGAACCGCCAGGTGACGGCGTCGACGCGTCGCCGAATGTGGACGCCGATGGTGGATTCAGCCATGGATGTACCCCTGCGACCGTCGTGCCAGCACGGTGCCGGCAAAGATGATGGCACTTACGGTGACCATCAGGATCACCGCCAGCGCCGCCGCGAAGCCCCAATCCTGGTTCAGGATGGATTGCTGGTAGATGTACATCGGCATATACAGCAGGCCGCCACCGCCAAGGATGGTCTGCGACACGAATGCCCCCACGGCCGAGGCGAACACCAACGCGGCCCCGCCTATCAGCCCCGGCACGCTCAAGGGCAGCAGCACCCGCACGAAAGTACGCCAGTGCCCCGCACCCAGCGATCGCGAAGCCAGCGCGAGGCTGCTATCGACACGCGACAGCACCGTATACAGCGCCAGCACCATCATGGGCAGTTCGATCTGCGTCAGGCCGATCACGACCGCGGATTCGGTGAAGAGAATCCGGATCGGATGATCGATCCACCCCAGCCACAGCAGCAGCGCGTTGATGGGACCCTGGTTGCCCAGGGTCACCAGCCATCCGAAAGTGCGCACGATCGCGCTGACCAATAGGGGCAGGATCACAAGAAGCAGCATGGCCGAACGCAGCCGAGGCCCCACCATCACCATGGCCAGCGCATACGGAAAACCCGCCAGTATGGTCGCCACGGTGGCATAGACACCCAGCCGCAACGTGCCGAACAAAACGCCATAGGTCATGGGATCGGACAACGCGCGCGCGAAATTCGCCGCGGTCAATGCGCCTTCCTGTCCACGAATGCTCATGACCAGCAACACGATTTGTGGCGCCAGCACAAAGACCAGGAAATACACGAGCAGCGGCAGCACCAGCAGGACGTCGGCATCCGGTCGCCGTTTACGCATTATTGTGGGCAGCGGCATGGGCACGGTGGCGCTGGTCATGGCAGGAACACCGGGCAAACGGCACGCGGGTTGATGCGCACCTGTACGCGCGCGCCCGCGGACAAGTTATCGGCGCCGCGCGCGCGAGGCGCCGCAAGCTGCAGTTCGGTACCATCATCCAGCGTGACGCCCACACGGGTGCTGGGCCCCATGGGTCTGGCATAGCGCACCACGGCGGCGGCGCCGTCGTCGCATAGCTCGATCTGTTCAGGACGCAGGGCAATACGCGCCGCGCCCACGCGCCGGCACGGCCCCGCCGACTGGAAGCGCAGCTCCACACCACCGGATGTGCGCAGCGTCCAATGCTCGCCATCGCTCCTGCCCAGTACGCCATCCAGGAATGTCGAATTGCCCACGAAACCACTGACGAAGGGCGTGGTAGGCGCGTCGTAGATTTCGGTGGCGGTACCGAACTGCATGACCTGGCCGGCATTCAGCACGGCGATGCGGTCGGCCATGCTCATGGCCTCCTCCTGGTCATGCGTGACCATGATGGTGGTAATGCCCAGCTCACGCTGGATGCGCAGCAATTCGCTTTGCATTTCCTCGCGCAGGTTCTTGTCCAGCGCGCCCAGCGGCTCGTCCAGCAGCAGCAGGCGCGGTGAAATGGCCAATGCCCTCGCCAGGGCGACGCGCTGCTGTTGCCCGCCGGATAACTGCCGCGGCAGGCGCTTCTCAAAACCATTCATGCGCACCACGTCGAGCATCTCCCGCACCTTGGGCGCGATGCTTTCCTTGGGCGCCCGATGAGAATGCAGTCCATAGGCAATGTTGTCCGCCACGGTCATGTGCGGAAACAAGGCGTAGTTCTGGAACACCATGCCGATGCGCCGCGCCTCGGGCGCGAGCGTGGAAATATCCACGCCGCCCAGGCGCACGGCGCCGCCATTGGCGCGGACAAAACCGGCAATCACCCGCAGCAGGGTGGTCTTGCCGCAGCCGCTGGGGCCGAGCAAGGCGACGAATTCGCCCGCGTTGATCTCCAGATCGATATGGTCGACGGCCACGGCATCGCCGTAGCGGACTTGAATGTCGTCGAGGGTGAGGAAGGCGCTGTCGGTCACCATGCGTGGCGTCCTTTCAGATGGCGGGTGGAAAGCAAGCGCCTAGGGCAATGCAATATCCATGCCATTTTTTGCGCCCTTTACTTCCCTGCGAGTCGGCGGGCGGCATATCACTCTTGCCCAATATCGTGCACATCTTAGATAGAAATGTGCACATTTTTGCCATGGATGTGCACTGATTTTGGGCGCACCGAAAGTGTGCCAGGCGTGCGGAATACCCTCTCTCCATAGGGAAACCGTGCGCCGGGATAGCTGGGCATCGCCGCGGGTTTTCCCGAACCGAAGCTGGCATATGTATTGCATACAACCCTGGGATGCAATCTGGCTGCCGCGGTTCGTTAAGCCCACGCTGCGCGCCGCCCTGCCCTTCTGGAATCTGGAACAGAAAATGAACGAGCGCGTGATACCTCGCGACCTGCATGGCTACAACGGCAATCCACCGCGGGCCCGCTTTCCCCACGGCGCCGCCGTGGCGGTTTCGCTGGCCGTGAACTTCGAGGAAGGCGCGGAGTGGGCCATCGCCGATGGCGACGCCACCGCCGAGCGCGTCGCCGAAATCCATAGCGTCGTGCCGGCCGGCCGCTGGGACCAGGGCACCGAACAGCAATTCGCGTATGGCATGCGTGCCGGCATCTGGCGCATTCTGGACGCGCTGGAACAGCACAAGCGCCACGCCACCTTCTACATGTGCGGGCAGGCCGTGGAGCGTTCGCCGGAGATCGCCAGCCGCATCGTGCAGGCCGGACACGAGGCCGCCTGCCATGGCTGGCGTTGGCGGCCGCACGCGGACTACCAGGACCGCGAGGCCGAACGAGCCGACCTGCGGCGCTGCGTGCAGGTGCTGCGCGAGGTCACTGGAGCAGCTCCCGCCGGCTTTTTTTGCCGTGGCAGCGAAAGCCCCTGGACGCGCGAACTGCTGCGCGAGGAAGGTTTCCTCTATACCAGCAACGGACTGGACGACGATCTGCCTTATTGGGCGACCGCCGGCGCAGCGGGTGACCGTCCCCTGCTGGTCGTCCCCTATGCCTTCGACAGCAACGACATGAAGTTCTTCCACCCCAATGGATTCGTCCGCGCCGACGACATGGTCGGCTACATCAAGGACGCCATCGAAGTGCTGTTGGATGAGGGCCGCCGCGGCGTGCCCAAACTGCTCAATATCGGCCTGCATCTGCGCATCGTTGGCCGCCCCGGGCGCTTTGCCGCCGTCAAGCGCATCCTGGATTTGCTGGATAGCTATGGCGACGAGGTCTGGACCCCTCGTCGCATCGACCTGGCCCGTTACTGGCAGGAACATTTCCCCGCGCGCTAATGCGCATCTTTTGGCGTCTGTCCCTCTCTCTGCAAGGAAACGCTTCATGAAAGACATCAATCTGTCCCGCCGCCACTTGATGGCCGGCCTGTCCGGCCTGGCCCTTAGCGCTGCGTTGCCCAAGCTGGCGCGCGCGCAATCCGACTCACGGATCGTCGTGCAGACGTTTCCCGGCACCTGGGAGCAGGCCGCGCGCAGCGTCATCGTGCCGGCTTATGCCAAGGCCGCGAAGGGAGAAGTCACGATCAGCCCCGTGCTGGCGGTAGATGCGCTGGCGCGATTGGCGGCGTCCAAGAATGCCCCACCCTACGATGTGATCCTGATCGACGAGCCCGCCGAGATCGTGGCGCGCGCCCAGGACCTGCTGGAACCGCTGCCCGTCGCGCAGATGCCCAATCTGGCGAAGCTGCCGCCCGGCCTGGTCGGCAAGGACGGCTACGGCGCCATGGCCGCGCTGCAGGTCTTCGGCATCGCGTACAACCCGCGCACCGTCAAGAACGTGCCGACATCCTGGGAAGACTTGTGGCGCCCCGAATACAAGGGCCGCGTGCTGATCAACGGGCCCGACACCACTATCGGTGCGACGTGGATGGTGGCGCTGGCGAAAATGCACGGTGGCAGCGAAACGAACCTGGAACCGGCCTGGAAAGCCCTGGAAAAGCTCAAGCCCAATCTCGCCACCATCCCGCCGAATCCCGGCGCGGTGGGGCCGCTTTTCCAGCAGGGGCAAGCCGACATCGCGGTGGGATTCCTCAGCGTCGTCGAGCCGCTGCGTGCGCGCGGCGTGGACATCGCGCTGGCCAAGCCGAAGGAAGGCTGGGGAATCGTCAGCAATATCGCGCACCTGGTCAAAGGTTCGAAGAACAAAGCGCAGGCCGCCGCCTACATCAACACCCAGATCGACGCCACGGTACAGGCGCAGTTGGCGAAGGAGCCTTACTACAACGTGCCGAGCAACCGCGATGTGGCCTTCTCCGGACTGCTGGCGCAAATCGCGCCCAATCTGGAGGAATTGCTGAAGTCGCGCAATATGAACTGGGCGCCCATCGCGGCACAGCGCCGCGAGCTGATCGACCGCTTCAACCGCGAATTCCGCCGCGGCTGATGCGCCTGCTCGTCCTCAACCCCAACACGTCGGAGGCGGTCAGCGCCCGCTTGCGCATGGTGTTGTCGTCCGGCCTGACGCGGGGCGAACAGCTCCGCGTCGAGACCGCCGCCAGCGGACTGCCCTATATCGGCGATGTCGCCGCCATGGCGGTCGGCGCCCAGGCGGCGCGTGCGCGCCTGCGGGACGTCATGGCCGAGGCCAGCCCCTTCGACGTGGTGTTGCTCGGCTGCTTTGCGGACTTGGACACCGCGGGCTTGCAGGCGTTGGCGGAGCGGCCTGCCGTCAGTCTGCTGGGCGCCTCCGTCAGGTTGGCCGCCCGGGCGGGCCAGCGCTGGGCCGTCGTCACGGCCGGCGCGGGGTGGCGTGGGCTGCTGTTCGATATGTTTGCCACGGCGATAAAGGCTCAAGGGGTACAGGGATCGTTAGTCAGCGTGCGCACCTTCGAAGCCCAGGATCCCGCCATCGCCGGCGACCCGCTGCGCATGCAGGCCGAAATCACGCGGCTCGCGCAGCTTTGCGCGGACGAGGACCACGCCGACGTCGTCATCGTCGGTGGCGCCGGACTGGGCGGATTGGCGCCCACTGCTCCCGTGGGGCGCAACGGAATCTCTGTACTGGATAGCGTCATGTGCGGACTCCACGTGGCGCGCGAACTGATGCATCGGGAATCACAACCATGACAGGCTCTCAGGTTGGCCCTTACCCGCGCGACCTTATCGGCTATGGGGCCAAGCCACCGTTGGCCGACTGGCCCGGCGGCGCACGCGTCGCCGTGCAGTTCGTCCTCAATTACGAGGAAGGCGCTGAAAGCTCTGTCCTGGATGGCGACGCCTTATCCGAGCGTTTTCTTTCGGAAATCGTCGGCGCCGAGGCCTATCCCGCACGTCACATGAGCATGGAATCGATATACGAATACGGTTCCCGGGTCGGCGTATGGCGGATCCTGCGCGAG
Organism: Bordetella sputigena; assembly: GCF_965137885.1. Taxonomy (NCBI): domain Bacteria; kingdom Pseudomonadati; phylum Pseudomonadota; class Betaproteobacteria; order Burkholderiales; family Alcaligenaceae; genus Bordetella; species Bordetella sputigena. The sequence goes on from NZ_CBCSCA010000005.1 coordinate 372,572, forward strand.
TTTGAGCGGCGCGGACTGCCGCTGACGCTCTTCGGCGTTGCCCTGGCCTTGCAGCGCAACCCGGATGTCGCCCGCGCCTGCGTCGAACTCGGCCATGAGATCGCATGCCATGGTTGGCGATGGCTGCATTACCAGAACATCGATGAAACCACCGAGCGCGAGCACATGAGGTTGGCTACGGAAAGCTTGCGCCAACTGACCGGCGGCCTATGGCCGCTGGGCTGGTACACCGGCCGCGACAGCCCGAACACGCGCCGCCTGCTGGTCGAGCATGGCGGCTACGAGTATGACAGCGACTATTACGGCGACGACCTGCCCTTCTGGACGCGGGTAAAAAGCGCGGACGGGAAAGTGTCGCCGCATCTGGTGGTTCCGTACACACTGGACACCAATGACATGCGCTTCGCAACACCGCAGGGGTTCAATACCGCAACGCACTTCTATGAATACCTACGCGACAGTTTTGATGTGCTGTACGCCGAAGGCGCCGAAACGCCGCGGATGATGTCGGTAGGAATGCACTGCCGGCTGCTTGGACGGCCGGGGCGGTTCCTTGCCTTGCAGCGGTTTCTGGATCATGTGCAGCGCCATGACAAGGTGTGGGTATGCCGGCGCATCGATATCGCACGGCATTGGGCGAGGCGGCATCCGGCGTAAGCCGGATGGTGTGCCTCGAAACGCGCATCTGATATCCATTTCTGGTGTTATAGGGTTTGACCGCCATAGAAATCCCCCGATCACGGTCAATGGTCGTCACACGCACAAACGTTCAATACCTAAAGACGCCAGCCTCGTATCCTCGCCGCTCTCCCCTAACCACTGGAGCGACGATGAACCAGCCATCCCAACAATCCGGCTCCGCCCCCGCATCTCGCGGCCAAGGCCAGACCATCGATCTCATCGAAAAGATCAACCTCATCCACGGCCACTGGCAGCCTCGCGTCGTCGCGGAAATGAACGACTACCAATTCAAGGTCGTGAAGATCGCAGGCGACTTCATCTGGCATAGCCATGGCGACACGGACGAAACCTTCATCGTCCTTGAAGGCGAGATGAGAATCGAAGTGCGCGGACCTTTCGGCAATACTTCGGAGATCATCTTACGAGCCGGCCAGATGGCCGTCGTACCAAAGGGCGTCGAACACAAGCCCTGCGCGGTGGGCGAAGTGAAGCTATTGCTCATCGAGCCGCGCGGAGTAGCCAACACCGGCGACCACGCACCCAGTGCGTTAACCGTGGCTAACGACCAGTGGGTCTGAAAAATCAGCCCGGTTGATTCGTCACGCACATCGGACACGACGAGGCGACACCGCTTTCCAGCCCAAGCGGCACAACGTTCCGAGCCACCTACTGGCTTGGAACATGGTTGCAGTCAACGTTACCTACGGCCGGTCCTCGACCAGGACAGATTCATCTTCTAAAGATCGTGCCGCCGACTCTTCCCGCAGTCACACCGGCATGTCGCCAACAATAGTAGAACGGAGACGAGATGCACCGCCTATACCATCTCAAGCGAGAGCTTGCGGCCATTGCTCTGGTGAGCGCGGCCTTACCCTGGGGAGCAATGGCCTCTGACCAGGAGGCGATATACCCGCAGAGACCAGTCGCCCTCGTGATCGGCTACCCGCCGGGGGGTGGCGCCGATACCCTGGCCCGCCTTCTCTCGCGTTACGTGGGAGAAGCGTTAGGGCAAAAAATCGTCATTCAATACAAACCTGGCGCCGGCGGTAATGTCGGCGCCGAATATGTCGCACGCGCAACACCGGACGGCTACACGGTATTTCTTGGCAGCCGACCGAATACGATCCATAAGACGATGTACGGCACCATGAATTATGACTTCGCACGGGACTTGGTTCCCGTGGGACTAGTCGCGAGGGTACCGTTTGTCATGGTAAGCGGCAGCCACAGCTCAATCTCCAGCGTCCAGGATATGGTGAGCCTGGCGCGAACGTATCCAGGTGCTTTAAGCTGCGCATCTTCCGGGGTTGGAACAACATCCCATCTGCTTTGTGAGCTCCTACAACAGGAAGCCGGTATCGATCTGCAGCATGTCCCGTACAGCGGCGGCGCGCAGGCGCTGACGGACGTAATCGGCGGCCGGATAGATATCTATATAGCGACGGTTTCGGAAGCGCTCCCGCACATCCAAGCGAGTAGACTCAGGCCGCTTGCCGCAATGTCTACCTCACGAATACCGGCAATGCCTTATGTGCCAACGATTGATGAAGCTGGCGTATCGGAACTGTCCGGGCTTGAACTGGGGGGCTGGAGCGGACTGGTAGTACCAGTCGGCACACCCGGCCATGTGGTCGAAAAACTCAACCGATCGATAAACGCCGCGCTGATGGACCCGGCGTTGCAGGGCGCAATGGGGCAACACGGCTTTGCTATGCCGCTCCAACCCAACATGCCGATGGCATTCAAAGAATTGATCGCGGAAGAGACTGATCGTTGGAACCGGATTCTGCAGATGCGGAATATAAAGCCGCTCCACTGAGCGGCCATCGTCGGACGAGCCTACGGTGAGGCTCTCTCCATCGCCGAGCACAGAACATTCCTCGCAAATCCGGCGTCGAACCGATCGATTACCAGCTTTACCATTAGGAGTCGCAGCATGATGCATAACCCTCCGCATCCCGGCGAAATACTCAGGGAAGACGTCATTGGCGCCCTTAGTTTGTCCGTGACCGACGCCGCTCAACGGCTGGCTATGTCCCGGGCGGCACTCTCGAGGATTCTTAACGGCAAGGCGAGCATCAGTCCCAACCTAGCCGTACGCCTGGAGCGGGCCGGCGCCGGTACTGCCGAGGCATGGGTTGCTATGCAGGCCAACTATGACTCGTGGCAAGCGCTGCAAGATGAACACCCGCCGGTACAACGGTCGACCGGTCCGGCCGACGCGCACTGACATGGTAGTCGCTTCGCGACGTTGTGCCGGACCGATGAAGATCTCGAAAATCGCTCGCGCGCTCCTTACCTTCATAGCACTCAGTGCATCTATCCACGCATACGGACGTACAGAACGTTGCACTGCCGGTTTGACGACTCACCGCCCACAGTTTGAGGCCGTGATCAGCTACGAAGACACGCAAAGTAAAACCCTTCCTACCGTTCTGGTTCGGATCGACGGGAAGGTCGCGAAGATGTTGCTTGATTCGGGCTCCAACGTAAATATCTTGCTGGACGCCGCTCTCGCGGACGCGACGCCGCGGCCAGGCCCCTATCAGATCGATGCGCATGTCGGATCAGCCGAGGCGCAGAGGGTTCACGTCACATTGGGTGATGATCATGGAAACACCCTTAAGAAGGACTTCTATGTGCTAGCCAACTCCCCTCTCGCGGCAGACGGTTACGCCGGCATCCTAAGTCCGCAGGCGCTTGCGGGCCATGGTGCGGTCGTGATGGACTTCGAGAAAAACTGTCTCTTTACGAGTGTGCCATTCGAGATCAGTGCTGACGACAGCCTTCAAGTACGGCGAGGAAGGACTGTTGAAAATCCACACAACATCATGGCTATCCCCGTTAGGCTTGACGACCACGAGCTTCCATTAATTGTCGACTCCGGCGCATCGGACACCAGGATCCTCTCTTCCCTAGTGAGATCCAAGCCAGAGGGACCGGTAAGCCCCTCTACAACGGATGTCTTTGGACTCGAGGTCCCGAGAGAAGGATCGATGCGCCTAGTCGACCTGGAAATTAATGGGCGGACATTCAGGTCGCATCCCGTTATTCCGATGCCAACTTTGGATGACAAAGGCATCGTAAGCTTCGGCCATATCGGCATGGATATCCTGAAGGACTTAGTCATATATCACGCTGGCGTACAGGGAGAGTTCATACTACTCGCGCGACAGGGTGGCGCAGCGCAGACAGTCGGCGAACGTTCGACCATCAGCAGATGACGCCCGGTCATGTTCCGAAACACCGCCTTCAACCCCGCCGATTCAGGTATTTAGGCATGTGATCATCGCCGCTCCACCGCCCCTGAGGGTTTTCATAAGCTTTTCCGTAGTGATCACAGTCGCGATGCTGGCGCTTTCCGTGAAGGGAACCTATACCCAACACATCCCGGTCGTTGGCAGCCTGTTATCACAAAGCGGAATTGTAATTACCCGGCAGAACCTGATTAGGTTATTAGCGGCTAATGCAAATGGCTCAGCCAGTGCCTTTTTTCCAAGCGCTTGGTGCGGGTTCCGGTGGTTGTAAGAGCGTATCCGGTCGCCGATCACGCGGCTGGCATGCTGCGAGGCTTCGAAGCGGTGCCGATGAGGACACTGTTCCTTGAGCCCGCGAATCATCCCCTTCAATCATTCCGTTCGCAGCAGTGTGGCGTGATGAATTCCTGGCGCAACCCATAGCGCAGCGGACCAATGTGGTATAGCTAGACTGGCGAAGACCACGCCTTCGTCCCGAGCGCAGCAAAAAATGGCGCCCATACCTCGCCCAGCGTACCGAAGCGCGGCTCACAGCGTGCTCCCAAGGCGCAGTTAGATACCAACTCCTAAGTGACCGGTACCGGAGCCCGAAAGGGGGGAGCGCATCAACACTGGCCATGAAGATGGCGAAGCCACGGCCAGTGTTGACGTCCGCTTGACCGCGGTTAGGGTTTTAGTGCTTCACTCGATGTGGCAACGCGCAGCTCTCCGGGCAGGTTATCGCGAAGCTGACGCGCCGGAGAACTGCTCAACCAACGCCGAAAGCGTGTCACTTAATCTAAGTCCCGACAGGGCGTGACTGACGTCTTCAAGACTTTTCCGCCAGGCGACACCAGTGCGGGGATTGAAGAGGCCAATTTCCTTGAAGGTGAGGTTGTCCTTCGCGTACGCGAGCGCCGAATAGGTAAGCAATTGCCGTAGGTCTCCGACTCGGAAGGCTCTGTCTCCGGCCTTAATTTCATAGAGACACGATCCCTCAATGAGATCGCCTTCACACGCTGAGACCAGACCGCATCCGCTGAATCTGGGGCGAAGCGTCGTGGTCTCTACACCCGGGAAAAATTGGAGTAGGCGGAGAACGAGACTCTCCGCCTCTTTTCGACACTCGTCATCAAAATCCTCAGCCGCCAGCGGCGACGCTGATGAGAAGCGGCCAACGTAGGCTATTGAATCGCTAAGCTGCCCATCTATCGCCATGAGTATTTCATCGTGCTTGGCTGGCTTTGGTTTGCTGTGCAATGAGCAAAAAGCGAGGAATGCGGTCTCATTCACCACTGCCCGCATACCCTTCGGAGCCTTGGGCGTTAGCGGCGGCGCGATGCGGTCAACCATTAAGTTCTCCACGGTCCAGAACCCGTCGGCGAGCGGAGTCACTGCGTGCCAAGCCGATAAGTAGTGTGTTGCAAACTGATGCTCGGAGATCACAGAGGAACCCTCCACGCCAAACCCTGCTTCTGTTTTCTCTCTGCCACCCAGTCCAGCACCAGCCTGTCAAACGGACTCTGTTCCTCGCGAATAGAGTCACGCCAGTGCTTTCCTTCATCACCTAACGTGTATGAGGCAATAAGCAGCGCACGCCGCTCCCACCCTGTAAGTATGGCGAAGGAGGTTCTGCAATTCGACAACCAGTAGTCTGCTCGTCGATGCGCCATCAACATGATCAAATCTCGGCGGACCATCATGCTGGAAGTCTTCCTGTACAAAGACGCGAACAGAAGTTCTGTCTCCTCGGAGGTGTCCGTTGCAAGTACGCGCAGTGCGAACGCGATATTAGCTGGGACTTGGGTAATATATGAATCGCTTTGAATCAGTTGCCGCAAGGCGGTATAGAGCGTGCCCTGTACTTCAGGTTCCAGATTGGGCGACAGTGATCGACAGAGCTGCATCACCGAAGGAAATATGGGATAAAGCAAGTCAAGGCTGTCGAGCATTGACCGCATCGCGTCATTTTGAGAAGAAGCCGGAAGCAGTTTAATAGCGGTAACCAGTCGTCTCGTCAGACCCTCATCAATTCTGCTTTTGGCAAGTTCGCGGCCAAGCATTCCAACAATGTCAAATTTGATCAATTCTTCGGCTAACGCTTCGTAATCTTCTGCAGCCGTCGGCGAATACGGATCGTAATGGATTCGAAGTCGTCGGAACGTACGCGCCTCGGCGTCGTCTGCAGATTCTCCATCCGGCGATTCGGCGAAGTCCGACGTTGTGAGGAACTCGGCCGCCGTCAATATCCGAGTCTTATTCTTCTGGAGAGAGAGGCCCTCGTTAGTTAGGAGCAATTCACTCAGACGAATTAAGGCTGAGTGCGCCTTTTCTCTAGACTCTGCAAAGATGAGATAGTCGTCCACGAAACGGATGAAGATAATGCCTTCTGCTATTAGAAGGCGATCCACACTATTCAACAGCAACTCACTCAACAGACGAGCCGCCGGTCCGCCAACCGGAAGACCATACGACGGACCCGCTGCAATCGCACTAACCAAGTCGCGGATACGATTGACTACATCAGCCTTCTCGGTTGCCCGCCGAAGTGCATTCTCAAGCCGGTGATGATAAATGCGCGGATAGAAATCGGAGATGTCACATCGAAGCACATATGCGTGCTTCTCTGCTAAAAATTTAGCCGCTATCTGAAATTGTGACCAACCTATTGTTTTGTCAAAGAGGGCACCAGTTTCTTTATCCGGCTTGTATCGATACGAAAAAACAATGCTCGCTGAAACGCGCCGCGCTTCGATAGCCTCTCCGATAGTTGCAACAAGAGCCAGGAGATACGCATTCCAGACTGGATCAATCTGCGTCCCCTGCCTAAATCCGCTGTATCCAACAGCAACAAGCTCCTTTGACGTCAAAACTGGCATAGTTATAAGCGATCCCTCAAAGTTTTTGTCGATCGCTCTCAGAACAGCACATATCTCACTGGCTTTATCAAAGAAGATATGATTCTCAGTCGGGAAGGGGAAGATGTCGGTATCCCCGTAGGAGGCGATGTTCTTGACCGCAAGCTTCAGTGCTGCATCGTCAACGATAGGCATGATGGGTTCTTTTATTGGTCACTCGTATTCGAGACTGTACTGCTGTAGCCGAGCTGATGCGAGTTGGGTGGTGATGGCTCCGAGCCTCACTAGGCTTAGACAGCACGAAAAGGCAGCTGCCGTTTATATAAAAAATACTTTATTCGTAAAGACGAGCTTCGATAATAACAACAGGGCTATTTGGACAAACCCAAAAATTCAAGATCGTATTCTATGATTAGCGTAGAGGGGCAACGATTCGAATGACGGCTTCTGCCAGTGGCTGACGATCGCTGACGTCGGCCCCTGCCCCCCAAAGCAGACGGCACCTAAGACGTCTGCGACCCCTTACAGACTAGTTATTTGAAAGCCGATATATCCAACGTACGCCTTAGCTTATCTATGGTGAGCCATGCTAACCGCCTAGGAACCGCCATAGTTCCGCTTAGCTGATGCCAGAACTGTTTGGAGCTCCCGTTCCATATCCGTTACCACAAACGGATTCATGCACCATTCTTTTGGCAAACCGCGACGAGTGGCCTCGGTCGTCAACTGTTCGGTCATACCATGGAGCAAGATGAAGAATGCCTGCACCCGGGCGATACGAAGTTCGATACGGCGGACGGTATCGCGCTCTTGCTCGATCTCCTGTGTCAATTGACGTAGACTATCCCATACTGCATCATCGGCGATAAACGTATCCATCATCATCGCTTCTTGGAACACAAAGTCTGTAATGAGATCTCTGACGACGTAACCGCCTAGTCGGCTCGGCATCAAGCTCGAATACTCAGATACGTCAGTATGAGAGACGTTAAAGGCGAAACGGAACACGCATATATCACGGACGGCACGCATCGACAGCTCGGTGCCAAACCCGATCCTTCTAAGTGATTCCAAAATGGATTGGACTTCAGCATATCTAAATGAAGGCAGGCTAGCCATATTCACGAGCGCGCTGAGAATATACACGCGTAACATCTGCGCTTCTGTACGACCGAGTCTCGCGTCAAACGGATTACCGATGGTGCTTAAAGCCTCCTTATAAACCGAAGCACCGCCTTGTAGAATAGCTCGAAGTGCCTCGTGCCTGGGCAGAGTGTATCGCCTATTTGTTTTGTAATGCTCGAGCGCTCTTCCAGGATTTGTATATCCGGTCTCTAGAAATTGACGGGTCATCCGCAATGCCAGGCGGACATCTTCGTTCGCCAGCACCTCGATCATACGACCGACCTCCGTTCCGAGCACTGATGACTGCACGATATCAACAAAAACCGTAGAGTCATCAACCGTCACTCGGGCACCATTCTCGGCTATAAACTCTCCGGAATGACCTGCAAGCAAAAACTTCGCCAATTGAAACCGCTTGGACAGTACAGATGATATCTTTGGGACATCGATCTGAATTGGATCGAAATCATATGCGTCAAAAACCGGGGCACTTCTGTACTTAGCATAAGTCGAGTCTCGCATTGAGATCACGACGTTCACTTGCAATAACTGGCCAAGCGCAAGTACATCTGCAAAAAGTTGCGATTCAAGCTGATCAACCTCGACTTGATCAATATTATCCACCACCAGAAATACTGGCGTGTTTTTGGCGGCATTGCGAACGAGTTTCTCGACGTATGGATGCACTGCGGAATAATCGTTCGCGATAAGCTCGACGATTTTTTCTTTAAGCTTTTCTTCATTTGACGTATATAGGAACAGGGGGCCTCGTTTCAACGCCTCAATTTCAGATCGGTATGCTGGCTCAATCCCTTGGTGAAAGTCTGAAAGGAAGGAGTTCGATTTGACATAATCAAATAGGCGTTCGAAGATGAACTGCTTCGGACTATCACCCTGAGTAAAGGCGCGAAAATCCACGTAGATCCAATGTGGATAAGGCCCCCCCTTACGTTCTTCGAAAAACTTCGACGCTTTCACCTTGCGGGTATAATCGAGGAAAGTCGTTTTGCCCGTACCGACGCTTCCCAGGACGATAACTGCGAGCGGTCTAGACCTTTTTAGTGAACTCGCCAACTTATCCACCATTGCAGACTGCTCGCCCGTCTTCATCGGTCGCGGAGGTTGAGCTGAGAACAATGACGCCTTGCGTGCTAAATGCATGCCGATGTGCTGGTCAAAACGAATGCGCTCAGGGGTCGAAACATACGACTTCTCTAAAAGATCACCATCAAGCTCAGAGATGGCGTCGCTAAAAGCCAGTTCTATGCCCGGTTGGATGAGCGGATATATCGTATTGCGTCGTGGGGTATGTCCGGATGAGCCCAGCAAGTTACCAAGGGTTCGAGCAGATAGTTGATTCTCTTGACGGCCGATAAGCGCTGTCTCAAGGCTTCCGTTGATCACAGAGTCTCGAGCCAAGAGCTCGTGGAATTCTTGGAAATCATCCGAGAGCGCAGACAGAAGTGTCGGAAAAACCAGTGCATAAGAGTCCTGGAACGACATTCGATCGTGCCGCTGGGCCGGAAAAATAATCCAGGCATCCCCATTTGTGACGACGGCAAAATCTATACCGAGACCCCGACAGTAGTCTCGCGCCTGAATAATTGCCTCACCCAGTGCGCCCACGACGAAGGATTTATTTAGACGTTCTTTCCGTCTTAACATTGGTATACTGAAGGCGGCGCCAATCTTCTTTGTTTCGACCACGACACCGACATTCGCTGTTGTTAGGACATAGTCAGCGAATGTACTGTTCCCATCCTCGGAAACATGCTCTTCGGGATTGATATCGCTATCGCTCCAACCGAGAACTTCACGCAACACGCGATCCACAACCTTTAGTCTAGTCGCCGCTTCATTCGCATCGGCCAACTTGAGATTGCGACAAGCTGAAAGTATGCTCTCAATTGCATCCATAATTCCCACTCACAGATTGGTGGCCGTCATCCGCGACCTCATTACGTATATCTTTCTACGTTGGATCAGACCAAAGGCGCTTATACCCTGCGTGGTGATGCAATGACCGTCGGCCGTTGTCGCTGAGGCCGCCTGTGAGCCCTCGGTATACCTCCGCGGGAACGCCGCAAAAATCGTAGTTGCTCTGCTTGAATGTGATCTTCATTCGGTAAGTGGCGGGGTCATATCCCGTTGGCGTAATAGCCCGAGATCGCACCGGGATCATCTCCATCTCCCTCTCTCTACGATTCACGTCTAAGGCTCTGAAAAAAGTAGCCCCTTTATCAGTCCTCTACCACCTCGACCTGAAACTGCTCGATGATCCGATGGTTGTAGTCGTCCAGATACTTCTGCAATTCAACGCGTCCAACTAACCGCACGGCGGCTGAATCGGCCAGTTCCTTCGCCGACTTCGTAAAGTACGAGTTAGTCACCACCATCGCTTCATCACAGTTATAGAAAGCCTTCGCAGCAATCGCTTGTTGGACGGCTGAATTCCCGACGACGCCGGAATAATTCTTTGCCTGGATCACCGTGTCCTTGCCGAATCGGCTGACGAACAGGTCGGCGCCTTGGTCGCCAGTCTTTTTCGTTCCCTTCACGTCATAGCCGATCGTCTGGAATATATCGACGAGGAATTCCTCGAACTGGAAGCCGTCCATCGCGTCGACCGCATACATGGTGACGAAAAGGCTGGGGTTGAAGTTTTCCAAGCGTGTGGCCAGCCGTTCGACCAGGATGTCGAAGTGAATGACTTCGCAATGCTGGAGCCATTTCTGGAAGGCTGCCGCAGGAACTAAAGCGATCCCTACGGTGCTGGCGGCTTGCGGGTCGAATTCGATTTCTGGATATCGAATATCGTTTTCCCAGCAGAAGTAAAAGAAAAGACTCAGGTCCGAGCGGAAGCTGGTGCCGGCTTCGTTGATCCAGGACCTCAGGCTCTCCGACAGGGTCGGTTTCATGTGCCGAGCCAGTTCTCTGGAGAAGCCGGCGTAGGTCGCATTGAAGGCCGTTGTGAGGAGCAGCTTGTCCATTAAGGCGGGATGCCCCTCAAGCTCACTAAAGCCTCTGCGAACGAGGACCTCTCGGAATAGCTCGCGATCCGAGTACACGCCATTCATTCTCGGTCGAGGGCGGCTGGCGTCGTCGCCCTCGGGGGCCAGGATCGACGTGGTGTGGATGAAGTTGGTGAAGTACGGCGTCTTGAGCTCGGCGTACTTCCTCAATACGCTATTCAGCAGCTCATTGAGTTGAGCCTGCTCTTTCTTCTTTCCCAGGAAGTCCTTGATGAAGCCCTTGGACTGATACTGGAATTCGGGATAGAAGGACGGGTCCAGCGGAATGAGCTGCGAGGGCGGAAGGTTGGTGGCGGGCGCGGCGGTCAGCGACGGCATGCATGTGGGGCATGTCGTTTCGAAGGTGGTCTTGCTGCAGTTGCCGCACTGGTAAATCAAAGCGCTTGTCCCCTATCGGTGGCTTGATTCGCGTAAGTCTGGCCTTTCACTACAGTCGCTGAGACATTTGTTCACATCCTATGCAGGCAGATACAGATGCTCAACCGGGTGGCCGGAGGAAGGGTGTTTTTTCAAAACGAAATGAGGCGTGCGGGCAACGGCTAGCTTTCCATTGACCAAAGCCTTCTGTTTGATAGAATATCGTTCTGTTGTACATAACGCGTGGATATAACACTGGCCGCTGCGCGTCCGCTGACGCTGACGCTGACCTCGGCCTTGGCGCGCAGCAGAGCTACCAAGGAAAAAGTGTGATTCAAGGAATAGGCGCGCATATCCGTGCGAACGGCATCCGGCAGCACTACCTGCACTTCGCCGGCGATGGCCCTGCCGTGGTCATTGTTCCGGGCATCGTCAGTCCGGCGATCCTATGGAGCCACGTTGGAGCTTGGCTGGCTGATCACCATGATTGCTATGTCATGGACGTTCGCGGCCGCGGATTGAGCGAGGCTGGGCCGCATTTGGACTATGGCGTCGATGCTTGTGCGCGGGACGTGGTGTCGTTTATCCAGGCACGCAACCTCCATCAGCCCGTCGTGCTGGGCCACTCCATGGGTGGACGTATTGCATTGCGGGCAGCGGCGAAGGCACCTGGGGTCTTCGGTGGGCTGGTGCTGATCGACCCGCCTACCAGCGGCCCAGGCCGCCGTCCCTACCCTGTTCCCAAAGCCAGGACGGTCGATCTGCTGAGGGCCGCGCAGCGTGGCGAAGCGCTGGAAGCAATTCAGCGGAGCAAAGCCGCTCCATGGCCGGACGACTTGCAGCGGCTGCGGGCGGAATGGTTGTCCACCTGCGATGAACGTGCGGTGCATGTCGCCTATGACGACTTCCATAACCAGGACATCTTTGCCGACCTGGCGCAGACCAAGGAGCCGGTTTCCTTGCTTTGCGCTGGCGAAGGCGGCGTAGTCTCCGACGACGACATCGCCGAAATGAAGCAACTACGCACCGATCTGCACGCTGTCCGCCTCCCCGGCGTCGGCCACCAGATGCAGGCTGAGAATTTCGAAGCATTCAAGCAAGCGCTTGCCGGGATTCTTTCCAGGCATACCTAGCCGCACACTTTCCAAACATAGAGGGGACCGCAATTGAAACTCGATGCGGAAGTACTGGAGCTGTTCACGAAAGAACTATCACTGTGCCGCGTAAAGACCGGCGAGACGGTGATCGTGTTGACGGCCGAGGATGAATGGCAGGAGAACGCCTATGCCTTCATGGCCGCGGCCCAGCGGCTGGGGGCCAAGACCTTCAACTTGAACGTGCGGCGTGAGCAGCAGAACGCCGTGGGGGTGCAGGGTCGTCATCCGCTAGTCGGCAATGAGCTCGCCATGAAGACGCTGAAATCAGCCGACATGGTGATCGATATGGTGGGGCTGCTGTTCTCGCGGGAACAGGCGGAGATTCAGGCGGCGGGTGTGCGGATTCTCCGCGTGATGGAGCCGTTCCATGTGCTGAAGCAGATGTTCCCGACGGAGGATCTGCGGCGGCGGGTGGAGTATGCGAAGCAGATCATGGAGCAGGCGAAGCAACTTCGGTTCACCTCCGCCGCCGGTACTGACGTGACGTATCAGCTAGGGCAATACCCGGTGATTTCCGAGTACGGATACACCTACGAGCCCGGCCGGTGGGATCACTTCCCTTCTGGGTTTTCATTCACGCAGGGCAATGATGGCGGGGTGAACGGCACGGTGGTGCTGCAACCGGGCGATGTGCTCTGCGCCTTCAAGAAGTACGTGGAATCGCCAGTGACGCTGAAGATCAAGGACGGCTATGTCACCGACATATCCGGATCAGGGATGGACGCTCAGCTGATCGATAGCTATATCAAAAGCTTCCATGATGATCGGGCTTATGCCATCTCGCATATCGGCTGGGGACTGAATGAGAAGGCGCGGTGGTATCAGTTCGCCGTGACGCGTCAGTTGCCGACCGAGCATGTGATGAACGCGCTGGCGTTTTATGGGAATGTGCTGTTCTCGCTAGGCCCCAACTTGGAGGTTGGCGGGGATAACGATACGGCCTGCCATCTGGATTTGCCGATGCGGCAGTGCAGCCTTTGGCTGGACGATACGCAGATTCTGCAGGATGGCGAGGTCGTCCATCCTGAAATGCGGGTCGAGCGGCACGCCTAAGCTGCCGCGCGCGGTCAGCCTGCGGTTTCCCCCAAGGCCGCAGGGCGGCTCTTAGCCTGCCAGCTCTCGAATATCGAAGCATCCCCGCCCAGCCGCCGCGTCAGGTCGGCGGCGGCGGCCAATAGGCGGGTGGACATGGACGGTAGCAGTTCCACCGAGAACCGCGCGGCCGGGCCGGACAGGGCCAGTGCGCCGCGCAGGTTTTTTTGCGGGCCGAATACAGGCGCGGCGATCGCCGCGATGTCGGGTTCGCGCTCTCCCACGGTAATGATGTAAGGCTGCTCCGGCGTCCTGGACGGCGGCGTCATGGTCGGGTCGAACGCGGTCAGGACGCGGCCTGCGGCGCCCTTGTCCAGCGGCACCAGGTCCCCGGCGCGGATGTGATCGCGGATGGAACGCGGCGAGTCGACGCGGAATAGACAGACGCGGTGATTGCCTTCGCGCGTGAAGAACGACGCGCCCTCTTCCGTTTCCTGCACCAGGCGACGGAGGATGGGCGGCACATGATCGTCCAGGCGCAAGGACGACTGATACAGCCCGCCCCAATGCAAGAGCATGGAACCCAGCTGATAGCTGCCGTCGTCCAGGCGCACGATGCAGTGCTCCTGGACCAGGGTCGTCAGCAGCCGCAGGATGGTGCTCTTGTACATCTTGGTGCGGCGCGCAAGCTCGTTCAGCGTTAGCGAACTGTCGCCCGCGCGGAAGGCGTTGAGTATGGCGATCGCCCGTTCCACCGCGGCGACGCCACCGGCCTTGGTGTCGCTTTCTGGTTCTTCCGACATTTTTTTGCTCGATTTAGTGCATGTCCTAGTTGACATTGTAGCGTACCGTTCCGCAGAATACAGTTCTTCTGAACAGAACGTGCAGGGCGAAGCAGGCCCTGCCGACGCCCGGCATGGGCAACTTTCAAGGGGAGTTAACAATGATCAACGCAGGATGGAAGAAGGCTTTCACGGCCCTGGCGTGCGGCGTTTGCCTGATGGGCAGCGCCCAGGCCGCCGATACGTATCCGAGCAAACCCATCACGATCGTGGCGCCCTACCCGCCCGGCGGCGCGACGGATCTGTACGCACGGTCGGTCGCGGCGGGCCTGAGCGAGCTGGGTCAGTCCACCGTGGTCGACAACCGAGCCGGCGCTTCGGGGATCATCGGCGCCGATTACGTCTCGCGCGCGCCGGCCGACGGCTACACGATGCTCATCGGCGCGTCGTCGATGTTCTCCATCCTGCCGCTGCTGAGCAAGCGCATGGACGGGGTCTATCAGAAGATCGAGCCCGTCTCCATCCTGGGCTTCAACCCCTCGTACGTGGTTGTGCCGGCCGCGCTGCCGGTGAACAACATCCAGGAGCTGATCGCCTATCTGAAGAAAAATCCCGGCAAGTTCGGCTACGGGTCGGCGGGCACGGGCACTTCGCAGCATGTGTTCATGGAGCTGTTCAAGCAGCGCGCTGGCGTGGATGTGTTTCCGGTGCAATACAAGGGTAGCTCGCCCATGGTGGTGGACCTGATCGCCGAGCGTGTGGTGATGGCGATCGAGCAAGGGCCGGCGGTGCTGTCGTATATCAAGTCCGGCAAGCTGAAGGCGCTGGCCGTGACGACGGCCAAGCGCTCGGAAGCCCTGCCTGACGTTCCCACGCTGGCGGAAACGGTGCTGCCTGGTTTCGAGGCCGTGACCTGGTTCGCGCTGTATGCGCCCAAGGGAGTGCCGCAGAACGTGCTGGACAAGGTCGTGCCGCAGATCGCGAAGACGATGGGGTCCAAGGAAGTGAAGGAACGCCTGGGCGCCGTCGGCGTGGAGCCGGCGTCGAGCACGCCGCAGGCCGTGGTGAAGCGTCAGGCGGATGAGACGGCTTTGTGGAAGGACGTGATCGCGCGATCGAAGATCTCGCTCGAAGACTGAAGCCGGTAAGGCCGCCTCGATCACGGCGACCACGACGATTACTAAGACCAACTAGCCCACCAAGACCACTCAGGCCCGGCCCCCTCCATGCATTCCAAGCCTCAGTTCTCCCTAAGCGCCGAACCGCGTGCCGATTACCTGGAGAAGGTGACCGGTACGGCGGTCTACGCCAGCGATGTGGAAGTGCCCAACATGCTGCACGGGAAGATCCTGCGCAGCACGGTGCCGCACGCGCGCATCGCCAGGCTGGACACCAGCGCAGCGCTGGCCATTCCCGGCGTCGTCGCCATTCTGACAGGCGAGGACCTGAAGGATATGCCAGGAACGGAGATCCGCTGGGGGTTGTCGCTGCGCGATCGGCCGGTGATCGCGCTGGACAAGGTGCGTTATGTGGGCGATCCGGTCGCGGCGGTGGCGGCGGTCGATGAGGCGACCGCGGAAGCGGCGCTGGACGCGATCGTGGTCAGCTACGAGACGCTGCCGCATTCGACTACCGCGCGGGAAGCGCTGGCCGAAGGCGCGGCGCTGGTTCATGAGGATATGGAGGTCCTGAAGGACTATTACTTCAGGGGTCATTGCACGCCGGTGCCGGGGACCAATCAGTTCCAGCAGTGGTCCTATGAGAGCGGCGACGTGGATCGGGCGTTCGCGGGCGACGTGAAGGTGTTCGAGGATACCTTTACCTTCCCGATGGTTTTCCACTATGCGATGGAGCCGCACGTCTGCCTGGCGCACTGGAAGCCGAATTCGCTGGAGATATGGAGCGGCGGGCAGACGCCCACCGCGGTCCAGCGGGTGTGTTCGGAGATCCTGGGGATACCGCTGGCCTGCGTGCGGGTGCACTCCCCTTACGTCGGCGGGGGCTTCGGCGGGAAGGCGTCGGTAAAGATCGATCCGCTGGTGGCGGCGCTGTCGTGGAAGGCGCGGGCGCCGGTTCGTGTCTGCCTGACGATTGCGGAATCGATGCTGACCTGCCGTCGGTTGGATGCGGAAGTGACGCTGAAAACCGCGGTCGACGCCAACGGCAAGATCGTGGCGAAGACAGTGCGCGCGGTCGTGAACGGCGGCGCCTACGCGGACACCGGTCCCGCGATCGCGGTCAAGGCCGCCATCCGGGCCATCGGGCCGTATCACATACCGAATCTGCGGCTGGAAGCCGTAGGCGTGTACACGAACACCGTGCCGGGCGCGGCGTTCCGCTCCATCGGCGGGCCGCAGGCGGTCTGGGCGACGGAGTCGCAGATGGACATCATCGCCGACGCCATGGGCCATGACCCCATTGCGTTCCGCATGCTGAATCTGGCGGAGAAAGGCCAGACGATCAAGCATGACCTGCGGCCTCTCGATGTCGATATGCGGCGCTCGCTGCGGGCGGCGCTGGATACGCTGAAGAAGCTACCGGAACCTGAGTACGAAGGCCGTCGCGGGCTGGGCGTCGCGGTGGGTGCGACCGATCCGGGGATCATGCCTATCGGCGGCGCCATCGTGCGGCTGCGGGCGGATGGCTCGGTGAATGTCTCCGCGAATACGGTGGAGATCGGCCAAGGCAGCCGCGGCGTGCTGCGCATCATTGCCGCCAAGGTGCTGAACCAGCCGTTGCGGATGATAGCCGTCGCGCAGCCGGATACGCTGCAGGCGCCCTATGACTGGGGGACGGGCGCGAGCCGCTCGACCGTGATCATCGGGTTGGCGGTGCAGCTGGCCTGCGAAGACATCGCGCGGCAAGTACGTGACATCGCCGCGCAGGAGCTGGGCGGGTCGCCCGACGATTACACGCTGATCGAAGGCGCCGTCCAGGGACCGAATGGCCCGATCGCCTTCATAGAACTGCTGCGGCGCTTCCATGGCATGGCGGCGGGCGAGTTCCTGGGCGTGGGCCGCGTGAATCCGAACACCAAGGATGGGGCGTTCAAGTTGCAGCCGCTGTTCTGGGAAACCGGCGCGGGCGCGTTCGAGATCGCGGTGGACGAAGGCACCGGCGCGATCCGCATCCTGCGCGCGGGCGGCGCGGCGGACCTGGGCCATGTGATCAATCCCAAGGCGGCGGAAGGCCAGGATGAAGGCGCGATGGTGATGGGCCTGGGGCACACACTGTCCGAGGAATACATCTACGAAGACGGCCAGGTCGTGAACGGGACGCTGTTCGATTACAAGGTGCCGACGATGGAGGAAGTGCCGGAGCACGTGGGCACCGCCTTGATAGAAAGCGGCGACGGGCCTGGGCCGTTCGGCGCGCGAGGCGGTGGCGAAGGAGCGATCCTGCCCGTGGCGCCGGCGGTGGCCAATGCGCTGTTCCAGGGATGGGGGATACGGTTGAAGGAGCTGCCCCTGACGCCGGAACGGGTCTGGCGTGCGTTGCGAGACAAGAACCTGACCGACAAAAAATGAACCGCCGCGGTGCCTTCATGCCGGTCATGATGGACGCCAGCGGCTTCAAGAATTCCGATAAATAGACAACGACGCCATGGACTTCAGAATCGATGCTTTGCTGCCCGCGACCGCCTCGCAGTTGTGGGAGATTTTCTTCGACGTTAGGCGGGTCGCTACGCTGATCCCCGGCTGCGAGAACGTTGTCGAGGTTGAAAAACTCAAGACTTTCTCCGCCGTGATGCGGCAGAAGATCGGGCCGTTCAAGCTGGAAGTGCCGACGCGGATCGATATTGAATCGTATGAGATCGAGCGGCAGGTGGCGCTGAAAGCGCTGGGCACCGATAAGGCGACGGGTACGACCATCGATGTCAGGATGGTGGTGAATCTGGACGAGCAGCGGGACGGCGCGGAGGTCCTGTGCAAGCTGGACGTCAGCGCGAGCATGCAGGTGGCGGGCCGGCTGGCGTCGCTGGGTTATCCGATTGTGCGCAAGCGGTCGGAGCAGCTGTTCGCGGAGTTCGAGGCGCGGCTGCGGGCGGAGCTGTCGGGGTTCGATGGCGGCCGGTCCGCGTCCGCGGAAGCCGGTGCTGTCGCGGCTGCGGCCGGGCCCGCGATGACCGGCGTCCCGACGGCGGCGGCCAGGCCGGAGGCGCAACCGACGTCGGCTGACACGGCCGGTGGTACTAGCCAGATCGAAACGTCGCCGCGAGGCCCGCAACGCCACGCGCCGCGGCATGCGGCGGCGGGCGGAGACGAGCGCAAGACCGGCACGACGGAGCTCGTGTTCCTGTGGCCGCGGCTGGGCATCAATGTCGCGGTTGCCATCGGCGTGGCGCACGGCGCGGTGGCGTTCGGACAGTCGCCGTGGTGGTGGCTGGCCGCGCCGCTGCTGGGCGTGGCCGCCAGCCTGGGCAAGCGAGGCGGCTGATGCGGGCCAGGAAATTCTTTCTGCATCGGCCTGGCAGCCTGGACGAGGCCATCGCGCTGAAAGCCGCGCACGGGGATGCCGCGACATTTCATGCAGGCGGTACGGAACTGCTGGTTGCGCTGAAGGCGCACGTGCTGCAATACCAGCATGTGATCGATCTGAAGCAGATTACCCAGCTCCGGGGCGTCCGCATCAAGGATGACGGCACGATATCGATAGGCGCGCTGACGTCGCACGACACGCTGGCCAACGATCCGGTCATCCGCGAGTGCCTGCCCGGCTATGCCGAACTCAGCGAACACGTGGCCAATATCCGCGTCCGCATCGCCGGCACGCTGGGTGGCGTGCTGTGCTTCGCCGAGCCGCATGCGGATGCGCCGACCATGCTGTGTGCGCTGGACGCCTGGGTGGTGTTGCTGGGACCGGATGGCGAGCGGGACGTCCCGTCGCGGGACTTCCACCTCGGCGAGTTCGTGACGGCGCGTGAGGATGACGAAATCCTGGTCGCCATAGAGATCGCGCCGCAATCGGCCGGCACGCGCTCGGCCTACCGGTCTTTCGGGCATACCGAGCGGCCGGCGGTGGGCGTCGCGGCCGTGTGGTCCACGGACAATCCGCAGCGTCTCAGCCTGTGGGCCGGCGCGATCGCCGCCAGCCCGGTACGGCTGGCGCGGGCGGAGGAAGCGGCGGCCGGGCTGGCCGCCGATCTGCCCGCCGATGAAATCTGGCGGCGGCTGAGTCCCGCGGTCGCGGCGGATGCCGAGGCCATCGACGCCCATGACGATCTGCATGGCGGCGCCGACTACAAACGCCATCTCGTTTCCGTTCTTGCCGAACGAGCCATCAAAGCGTGCCTGCCGTGAGCCAAATCGAATGAGCCAGACCGATACCGAATTTCCGATGATGCGCGTGGACTTCAAGCTCAACGGCGCGCCGACGTCCGTCGACGTGGAGCCATGCGAGATGCTGATCGACGTGCTGCGCGAGCGGCTGCGGCTCAAGGGCACCAAGCGGTCCTGCGACGTGCAGGTATGCGGCGCGTGCACCGTGCTGGTCGACGGCAATCCGGCCTCCAGCTGCACGACGCTGTGCGCCGATGCGCACGGGCGCGAGGTAACGACCATAGAAGGATTGGCCGAGGGCAAACGGCTGGACCCGGTCCAGCGCGCCTTCATCGCCCACGGCGCCCTGCAATGCGGCTTCTGCACGCCCGGCATGATCCTGGCGGTGAAGTCCATGCTGGCGCGCCACGACAAGCCCGCGGAAGAGACCGTGCGCCACTATCTGCGCGGCAACATCTGCCGCTGCACCGGCTACGTCAAGATTCTTGAGGCCGTCATGGACCTCATCCATAACCCACACAATTATCAATAGGAGAACCCATGTCTGACTCCAGGAATACCGGGCCGCGCACCCACGTGATCATCGCGGGCGCCGGGATGGGCGGCCTGACGCTGGCGCTGGCGCTGCTGAAGAAAGGCTTCGATGTCGATATCTACGAGCAATCGCCGGAGCTGCGGGAAGTCGGCGCGGGCCTGTGGATCTCGGCCAACGGCGCCAAGGTCATGGCGGCGCTGGGCTTGAAGGAAAAGCTCGAAGCCATCAATCTGCCGCCGCAGGATCGCCTGATCCGCTACTGGAAGACGGGCGAAGGCAAGTCCGTCTACAACCGCGACGACAAGGCGTCCAAGGCCGACCATACGCTGATCCAGGTGCTGCGCGCCGAACTGCAGCGCGTGCTGTATGAAGCGGTCATCGCGCTCAAGCCGGACGCGGTGCATTTCGGCGTGCGCTCGGTGGGCGCGGATACGGTGGACGGACGGGCGCGCCTGCTGCTGGATGACGGCAGCCATATCGAAGGCGACGTGGTCGTCGGCTGCGATGGCGCGCATTCGCGGGTGCGGCAGTCGATGTTCGGCCCGGCGCCGGCGCGCTATACCGGCGCCCTCGCCTGGCGTGGACTGGCGCCCATGGGCAAGTTGAAACCGCAGCATCGCGAGCCCTTGGCGTCGACCTGGGTCGGACCCACGGCGCATGTGACGACCTATCCCGTGCAGCGCAATGGCGAGCTGTTCGTCAGCTTTTCCGCGCAGGTCGACAGCGATACCTGGCACACGGAATCGTGGTCGGAGAAAGGCGATCTGGCCGATGCGCTGAAGGACTTCGAAGGCTGGCACCAGGACATCATCGATCTGTTCGTGGGCTCGGAGAACCTGTTCCGCTGGGGCCTGTTCGTGCGCGACCCGCTGGATACCTGGTCCAAGGGGCGGGTCACCCTGGTGGGAGACGCCTGCCATTCGATGACGCCCTACCTGGGCATGGGCGTGAACCTGACGATGGAGGACGCCTATGTCCTGGCGCGCTGCCTGGAGCAAGGGGCCGACAACATTCCGGCGGCCCTGCGGCGCTACGACCGTGCGCGCATCGATCGCGCCAACCGCACCAAGGCGGAGTCGCTGAACATGTTCGGCATCTTCCATAGCCCCGAACTGGGCGACGAGGCCACCGCATGGCCCTATATCAACAAGCAATGGTCGAACGAAGCCGTCCGCGCACGCTACGACTGGCTGCTGCAGTACGACGCGACGTCCGTGGAGATCTGAAGACATGACCGAAGTTCTGCAACAACGTGCACGCCCCTGGGATGGCATCATTCCCGAGAACGAGCTGGAGATCTATCGCAAGGCGGGCTGGGGCGCGCCGACGGGCATCGGCCAGCGGCCCGCCCTGCTGGTGATCGACGTGCAATACCGCTCGATGTGCTACGAGCCCATGCCCATCGAACAGGCCATCGAGACGATGTCGACCAGCTGCGGCGAATACGGCTGGCGGGCGGTGCCCCACATCGCGCGCCTGCTGGAGGCGTTTCGCAAGATGGGCGCGCCGGTGCTGTATCCGCACGTCGCGCCCAAGCTGTCGCACGACCGCGGCCAGTTCGAGGCCAAGGTGCCGGGGGTGATGGACGTCGCCGCCCCGGACTACGACTTCGTCAAGGACGTCGCGCCGCGCGAAGGCGACATCCTGATTCCGAAGCGCCAGGCCAGCGCTTTCCAGGGAACCTCATTGGCCAGCTATCTGGTGGGTCTGCAGGTCGACTCCGTGGTGGTCACGGGTTGCACGACCAGCGGCTGCGTACGGGCCACCGTGGTCGACGCCTGCGCCTTGAACTACAAGGTGGTGGTGCCGCAGGACGCCGTCTACGACCGGTCCCAGGTATCCCATGCGGTGAACCTGTTCGATATGGCGAGCAAGTACGCGGATGTGATGCCCACGGCCGAGCTGGTCGATTTGCTGCGGGCTACGCGTTAACGGGTGCATTGCAAGGAGACGGTCGCGGCATCGCCGGTACGCCGCGGTTCTCTCCGCCGGCAGCCGCATCTGCCGCCCGGCGCGACGTTATCCGTCCTCATCCGGCCGCGTATCCTCCACCGGCAGGGACACCAGCCGCGCCAGCACGATGGCCGGATAAAGCTGGCCGATCAGTGCTTCCATGTTCGACAGGGACCGGGCGACGCGGGCCACCGGCGTGATGTCGCCGTAGCCGACCGTGGTCAAGGTGGAGAAGCTGAAGTAGATCCAGACCCAGGGATAGGCCAGGCTGGCATGCCCCTCCATGCCCGTATAGGCGCCGGGTACGCGCAGGTTCACGATTTCATAGGCCGCGGCCCAGATGACGCCCAGCAGCATGTAGAGCGCGATCGCGCCCCACAGGCGGTCGCGCACCTGGGCGCCCTTCCCGAAGACCTTGGCGCCTATCACCAGCGCCAGCATCAGCAGCGCGAAAAGCAATGCGACGGCGCGCAGCTCGGCGGCGCCGGATGGCATGAACCAGCCGGCCCAGCGCACGGCGATCACGACCACCGCCACGAGCGTGAGCGGGATGAAGGCCAGGCGTCGATCGGACACCGCGATGGCGCCGCTCAGCAGGATCAGGGAGATAAGGACGTCTTCGACGATCTGGCCGGCGGCGGAATCCGGGGGCACGGCCACCGGCGCGATGAAGACGCTCAGGATCAGGACGAACAGCAGGGTCGCCATGCTGCCCAGTCGCAGCATGGCGGAACGCTCCAGCCACCGCCTTGAATGTGGCATGCTTGTCTCCCCTCGCGCGTGGCGCGCTTCGCTCTGATTGGATGCAGTTGGACGCCGGGCGCACAGCGCCGGATTGATCTCGTGGCGATCGGCCACCGGCAAGTGATCAGCCGCCGGTACGCAGGCCCGCCAGGGCTTTGTCGATGTCGCCCTGATCGTCGGGCCGGACCAGGCGCGCGACCTCCTGGCCGTCCTGCAGGAAGATCAAGGTCGGCCATAGCTTGACCTTGTAGGAACGGCCCAGCGGTTTGCCCTTGCCGTCTTCCACCTTGATGTGCCGGACGTCCGCATACCGGGTCATGGCGGCCTTGATGATGGGCTGGGTCCCCTGGCAGATGGGGCACCAGTTGGCGCCGAATTCCAGCACCGCGGCGCCCTTCATGGCATCGACGGTTTCACGGGCAGGTTCGGGGCGGTGCGGATCGAAGTCCTGGAACATGGCGATATACCTCCTGCGGCAGACGGCCTTCGCTTTCCAGGCCGGCGGCGGCCGGCATGACGGAAGCCAGGGCGATTCCGTCAATTATGGCTCACTCCGCTCGTACGCCGCAGCCGGTCCGGTCGTTGGGACGGCGAGGCTGCGCCCCCCGGGTCCGCCGGGGAGACGGTTATCCACCGTAGCGGCGCATCAACCCGCGCGCGGCACCCGCAAGGTCAGGCGCCGCACCAGGCGCTGAACGATACCGGCCAGCGGCGCGCCCAACGGAGCGGCGGCGGCCGCCGACTCCATCGGGCCCCGCGTGGTCCGCCCGGCCATGGACGCGGCCTCGCCAAGGGCCTGCACGGTCGCCATGGCTCGCAATCTCTGTAGCACCGCCGGCTTGATATACGGTGCAAGTTCCGGCCTGTCGAGCATGCGCCGGTATGCGGCAACAGCGGCGGCGTTCGCTTCCTGGTCGATCGACAATATCCCCGGCGTACCGGACGCGTCCCGCGCTTCCAGCAATCTGGCCAGCACGTGGCGCAGGAACGGCAGTATGGCCGGATCCGCCAGCGCATCGCTATATGCGTCGATGGCCGCGGCATGATTGCCGCGCAAGGCCAGCACCAGGCCGGGCGTGCGTTCGCGGTTGATGGCGACGAACACCTTCGGCAGTATGCGCCCCACGTGGGGAAGTATTGCCGGGTCCGCCAGCAACTCGTGGAATGCCTTGATGGGCGCCACGTATCCCGCTGCCAGCGCAACGCCCAGGCCCGGCTGGCCGCAGCTGGATGATGCACGGGCCACATCCCTGGGCTCGCCCGCCGAGATCCGCGCCAGCACGATCCTGGGCAGCACGCGCCTGATCAGCGGTGTGATCAAGGGGTCCGCCAATATGGCGTGAAACTCGCGGATCGCGCCGTCATAGCCGAAGTACATGGCGGCCGCCAGGCAGGGCCTGCCGTTCCGCTTATCGGTCATCAGGCGGGGCAATATCCGCCCGATATGCGGCAGTATCAGTGGATCCACCATCATCTGGTGATAAGCGCGTATGGCCGCCGCGCGGCCGAACTGCATCCCCTGGCCAAGTGCCGAAGCGCCCTCCGTCGCCGTGCCCTTCGCGCAACGGCATCCCACCAGCACCGGCAGGTCGCGCTTGATATGCGGATAAATGGCGGGATGGACCAGCACGGCTCGATACGCCTGCACGGCCGACGTATGTCCACGTTCCATCGCGAACAGCAGGCCCGGCACCTTGAGGGCGGTGCGGGCAAGCAGCAGTTCGGGCAGCGTGTTCCGGATATGCGGCGTGATCGCCGGATCGGCCAGCAAGTCGAAGAAGGCTTCCACCGCCGCCGCGCGGCCGGCGCCCATCGCTTTTCTCAAGGCCGTCAGCCCCAGGCTGGACGCCCTGGCCAACAGCAGTTCGGTCAAGCGATTGCCTATGCGGTCCAGCACCCCGGGCGCCTTGACCAGGCGCCGCCAGGCAGCGAGCGCATAGATATTGCCGGCTTCCATCGCGACGTTCAGCGCGGGCCGGGACTCCGATCCACGCAGGGTCTGGAATATTTCCACGTCGGACGCATATGTGCCGGTAGTCAGATAGACGCGCCCGTCGAGCGGCTGCTGCAAGGCATCGATGGCGGATCCATTGTCGGTGGCCATCCAGTACTGCAACCTGGAGCCGCGCGCGGCATCCAGCGATTCGCCGAGCAGCTGCCACGGATTCCTGTACCAGGCCTGCGCCAGCACCAGGATCGCGGCGTTCATCCCCATGGCGCGATCTATCAAATCGGAGCGTGCCTGGATGGAGAGATGACGGCCATAGTGTTCCAGGTTGGCATCCATCCTTTGCCGGGCGACCTGCGGCGTCATGCGGGGCAGCACGGCCAGCAGGTTGCCGACATCGATCAGCCAGCTCGCGGGTATGCTGTCGACCGCGGCCCGGTCGGCGCCGTCCAGCGCCTGGGTCAATGCCGCTGACGGCAGCATGTGGCCAGGCACGCCGTAGGCCGCGCACCATGCCAGAAGATCCGGGATGGTCAGCTGGTCCGCGCAGGCGTGCAGACCGCCATCCGACGCGGACGGCGCCGCGGCGAGATCCGCTCGCCATATCAGGCTGCCGAAGGCCAGCATGGCGTGACGCGCGCCGTCGCCGTCCGTCCACTGTCCAAGATCGATCGGCTCGCCTTCCAGCAGGGACTCGGCGCGCATGATGCGCAGGATATCCAGCGCGATCAGCGTGACGTCGCCGCGCAGGCAATAACGGGCACCGTCGTCGTCCAGGCGTACGAAGGCGTGCAATCGCAGGCTTTCCGTTGTCAGCTGGCACTCCCGCCGTATCCCGGCCAGGATGTCCAGCAAGTCCTCGTTGATGGACGCGGAGCAATCCGCGGACAGGGCCATCCGGCGCTGCGCCAGGCCGCTGCCGAACATCGACCGCCATTGGTCGGCGAGCATGCGCGCGAACGTATCCGGCGTGATCGCCAGGCGGACCTTTTCCAGGCAGGCCTGCAGAAATGGCAAGGCCAGGCGGCGCGTGAACGGATCTTCTTCCGGCACCAGGCCGATCGCATCGGCAAGATGATTCCACACGGTCCTGACGTAGTGGGTTTCGTAGCCGACGTAGCCTGGATTCCTGTGGAACGCCTGGTGGACCTCGCGCAGGATGACGGCCCTGGCAACGTCGTGCTTTACCTTCCACAAGGCGGCCCGGATACCGGTCGAAGACATGACCAGTTCCTCCTCCGCCAGTATCAGGTTCGATACGACACCGGGCGCGCATACGCCGACGCCTTCGGAAAGATTGCGTATCGCCGCGAGTTTCTTGTCCGGCGCGATACGCGCGTCGCGAATCAACTCGCAGAAGTTGTCCAGGGCCTGCTTTCCCCGGCTATCCAGCAGGTGTTCGTGCTTGTCGAAGTAGGAAGCCGTGAAACGGCGCCGGTAGAACAGATCGAACCTGGCCGCGATCGCTTCGGCTTCCGCGGCGGCGTGCCGCCGGCAGAAGTCGTGAAGCAGATCCAGGTTGGCGCGCACCTGCCGGCGGTATTCGGGGAAATCCGCGCCCAGGCAGAAGTCCGCGTGCGGGCCGTGGACATCCTCGCAATACCGGATGCCGCCCCGCTCCGCGGCATCCGCCATCCGGCCATCCGCGGAGCCCGCCTCGGCAACGTAGCGCTGGAAGAAACCCGGCGCGAAGCCGGCCTGCGTCGCGATGGAGGGAGCCGCCAGAGGCTGGTATGAGCTGATATTGGACACGGCACCTTCCTGTAGACCGGCGACCGGGCCAGCCGAGCCGGGGCAAGAAAATGCCATTGTGGGGCGTTAACCCTTGAAGGTTCCCGCGTCCTATATCTCAGAATCGCCCGCTGGCGCTCATCATGAAGGTGCGCGGATCGCCCGCCTTGACGTAGTCCGCGGACTGGAAAAGCCAGTACTTTTTGTCGGCGACGTTATTGATACCCGCGCGGAAGGTCGTGTCGTAGCCCGCGATGCGGGTGTCGTAGACGGCGCCGATGTTGACGATGGTGTAGTCACCCACCTTGACGTCGTTCGACGCGCCCAGCATGGTGGCGCCGGTGTACTTGGCGTCGGTGCGCGGCTTCAGGCCCGGCACCCACGGCACGTGGTACGTGGCCTGGGCCGCGGCGACGAATGTCGGCGCGCCGGCCACGCGGTTGCCGACGTAGTCGGCGCCCTTGCGGTACTCGGACGCCAGGAACATCAGGCTGGTGCCGAATGTTATTCGCAATTGATATTCATTCGCAATTAACAAGAATGGGGTCTCGCCACTCATGGCGTGTGATGCCTGAAACGCATCACTATCCGCAAATAACAGCAATTGTCGGCATGGCTCAAATGGTCAATAGTTCGCGCATGGGCCGGAAGAGACAGCGCCCGAACCGCATGGAGATAAGGACATGACCGCCACCCTGCTCGAACCTGCGATCCAGGCGCAGCCTGCATCCGCGCCTGCGCGGAAATCATTGATTTCGACCGACGTCGACTACGACCGCGAGGGCTTCCAGACCGGCTTCCTGCGGATTCCGTATTCGCACGACCGCTCCGCCTACGGGCACATACCCACCCCCGTGGCGGTGCTGAAACGCGGCGACGGCCCGACCGTGCTCCTGACCGGCGGCAACCATGGCGATGAATACGAAGGTCCCGTGGCGCTGATGAAGCTGCTGCGGCGCATACCGGAAATGCGGATACGCGGCCGGCTGATCGTGATTCCGGCCTTGAATTTCCCGGCGTTCCTGAACGGGTCGCGCACCTCGCCGATCGACCAGGGGAATCTGAACCGGATGTTCCCGGGCGAACGCAATGGTTCGCTGACGGCCATGATCGCGCACTACGTCGACACCGAGCTGTTGCCGCGCGCGGACATCGCGCTGGATCTGCATGCGGGCGGCGCGTCGTTCAACCACATGCCGACGCTATTGGCGGCCCTGCCCGGCGACGCCACGCAACACGCGCGATTCCTGAAGCTGGTGCACGCCTTCGCCGCGCCGCATACGATGATCATGGATCTGCTGGGCGAAGACCGCACCTATGGCGCGGCGGCCGAACGCCACGGCGCCTTGTTCCTGTGCGGCGAGTTCGGCGGCGCCGCGGCCTGCAGCGTGGACGGCGTGGCCATCGTCGAGAACGGCGTGCGCCGTTTCCTGCATGCCGCCGGACTGACCGTCGATGACGATCCGCCGGCGCCGGCGCGCGACACCACCTTGATACGTGTGGAAGGCGCCAGGCATTATCTGTTCGCGCCGCGCCATGGCGTCTTCGAGCCTTGCTTCCGCCTGGGACAGAACGTCCGGGCCGGCGACCTGGCGGGACGCCTGTTCGATCCGCACGCGCCCTGGGAGCCCGCGCGCGAGCTGCATTTCGCGGGGGCCGGCATGGTGGTGTGCGCCCGGACCTACGCACGCGTCGAGCCGGGCGATTGCATCGCCTTGCTGGCGGCTCCCGCGCAATGGTGATGCCATGATGAACAGCGATACTCCGGCCAGTGCCGTGCCGGCGAGCCCGCCACGTGCGTCCGCCGCCGCGCCCGCGAGCCTTCCCGCATCCGGCGCCGCGACGGCCGCCGGGCCAGGCGCCGCGACCGTCCCGCCACACGCCGAGGCAGGCGCGATATCCCATGCCTACATCGTCGGCATGTTCTTCCTGTGTTTCGTGTTCTCCTATATCGACCGGCAGGTGGTCAGCATCCTGGTCCAGCCGCTCAAGGCCAGCCTGACGCTGAGCGATACGCAGATCGGCCTGCTGCAGGGGATCGCCTTCACGATGTGCTACGCGACGGCGGGGGTTTTCGTGGCGCGGAGGGTGGACCGTTCCAACCGCGTCATGCTGAGCGCGGCCTGCGTGGCCATCTGGGCAATCTCGACGGCGATGTGCGGCACGGCGACCAGTTTCGCCGAGCTGCTGGTGTGGCGCGCCGGCACCGCCATTGCCGAGGCCGCGCTGAGCCCGGCGGCCTTGTCGATCTTCAGCGACCTCTTTCCGCCGCGCAAGGTGGCGCGGGCCAGCAGTGTTTTCATGCTGGGTCCCTACGTCGGCGGCGGGGTCGCCTTATTGGGCGGCGGCGCGCTGCTGGGCTGGATGGATACGCCCGACATGGGCGCGTGGCTGGCGCAACACGATCTGCGGGCCTGGCAGATGGTGTTCTTCGTCCTGGGACTTCCCGGCCTCATCCTTGCCGCGCTGGTCGCGCTGACGATCAAGGAACCGGCGCGCCGCGGAATACCTGCCGGCGCGTCCGAGAGCGCGCCGCCCTTGCAGGAAGTCCTGCGCGAACTGTTCGTGCGCAACCGCTTCTGCCTGCCCTACTTCTTCGGCTATGTCGCGCTGATCCTGCTGTTCTACTCGCATTCGGCGTGGTTCCCGACCATGATCATCCGCCGCTTCGGACTGAGCGCCAGCGAAGTGGGCAAGCTGGCCGGACCGATCTACATGCTGGGCGGCATGGCCGGCGTGGTCAGCGCCAGCTTCCTGGTCGGCAAGGTCAGCGACAACGGCGCATTGCGCAAGGTGCTGCGCATCGCCGCCTGGGCCGCGACGCTGCTGATACCGGCGGCCTGTTTCGCGCCCCTGGCGTCTTCGCTTTCCGTGACCCTGACCTTGTATGGCTTGTGCGCCTATGCCGCCAGCATCGTCATGGCGCTGGCGCCCGTGCCGCTGCAGATCGCCATTCCCAACCGCATGCGCGGCCGCTCGCTCGCCCTGCTGGTATTCCTGACCAACGCCATCAGCGGCGGGCTGGGCCCGTACGCCGTCGGCAGGATGAACGAATGGCTGGCGGATCCGCGCGCCGGACTCGCCATGTCCCTGGCCGTCGTCGGTACGACAGCCGCCGCGCTGAGCGCGCTGCTTTACTGGTTCGCGGCACGCAGGGTGGCATCCATGGAAGCCGCCAAGGCTTGAAATGCGCGGCGCGCCGGCAAGGATTCCCGCTGGCTGCCGGTCGCCTACAACCTGGAGGCCCTGAAACCGTAAGCGCACGGCGCTATGGCATCATCGTTGCCCGAGAGGAATGGTATCGAGGGCACCCAGATGGAACTACGGCACCTGCGCTATTTCATCGCCGCCGCCGAATCGGGCAGCATCCGTATCGCGGCGGAACGGATACACGTCACCCAGCCGGCGATCTCGCGACAGATCCAGGATCTGGAAGAAGAACTGGGCCTGACGCTGTTCGAGCGTACGCCACGGGGGCTCAAGCTGACGGTGGCCGGACAGGCGTATTTGCGCGAGGCCCGCTCCGCCATCGCCCACCTGGAATCGGCCGCGCGTACGGCCAGGCGGCTGTCGTCGGGCACCCAGGGCTATCTGCGCCTGGGCTTCGTGGAAAACAGCGCCTGGGACGGCATCGTTCCGGATATATTCCGGCGCTTCCAGCGGGAAGTGCCGGACGTGCGGATCGAATTGGTGCCGATGAATACGCCGGATCAATTGCGGCAGATCGAAGCGGGCTCGCTCGATGGCGGTTTTGTCTATCAATACGCGCCGCTGCCCGCTGCGTTCGATGCCTTGCCGCTGGCCACGAACAACGTGCTGCTTGCCGCGCCGCTGGCGTGGGAGCTGCCGATCGAAACATCGCCTGGCGGCGCCGCCGGCGGACTGGCCAGCGTATCGCTGCGCAAGATCGCCGATTGGCCCTTCGTTACCTTTCCGCGCGCCGTCTATCCGATCTATTTCGACAAGTTAATCGGCAGTTGCCAGGAGCTGGGCGTGACGCTGCGCGTCGTGCAGGAAGTATCGACCGAGGCCGCCATGCTGGCGCTGGTGTGCGCCGGCATAGGCGCGGCCATCGTGAACTCCGCGAACCTGGGGCGGCCGCCCGCGCTGGCGCGGTTCGCGCGGTTGAGCGACCTGTCGATCGACATGCCGCTGGTGTTCACCTTCGACAAGCATGCGGCCAATCCTGCGCTGGCGCGCTTTACCGATACGGTGAAGGGTCGATCGCCTTCTCGTCACGCCGATGAACGCCGCCCCTGATCGATAGGGAGACGGCGCGCGGGACTTATCCGGCCGCGGACTCCGTATCCGCCGCTTCGGCTTC
The DNA here is from genome assembly GCF_965137885.1 of Bordetella sputigena. Classification (NCBI taxonomy): domain Bacteria; kingdom Pseudomonadati; phylum Pseudomonadota; class Betaproteobacteria; order Burkholderiales; family Alcaligenaceae; genus Bordetella; species Bordetella sputigena. Next base: position 403,346 of record NZ_CBCSCA010000005.1, read on the forward strand.
GTTCAGTATCGCCATCACATTGCGGCCCGTGCGTTCCAGGTGCCGCGTGAGGATCCGCGCCGCGCCGGCGGCATCGCGCGCCATGGCGGCGTCGAAGATGCCCTGGTGTTCGCCGGGCACATTGGCATCGGGCGCATGCCGCACCAGGAACAGGCGCCGGTAACGGTCGCTGAGATCATGCAGGGTGCCGCAGAAGCGCAGCAGCAAGGGCATGCCGCAGGCCGCGAACAAGGTCAGATGGAAGGCGCGATGCGCTTTTTCCCAGCTTTCGCCGCGCGTGCCTTCGCGCTCGAGGCGGCTCAGGCGATGGTAGGCGGCGACGAGGCTGTCTTCCCAACGGTCGTCGCCTCGCGCCAATGATTCCGTCAAGGCCATGACTTCCAGCTGGATGCGCAGCTTGGTGACCTCTTGCAGATTGGCGGCGGACACCGGCGCGACGCGATAGCCGCGCTGGTCGGTGATCTGCACCAGGCCTTCCGCGGCCAGGCGCGTCAACGCTTCGCGTAGCGGACTGAGGCTGACGCCGTATTCGCGGCGGAGATCGTCCAGCCTGAGCTTGGTGCCGGGGGCGTAAATGCCCTGCAGGATCGCCGCGCGCACCTGGATGGCGACGGACGCGGTCAGCGACGAGCCCGTTTCGGCATTGGTGTCGGCGGTCAGCGCTTCCAGAGGGTTCTTCATGCGGCGGGTCGTCCTTGCATCGCGGGATTCTACCCCGGCCGGACCAAGGATCGATAAATTCCAAGAAAATCGATTTTTTTATTGACTTCGATTATGGCTTGACCAAAGATAGCCGCTGCGCGCGCCGGCTCCGGCGCCGGTCACCGTGGATGGAGGAATCAACATGTCGGCCCGCATCGATAAAGACATCACCCGCAAGGCCATGGGACAGCCGCACGAAGGCGTGGCGCAATTGGCCGATTCGTATCGCGCCCTGCTCGGCTACCTGCCGCCTCGCGTGGAGTCGCGCCTGCTGGTCACCGGGGCGCTGGATCCCAAACTGGTGCGTCTGCAGGAAGAAGTGCGGGCGCATGCGATGAATCCCTCCTGCTTCGACACCAAGACCGCCCAGTTGATGATCTTCGGCATGCTGGTGGTCGAGTTGAGCGATGCCGCCATGATCCACGGCATTGCGGCGCGCCGCGCCGGCGCCACCTGGGAAGAGATGCAGGCCGTGGTCAGCATGGCGTACCTCTTCCGCGGCGTCTCCGCGGCCAATCGCGGCGCGGAAATCCTGGCGCGCATCGCCGAACGCGAAGCGCAGGCGGCGGCCGGCACGGCGGAATGACGGGGAGCCCCATGCACGCCTGCCCCGGTCCCGACCGCAACACGCGCGCGCCGCGCTTCCGGATGCCGGAAGGCGCCTGCGATTGCCACGCCCATATTTTCGGCCCCGCGCACCGCTTTCCGTACTCGCCGGAGCGCAGCTACACGCCGGAAGATTGCACGGTGGAAGACTATGAAAAGCTGCTCGCGACGCTGGGCATCGACCGCGCCGTGATCGTGCATGGCGGCGCCCATGGCACCGACAACTCGGCCACGCTGGACGCCTTGCGGCGCATGGGGCCGCGGGCGCGCGGCGTGGCGGTCATCCCGCCGGGCCGCCCGGCGGCGGAACGCGAGGCGATGCACGAGTTGGGCATGCGGGGTTATCGCATGTCGACGGTGGTGGGCGGCGGCGTGGGTTTCGATGCCTTCGATGCGCTGGCCGGGGAAGCCCGCGAGCTGGGCTGGCATCTGGTGCTGCATTTCAAGAAATCCAGCGAGCTGGTGGATCTGGCGCCGAGGCTGCGCGCGCGGCGGGTCGACGTGGTGCTGGATCATCTTGCCCGCATCCGCGCCGATGAGGGCGTGGACAGCCCGGCTTTTCATGCGCTGGCCGGCTTGATGGATACCGGCCGGGCGTGGATCAAGCTGGCCAGCCTGTATCGCTTGTCCAGCGAACCTTATCCGCACGCCGACATGCTGCCGATGATCCATGAGGCCGCGCGGCGCTGGCCCGATCGGCTGATATGGGGCAGCAACTGGCCGCATCCGATCTGCGATGTGCCGATGCCGAATGACGGCGATCTGGTCGATCTGATTCCGCTGTGGACGCCGGATCCGGAGGTGCGGCGCAAGATGCTGGTCGACAATCCCGCGGCGCTTTACGGGTTCTGAGCCGGCATCGGCGATAGCGGGCATAACAGCGACAACAACGGCGACAGCAACAGCAGTACAAGCAGTTCCGGCAGCACAAGCAGCAGCACAAAAAAATCAACAATCACGGAGACAAACCATGTTGAAGCAGCTGCGGCACGCGATGACGGCCGCTGTGATGGCGTGCACCCTTGCATCGGCACCGTCCTTCGGGGCGGACACCTGGCCGGCGCAGCCCATCAATATCGTCGTACCCTTCCCGCCCGGCGGCACCACCGATGTGATCGCCCGCGTGCTGGCCGAAAAGCTCGGCCCCATCCTGAAGCAGTCGGTGATCGTGGAAAACCGCCAGGGCGCCGGCGGCAACGTCGGCGCCGCCTATGTGGCGCGCGCCAAGCCCGACGGCTACACATTGATGGTTTCCAGCGCCGGCCCCTTGAGCATCAACCAGCAGCTATATGCCAGCCCCGGCTACGACCCCATCAAGGATTTCGCGCCCGTATCGATGCTGGCGTCGGTGCCCATCATGCTGGTGTCGAATATGAAAGCGCCGTTCAAGACCGTGGCCGAGCTGATCGCCTATGCGAAAGCGCATCCTGGCCGGGTCGCCTACGGTTCGCAAGGCAGCGGCACGACCAGCCACCTGACCATGGAGTTGCTGAAGCTGGATGCGGGCATGGATCTGCAGCACATTCCCTATCGGGGCAGCGCACCGGCGGCCACGGACCTGATCGGCGGGCAGATCCTGGTCATGTTCGACAACTCGCCCACCACCTATCCGCAGGTGAAGGCCGGAACGATGCAGCCGCTGGGCGTGGCGTCCAGCCATCGGCTGCCCAGCATGCCCGACATCCCGGCCATCGCGGAAACCGTGCCGGGCTTCCAATCCGATGCGTGGTTCGGGCTGGTCGCGCCGGCGCACACGCCGCCGGCTATCGTCGACCGGCTTAACGCCGCGGTGCGCCAGGTGTTGGCGGATCCCGCCGTCATCGCCAAGTTCAAGGCCACCGGCGTGGATCTGGTCAGCGACACCCCGCAGGAATTCCAGCGCTTTATCCTCTCGGAAAAAGACAAGTGGGGGAAGATCATCAAGGCCACCAACCTGAAGCTGGGATAGGCCGCGCCGGCGCTGGCATCGCCGATAAGGCCCGGGTGAGGCCTAGGCGTAGAACTCGTTGAATACCGCCAGCGGCGCGCTGACGGCCAGCGCCGGCAGCGGAAAGCAGCGTTTCAAGCCGTCCAGGCTGTCCTGGCGCGCGATCCTGGCCTTGAACACACTGGCGGGCGCGGGTCGCAATTCACCGCCCCGGCCGATGAACTGCCCCCATAGCGAGACGTTGCGGAATTTGCCTTCGATCGGCATCGCGGAAGCGATGTAGTGCGTCGGGAACAGCCGGCGATACGCGGGAAGGTTGTAGAGCCAGGAAGTGCCTTGCACGCGGGTGGCGGCATCTTCCTGCTCGCGTATCAAGGAGAAAAGCTCACGCAGTTCCGCCATGCGCTGCTCGTAGCGCGCGGCTTTCAGCGGAGATGCGCCATTCGCTTCCGCGTTCCTGAAGTGGATGTGGATGGCGCCTGAACGCAAGCGTGCATAAGAAAAACAACCCACCGAGGCGATGACCTCCGGCGTACCGCTGTCCGGCAGGCGCGACTGGTAGAAACCATGGGTCCATATCCCCAGGTCGTATTCGCGCCGGACACCGGCGAGATATTCCCGCCAGACAGGGTGGCCGGGATCGAAGCCGCGCCCCAGGCCGAAGCGGATATACAGGTTGGTGTATTCCATCAGGGCCTGCGGCAGGGGGATGCCGGCGCAGCGCGTGACGGCGCGCGCGAACAGCAGCTGGAGGTCGAAGAAGTCCCGGCTGTAGATGGCCCCCGGCATGTCCTGCGGAATCGGCTGCGGAATGGCTTGCCGAATGTCCTGCCGAATGTCCTGCCGAATGTCCTGCCGAATGGCCGCCGGGGCGGGCGCTTCGAGGGTAGGCGCGAATGTCGAATGGCTCATGCTCGATGTTTTAACCGTCGAGTTTTAAGACGCCGTTAATGGGACGTCGTTCAGCTTGCGGCCGGCCCGCCTCAATCGTCCAGCGTTTCATGCACGCCGGACGCGCCCCGCTTCCAATAGCTGGAGGCGCGGATGCGGGTTTTGGCGATACCGCGTTCTTCCACCATCACACGGCGCACGGCCTTGGCCGCCGCGGATTCCGCCGCCGCCCACACATAGCCTTCGCCGGGCGGCAGTTCGACCTGCCGCGCCGCGTGTTCCAGGCGCGCGGGGTCGCCGGCCGGGGCGCCGTCGCGGTGCAGCCATTGCAGGGACACGCCGTCGCGCAATGGCAGCGCGAGTTCGGCGCTGGCATCGGCGACCTCGACGATGGCGATGGCGCGCGTCGACGCGGGCAGTTCCTGCAACCGGCGGGCGATGGCCGGCAAGGCCGTTTCGTCGCCGATCAGCAGATGCCAATCGAAGGCCATGGGCACGATGAAGGAACCGCGCGGCCCGCCCACGCCGATGAATTGGCCGGGACGGGCCTGCGCGGCCCATGTGGACGCGGGGCCGTCGCCATGCAGCACGAATTCGATGTCGAGCTCATTGGCCTCGGCGTCGTAGCGGCGCGGCGTGTAGTCGCGAGCGGCGGGACGCGGCACGCCGGGCGGCATGGATATCCCGTCCGGGCCGACGGTGGGCAGCACGGGCTTGTCCTGTCCCGGCTCGGGGAAGAACACCTTGACGTGGTCGTCGAACGAGGCCGACACGAAGCCGCGCAGGCCGTCGCCGGTCAATGTGACGCACAGCAATTGCGGCGATACCAGCCGGGTGCGGACGACTTGCAGCAGCCGCATCTTCAGGTCATGGCGCACGCGTTGAACGGATAGATCGGGTGAGGTCATGTTTAACCTTCTATTTCGCGGACCGCGCGCATCAGGATGGCGGCGATGCGGCGCTGTTCGGCGGGATCGGCGTCTTCGCGGCGGAATACGGCCTGCTTCAGCGCCTGCCTGGCCTGTACGAGCTCGGGCACCCATCCGGTGGCGACGTCCTCGCCCTCCGGGCCGGCCTCCATGGCTTGGCCGGTCCATGCGCGACGCATCCATTCCATTTTGCGGGCCACGTGCTTGAGCTTGCCGAACAGCAGATCGAGCCTGTCCCGGTTGGCGTCCAGATGCGCGCGGCCCTCTTCCGAAAGGTGGTAGCGCTTTTTGCTGCCTTCCAGTTCGACCGTGGCGTAGCCGATTTCTTCCAGATAGGTCAGCGCGGGATAGATCATGCCGGGGCTGGGCGTGTAGAAGCCGCTGCTCATCGCGCCCAGGGCCTTGATCAGCTCATAGCCGTGGCTGGGATTCTTTTCCAGGATGCCCAGCAGCATCAGCTGCAGTTCTTCGCCGCCGAACTTGCGGCCGCGGATCCAGCCGCGATCGCCGCCTTCGTGATCGCCGTCATCGCCGTGATGGCCGTGGCGCCCGTGATGTCCGCCGCCGTGGCGACCGACCATGGCGTGATGCATGCCCCAGCCGCCCACGGCGCGGCGCATGAAAAACCAATGATGAAAGGGAAAGTGCATGGCGTCCTCTATATCGTAAGACATATATCGTACGATATAGAGACCGGGGCGGCGTGTCAACAGCCGGGTTGAATATGGCGGCCTTACCGGGCGCATGTCGACTGGCCAAGCAGGCCCGGCCGAATCAGGCTCTCCGCCGTGGCCACGATGGCCTCTTCGCTGGACCGGGGCGCCCAGCCCAGCAGGCGAATGGCCTTCTCGCTCGTGGCGTTCATGCGCGCGTTGGGCGGCCCCCGCGTCGCGCCGCTGACTTATCTTATCCAGTGGCGCATGCGGCTTGCCGAACGCGCACTGCGGGAGGACAAGGCTCCCGTGGCGGCGGTCGCCCTGTCGCTGGGATATGCATCCGAAAGCGCCTTCAGCACCGCGTTCAAGCGCGTTGCCGGCAAGTCGCCCAAGGCGTACCGGATTGCCATGCGGACAGCCGATTCCGGTACGGTGGCTCAGTAGGTCAGGCGGCGATCCGTCAGGTGAGTCAGGCAGCGATCCGTCAGTCGATCAGGTCCAATCGTCGGATCCGCTGCTGCTGCCGTCGTCCCAGGAACCGCCGTCGCTGGAAGAACCGCCATCGTCCCAGGGATTGCCGACGTTCCAGGTCTGGTCGCCGCCGTCGTTGCTGGCGAGCTTGCGTCTTTCGTCGTCGTCCCAGGAACTGGCATCGCGCAGGCCGAAGTCGTTGCCGCCCATGTCGTAGCCTTGTTCGCCGGCATTCGCCACGCCGGCGTCGCGTGCGGGATCGGCGTTGCCGACGTTGCCCGCATTGTCCGATCCGCGATGCAGCACGCGATCCATTAAAGCCTCGCCCGCGACCACGCCGGCGCCCACCGCCGCGCCGGTGGCCAGGCCGCCGAGTATGCCGGAGCCCATGCCGGGACCGGCCTGGGTGGGCGCGGCGCCGCCGGGATAGCCGTATCCGCCTTGGGGAGCGGCGCCGGGGCCGCCCTGCGGGCCGTATGGCGTCGGCGTGCGCGCGGCACCATAACCACCATAGCCGCCATAGGGCCCCGTTCCACCCGCGGAGTTTGCGCGCCTGCGTGCGCGCATGATCATCGACACGATGATCAACAGCGCCGCGATCGCCAGCACCAGCCCCCAGGGAATGCCGGAAAGCGTGCCTTGCGCGCGCGATGCGTTGCTACCTGAAGCGATCAGGCTGCGCAATTCATCCACGGCGCCCGGACGGGCGAAATTCTGGCTGGGGTCCAGGCGCAGCGCGGTATTGAGTTCCGCCTGGGCCTGCTGCAGCTTGCCTTGCTTGCCCAGTAATTCGGCTTCCACGAAATGCGCCTTGGCGCTGTTGGGGTGGTCGCGCAGGATCTGGTCCATCATCGCCTGGGCTTCGCGATAATTGCCCGCCTGGGCCGCCTGGTACACCTGATCGGGCGTGGCCTCCGCCGCAAACGCGTTGCCGCCAAAAAGCAGGCAGGCGGACAGCAGCATCGAGCCGGCGATGGATTTTGAATAAATGGAGCGCATGGGGAATCCTCCTCCCGTCAATGCGAATGAGATGACGCCGAACCGTGGAAGTTCAATAGGCGGCGAACGCAATCATCTCGAATTTACTGCTGATCGCCGTATCCATCGAGGGAACTGTGGATACGGTTCAACTGCTGCAGAAGCTCCGGCAATGCCGTCCGAACCGTTTCCCATACGACGTGGAGATCTATGTCGAAATACCCATGGGCAATGCGATTCCGCATCCCGCGCATGCTGCGCCATGGAACCTGCGATTGGGCCAGTGTGAAATCAACATACCGGTCCATTACTTTGGTAGCTGCCTCGCCAATAATGACAAGACTCATGATGACGGCTTGCTGAGTTCGCTTGTCGGCAAGGAATCTTCTTTGTTTTGGCCTTCGATAAAGTCACATGCGTCTTGCGCAGCTTGCCGAATATGTGCCAAGTAGTCGATGAGGCGGTGCTCATTCATACAGGCAAAGCTTCCGCCAGCACCTGTTCGCGAAACTTGGGGGGCAAATCTCCCGGCGTCAATAATTCAACGTGAACACCGAGCAGTGTTTCCAGCTCATCTTGCAAGCCGCCAAGATCAAACAATGTGGCTCCGGGCATCGCGTCGACCAACAGGTCGAGGTCACTGCCTTCTTTATCGGTGCCATGGAGTACTGAACCGAATACTCGCGGATTCGATGTACGAAAACGGCCGGCCGCTTCACGGATGGCATTGCGCTTCTGTGCGAGAGCTATTGACGGCCGCATAGATGTGGCTCCATTAAAACGTGTCAATAGTAGTTGATAGGTGCGCAACGCCTCAATCATCGGGACCTGCTCTGCCTTAATTAAGGCTTACCAAGCGAAGCAGTAATGCGGCCATTTTACTGTATATTTGTCCAGTAAATATCAGCCTGAATCATCGCGCCCGGCCCTGAACCCGCCGGGCGTTTCCGCCCCTGCTCCGCCGCCATGCCGTCGCTTTCGATGCCGCCGCCCGAACAGATCCATCCCGCCCTGTGGCGGGGGACGCAGTTCGCGCGCGCGGCTCGGGTGGCGGTGCCTACGGGGTATCCGGAACTGGAGAAGGAATTGCCCGGCGGGGGCTGGCCGCCCGGGGCCTTGAATGAGCTGCTGCTGCCGCGGCCGGGCATCGGGGAGATGCGCTTGCTGCGGCCGGCGCTGCGGGCGCTGGACCACGCAGGCAGCATCGTACTGGTGCAGCCGCCCTGTGTGCCGCATATCGCGGCATGGAGCAGTTGGGGGCTGGATCCGGCCCGGCTGCTATGGGTGAATCCGGAACGTCCGGCGGACGCCTTGTGGTCGGCGGAACAGGTGCTGAAAAACGGCAGCTGCGCCGCGCTGCTGTGCTGGCTGCCGCAGGCGCAGCCGGAATCCTTGCGGCGGCTGCATCTTGCGGCGCAGGCCGGCGCCACTTTGTTTTTCTGCCTGCGGCCGGCGCGCGCCGGCGCCCAGGCGTCGCCAGCGCCCTTGCGGCTGGCGCTGGCGCCGGCCGGCGATGGATTGCAGGTGGATATCGTCAAACGCCGCGGACCGGTGTGCGGGCATTCCTTGTATATCGCGCTGGAGCGGCGCGCGCCCGCGCGGGAAGTCGTTCATCCGGCGCCACGGGACGCCGGCGATGCCACGCCACGCGAAATTTCCCAGTCCTCGCCAGGGGAACTCCCTGCCACGCGGGAAGCGCAGCGCGAACTCGACATGGCGCGGCCCGCGCCCGACCTTTTTGATGACCATGCAACTCTGGATAGCCGTCTACCTGCCGAGGCTGGCGCTTGATGCCCTGCATCCGCCGTGGCCGCTGGACGTCACGGCATGCGCGGTGGTCGAGCACGAATGCGTCATGACCCTGACGCCGGCTGCCGCCAGCCATGGCATTACCTTGGGCATGCGCCGCGCCGGCGCCCATGCCCTGGCGCCGCACGCCATCCTGCTGGACCGCGACCCGGCGGCCGAAGGCTCGGCATTGGAAGGCGCGGCGCTGGCCCTGCTGCAATACACGCCGGATGTCGCGCTGGGCGAACGGCACACCCTGCTGCTGAACGTGGGCGCCAGCCTGCGCGTATTCCGCGGACCACGCGCCCTGGCGCGCCGCGTCGCCGATACCCTGCGCACGCTGGGCTTGCAGGCGCGGCTGGGTATCGCTCCCACCGCGGGCGGCGCATGGATATTGGCGCACAGAACCGATACCGGACCGCGCCATGCATTGGCGATCACGCGCCTGGCGCGGCGCCTGGATGCCCTGCCCTGTGCCCTGCTGCCGCAAGCCCAGCCCCATCTGGAATGGCTGCATGGCATCGGTTGCCGCCAGCTCGGCTTTCTGCGCCGCCTGCCTCGCGGCGGCCTGCAACGCCGCTGCGGAACGGCGCTGCTGAAAACCCTGGACGCCGCTTACGGCGACGCGCCGCAGGCGCATGCCTGGATTTCGCCTCCGCTGGCCTTCAAGCGCCGCTTCGAATTGATCGAGCGCATCGAACATACCGATGCGGTACTGGCGGTGGCGCGCATCCTGGTGGAGCAGATGAGCGGCTGGCTGACCGCGCGCCAGCGTGCCGTGCCGCGGCTGACGCTGGCCCTGGAGCACGAACGCGGCCGCCATGCGCGGCCGCCCAGCCTGCTGGAATTGACGCTGGCCGAACCGGCCTGGCAGCCGGCGCATCTGCTGGGCCTGCTGCGTGAACGGCTGGATCGCATGACGCTGCAGGCGCCGGTCGTCGCGGTCGTGCTGGACGCGCCGCACACGGTGCCGCAACCCGCGGCCAATACCACGCTGTTTCCCGAACCGGCCCAGGTGGCCAGCGAACGCGCGCGCCTGCTGGACATGCTGACGGCCCGCCTGGGCGCCGACCGGGTGCTGCGGCCCGATCCCGTCGCCGATCACCGGCCCGAAGTCGCCAACCACTGGACGGGCGTGCACGATGCGCCCGCGGCAAGCGAGCCGGCGCCCATGCTGGATCGCCCCTTCTGGCTGCTCAATCCGCCGCAGCCACTGCAAGTGCGGCGCCACCGGCCGGTGTACGGGACGCCATTGAAACTGGTGCGCGGCCCGGAACGCATCGAAAGCGGCTGGTGGGACGAAGCCGCGGCGGTACGCGATTATTTCGTGGCGGAAGACGCCCATGCCGCGCGCTATTGGGTCTACCGCGAACGCGGGGTCACCGACGCGCGCTGGTACCTGCACGGGCTGTATGCCTGAAACGCCATGCATGCATCCCACGCATCCAGCTCCATGATCCCCGCCTACGCCGAACTGGGGTGCATGACCAACTTCACCTTCCTGCGCGGCGCATCGCACGCGGAAGAACTGGTGATGCGCGCCGCGGAACTGGGCTATACCGCCCTGGCCATCACGGACGAATGCTCGGTGGCCGGCGTGGTGCGCGCGCATACCGAAGCGAAAACGTACAAGCTGCCCTTGATCATCGGCAGTTATTTCGAGTTGAGCGACGATCCGCACGCCGACTCCAGCAAGGGATCGAGCCGCGACTTACGCCACGACCCGGACGCGAACCAGGAACAGGAACCCACGCGCCTGATCCTGCTGGCGCAGACCCGCGAAGGCTACGGCAACCTGTGCGAACTGATCACGCTGGCGCGTACCGGCGCGGCCAAGAAAGGCTCATACCTGCTTTCGCCTTCGCAGCTGGAACGGCCGCCATCGGATTATGCGCACCTGGCGGGCGTGCCCGAATGCCTGGCCATCCTGGCGCCGGCGCAAGGCATCGCCGCCGATCGCCTGGCCGCCCAGGCGCGCTGGCTGGCGCGGGTATTTCCCGGCCGCGCATGGATGGGCCTGATGGCCAGGCACCAGTCCCGCGACGACCTGCATCGCGCCGCCGTGGACGACGCCGCGCGCGCCGGCGGGCTGCCGATCACCGCCCTGGGCCTGGCGGAAATGCATGTCCGTTCACGCAAACCGCTGCATGACACGCTGACCGCCATCCGCCTGGGCAAGCCGGTCAGCGAATGCGGCTACGCGCTGGCCGCCAATGCCGAACGCCATCTGCGTTCGCGCCTGCAGCTGGCCAGCCTCTATCCCGCGGAAGCGCTGCGCCAGACCCTGGAAATCGCCCGCCGCTGCACCTTCAACCTGGACGAACTGCGCTACCAGTATCCCGACGAAATCGTGCCGCCCGGCACCACGCCGGCCTCCTACCTGCGGGCCGAAACCTATACCGGCGCGCAGCGCCGCTTCGGCGAACGGATACCCGCCGCCATCGCCGCGCAGATCGAAAAGGAACTGGCGTTGATCCAGGACCTGCGCTACGAAGCGTATTTCCTGACGGTCTACGACATCGTCAAGTTCGCGCGTTCGCAAGGCATCCTGTGCCAGGGGCGCGGATCGGCCGCCAATTCGGCGGTGTGCTATTGCCTGGGCATCACCGAAGTCGATCCCGCGCGCGGCAATGCGCTGTTCGAGCGCTTCATCAGCAAGGAACGCAACGAACCGCCCGACATCGACGTCGATTTCGAGCACCAGCGGCGCGAAGAAGTCATCCAGTACATCTACGAAAAATACGGCCGCGCGCGCGCCGCGCTGACGGCGGTGGTGATCACCTACCGGCCGCGCAGCGTGCTGCGCGATACCGGCAAGGCACTGGGCGTGGATCCGGCCATCGTCGACGCGGTGGCCAAGGCGCATCAATGGTGGGACAGCCGTGAAGGCTTGCTGGACGGCTTGCAGGCCTGCGGGCTGGATCCCGAATCCATCGTGGCCAGGCAATGGGCGGCGCTGGCCACGCTGCTGATGGGGTTTCCGCGGCATCTGTCGCAGCATCCGGGCGGCTTCGTCATCTCGCGCGGCAAATTGTCGCGGCTGGTGCCCATCGAAAACGCCGCGATGGAAGGCCGCAGCGTGGTGCAGTGGGACAAGGACGACCTGGATGCGATGCATCTGCTCAAGGTGGACGTGCTGGCCCTGGGCATGCTGTCGGTCATCCGCCGCGCGCTGGAGCTGATCTCGCTGCGGCGCGGCCGGCCCTTCGCCATGCAGGACATTCCGCCGCACGACACGCCCACCTATGACATGATCTGCGAAGCCGACACGATAGGCGTGTTCCAGATCGAATCGCGCGCGCAGATGACCATGCTGCCGCGCCTGCGGCCGCGCGAATTCTACGATCTGGTGGTCGAGGTCGCCATCGTGCGGCCCGGTCCCATCCAGGGCGGCATGGTGCATCCCTATCTGCGGCGGCGGCAGGGATTGGAAGACGAAACCTATCCCAGCGAAGACGTGCGCGCGGTCCTGAAACGCACCATGGGCGTGCCCATCTTCCAGGAACAGGTCATGCAGATCGCCATGGTGGCGGCGGGCTTCAGCGGCGGCGAAGCCGATGAACTGCGCCGCTCCATGGCGGCCTGGCGGCGCAAGGGCGGCGTGCACAAGTTCCGCGACAAGCTGGTCGACGGCATGCTGATACGCGGCTATACCAAGGAATTCGCCGAGGCCATCTTCCGCCAGGTCGAAGGTTTCGGCGAATACGGTTTCCCGGAAAGCCATGCCGCCAGCTTCGCCTTGCTGGCCTATGCCAGCTCATGGATCAAGCGGCATGAACCGGAAGCCTTCCTGGCGGCATTGCTGAACTCGCAGCCCATGGGTTTCTACGCGCCGGCGCAGTTGATCCAGGACGCGCGCCGCCATGGCGTGACGGTATTGCCGGTGGACGTATGCGCCAGCGATTGGGACAGCCGGCTGGACTTTACCCATGCCGCCGCCAACGGCCGGCCCGCCGTGCGGCTGGGCCTGAACCTGGTCAAGGGCATGTCCGAAGCAGCGGCCTTGCGCATCGCCACCGCGCGGCTGCGACAGCCTTACGCGCACACCGCCGACCTGGCGCGGCGCGCGGATCTCAGCCGCCACGACCTGGACGCACTGGCGGCGGCCGATGCCCTGCTTGCCCTGGCCGGCCATCGCCGCCAGGCGCGTTGGGAAGCGGCGGCGGGACCGCCCGCCAAAGGGCTGCTGCGCGATGCCGCCATCGTGGAAGCACAGGCGCCTGAACTGCCCCTGCCCACCGAAGGGCAAACCATCGCCGACGATTACCGTTCGCTGCGCTTCACGCTGCATCGCCATCCCCTGGCCTTGCTGCGCGACAAGCTGAAGGCGCGCCGCTTCGAAACGGCGGAAGCGCTCAGCACGTATCCCGACAAGCGACTGGCGCGCGCTTGCGGCCTGGTCACGGTACGGCAGCGGCCGGGTACGGCCAACGGCACGATCTTCGTTTCCATCGAAGATGAAACCGGCGCGGTCAATGTGGTGGTGCGGCGAGAACTGATAGACAGGCAGCGCAAGGAATTGCTGGCGTCCACGCTACTGGGCGTGTATGGCGTCTGGCAGAACGTCAGCAACGTGCGCCACCTGATCGCCCACCGCCTGGTCGACCTGACGCCGCTGCTGGGCACGCTATCGATCGCCAGCCGGGACTTCCACTGAGAAGTCCGCGGTCGCCGCGGTCGCCGCATGCGGCGGTGCCCCGCCAAAGCCACTGTGACGGCCGTCGCGGCCGTCGCGGCCATCTCGGACCCATCGCACGGAACCGGCCTGCGACCACCGTAACCCCATGCCGCACTTGGCCCTTCCGGGTCGGTTGTACTTTTCCAGGAGCCTTTCCCCGTGCAAGCCGTCCATACGCTACCCATACCGGCAAGTATCCATTTTCACCAGGTATTCCAGGCAGACGATATCGCGGCGCCCGATGCCGCTGACGGTGCCGATGCCGCGCCATCCCGGCACCCATGCGCGGACAGGACGAACGCGCCGGCCGACGATGGTACCCTGCCCGCCGGCGCCCCCGATCGCCGGCAGGCGCTATGCGCACGGCTCGCCGCGGCCTTCATCGACCATGCACGCGCCACGGTGACCATGCCCGCCGATGCGGACGATGCGGCAATCATCCAGGCCTTTCTCGCGCCCCATGCCGGCACGGACCAGCGCTGGCTGGAAAGCGACTCGCGGCTGATGTGTCGCCTGACCGCGGTATCGGGATTGTTCGCCGGCGAACCCGCCGCCACGGACTTGCGTGCCGGCCATCGGCGCCTGCTGGCCGATGCGCTGGTCCTGGCGCTGACTTCCGATGTCGATTGGCGCGAGGCCCTGGACAACGACACGAACCATGCCGGGGACCTGTCGATCAAGGACACCGCCGCCGCGCTGGACGCCCGCATCCTGCAGGCGCTGCGCGACGCCGGTCTCGCGCCGTGCCTGGCGGCCATCGTTCCGCAGTTAAGGCAGGCCCTGGCCGACGATCCGACGCTATCGCTCATACCGCCGCGCACGATCCGCCACGGCAGCCACGGGTGGCAAATGCTGCGTGCCGGCATACAGGACGCCATCGCCATCGGTCTCGATCCCGCCACGCTGGCGGGCGATGAGATCACCGGCCTGGCGGATGCGATGGCCGACGCCGCATCGCGCGGAACGACGGCGATCGGCGCCCTCGAACTGGCGACCGCCCTCGCCGGCGCGTACCCGCGACTGGCGGCGGAAATCCGCGCGCGCGCCGCGGCATGTATGCCATCGGGCATGCCGCCCATGCCGCCCATGCGGCTCGCGCTGCCGGTGCGTCCTGCCCGCGAGGACAACCGCGGGTCCTGCGTATCCGTATCGCGGCCCGGTATCCAGGACGTCCATCCCCATTTCGTGAAGGCGATACGGGATGATGGCGGCACGCAGTGGCTGCGACGCATCGGCAACGGCTATGCGTGCTTCGATTCTTATGGGCTGCAAGCCGTGGGCGCGGTCCTTCTGGCGGGCGATGGCGGCCGCCTGTTTCCGTCCCTGGGCGTTGCGGAACTCGCGAGCCGCGCCGTCAAGGATCCCGCCATGCTGGAACGCCTCAGGCGTACGCCCGCCGGCGACGACGGCGGCATCTCCGTGGACGGCCGCATCTTCGCCCGCATCGCCGGCGTTTATATCGAGATCGCGCCGGTCGTGGACAAGCGCGTGGCAACCACCCCGGCCCATACCATGGCCACGTCGGGAGACCGGCCCCGGGATTCCAGCAGCGGTCTGATCCATGATGCCGCCAAAGGCGGCTGGGTCCTATCGCAGCGACCCGAGGATGATGCCGGAAGGTTGTCGTCCGTGCTGCAAAGGTGGACTTCGGCCGATCAAGCCAGCACCCTGCCGTGGACGCAGGCCGCCGCGGCCATCCGCCACGGCGCACTATGTGTTTATGGCGATCGCTACGCCGATTTCCTGCGGCATCGCGACGCGGACCGATACGCTATGCGCATGGACGACCCGGTGGACGCGGCGGCCACGCTGCTGGGCGACGGCCGATTCCTGCATGCCATGCTGGCGCTGGGCCCCGCGCACGCCGGCCGTATCGTGCAAGTGCTGGACATGTGCCGGCCGCGAGCGGGCGCGGACAGCGGTGGACACCCGACCATGCCGCGGTCGCGCCAGCCTGCCGCGCGTTATTTCGACGACGCGCTGCAAGCGCTGGACAATGCCGCCATCCTTCAGCTGCGTGACGTGCTGGACGCTTATGGCGGCCGCGTCATGGCGCTGCTGCGCCTCGCCCGCTCGGGCAATGGCGCGCAACAGCGGCGGACGGACGAGCTCGAACGGATGGCGCGCGCACTGATGCGGGCCGTCGCCGCAAAGTCCACCGAAGAAGAAAACAGCCTGATGGCCGCTACGCCGCGGCGGACCGACGGCCGGACATCCGCCGCCGTGAAACCGCGCGCGCTCCCCGAGCCTGGCGCGAACGCCACGGCCGCGCTTACGCCGGACGAACATCTTGCGCTGGAAGCCTTGGGACTGGCGCCCATGCCCATACCGCAAGCAACGGTGGACGAGACCCTGGCAGTCCTGCGCCGCGTGCAAGACGGGGACCACAAAGGCGAGACTGTCCCGCGCCGCGTGCAAGAGAGCGATGACAAAGGCGAGACTGTCCCGCTCCCCGCATGCGAGACACAGGACGACCGCGAGGATGTCCTGGCGCGGCTTGCGGCGCCCTTGCGCAAGCTGGCTCCCGCCAATGCCGCGGCGGCGCGGCTGCTGTTTCGCGCGCTGCTGTGCGACACGCGTTTGTGCGTGAACGGGCTTTCCCTGGCAGCCTTGGCGGGCCGCTACGCCATCGACGCGGACGACGTGGCGGCACATATCCACGCCGTCCCCGGCGGTCCCCGTTCGATATCCTCCCTGCCCTTGGCGGGACTCGGACGGGCCGGCATCGCCGCCTATCGCACCGCGCCGCCGCGACAGGCCGTGCTGCTGCCCGGCGAGCTTCCCTTGTTCCGCGAGGCACAGGGCAGCGCCCATTTCATCCACCAGGGCGGCGACTGGTTCCTGGTGCGCTGGGACGGCGACAACGCCAGCTGGCGCGTGGTTCACCCGGATAAGGCGAGCGCGCCGGCCGTCCCGATCCGCCGCGGCCGGCCGGGCTGGGAGGTTCACGGCGCGGTCGGGGTCCCGGGCGGCGGCCCAGCCTTGCGCCGGCGGGTCAACCTGGATGCGGCGGGCGAAGGCGACGTCGATATTCCGCCAGGGATCAGATGCGGCCGGATGCCTTATCAGGACCGCCTGGGCCTGTACCACGCGCCGCAGGGCAAGATCTGGCAAACCGAAACGGTGGCGCTGGCCAGCCGGATACTCGAACTGACCACCGACATTACGGCGCGGGTGCCCTGGCAGGAGGCCTTCCCGGAGTACTTCGACCTCATGGTCGACAACAACGGTAGAGCCTGCCTGGTCAGGCCGGAGCCGCACCTGGCCGACGCCGGCGATGAGTTGGGGCTGTACCAGAACGTCTATCGCGAGACGCAGGCTTTCTTCCAGGCGCTGGCCGGATCGGCGACATTCCAAGGGCTGCTCAATCGCGCCATCGCCGAAGGACGCCTGGGCAGCACGTCCAACACCAGATGGACCTTGCAGGTGGTGCTGCCCGGCGCGGCTCAAGCGGTTCAAGGCCAGAACAGGCCCGCGCCCGGGCGCTATCCCGTGGATCACCGTCAACGGGTGGTCACGCTGCCGCATCTGAGCGGCCCCGTCGACAAACCGCCGTTCCATATTTCCAAGGAGGGTCGCCTTATCCCCCTGACACCCAAAAGAACGGTCGTGTGCAATTACGTGGCGATGCTGACAGGGGAGACCACGCCCAGTCTGGTGCCATGGCTGCAAGGCGGACGCATCGATCCCAAAACGTTCAAGACCGCGGGACTGGGGGAGCGCGGGCCGCTGCACTACCTGGCCGAGCGGATCATGCGCGAGATCGCATCGCCCATGATGCCGCTGTTATCGCACTTGCCGGTGGACGAAGCGCTTGGCTACTACGCGGGAACCATGCGGGCCTCCACGGGCAGCGACGACGTCGTGGCGCTTTTCCAGTGGAACGTTATGACGCTGCAGGCGATCGATGACGCCGGCGGCTTCGCGGCGCTGGAGCGCTACGTCAAGCTGCAGGATGATTACCTGGACCGTGTCTTTCCGATCGACGGGGCGGACGTCATCCCCTTGTCGCCTCGCATGCCGGACGTGGTCCTGACGCCGACGCCGACGGCGACGGCGACGGCCGTGGATACCGCATCGGCGTCGGTTTCGACGGCGAGCTCGCCGCCCACCGCAAGTTCGACACAGGTATCGACACCGGCGCCCGACATCCCAACGACCTCCTCGGCAAAGGCGGGCACCGTCATACAGGCGACGGGCGCGGCGGCGGCGCCATCACCCGTCCCATTCCGTCCCGGCCGGGACAGCGTGCTGCTGCAGGAGCTCAACGTGCCGGTCCCCTACCCCTATTCCAACGCCAGCACGCGGACCGACCGGTCTCCGTTGATCGCGGAAACCGAAACCGTCGTGGACACCTGCCGCATCCTCGATTGGCACACGGCGCCGGCCGCCCATGCACTTCAAAGCGTGAATCTGGACGAACTCTTTTCGATCGTCGCCGCCGACACGCCCTTACCCGCGCCACCGGCGCAAGGCGCGGCTCACGCCCATAACCCGCACGCCGCCGAAAACCTGCTTAGAACCATCTATTTTTCGCTCGAATGGCGCTCGCCGACCTTCCAGGATCTACTGCGGCGCGCGCTTGCGATGGGACACATCGGGAATGACCAGCGGACGCGGTGGACCATACGGCTGATCCTGCCCGGCCCGGGAGCAACGAACGAACAAGGGGCTATCGACTTCGGCACGGAAACGTTCGCCGTCGATCTGGCCAACCGTACCTTGCGCGTGCCGCCGCCTTCGGACCTGCGCGTCGCCAATCGCATTCATCTGTCCACCAGCGGGGATCTGCTGCCGATGCGCACGGACCGCATCGTTATCCGCAACCTGGTGCAGGCCTTGACGCGCATCCACGGCAGCGACCTGAGACGCTGGGGGCCGCCCGGAGCGCCGGCGGCCAGGAAAATCAAAAGCTTCGGCCTCGGTGAAAGAGGCGCGATCGAATTCCTGACGGACCGCATCCTGCAGGAACTCGGCATGGAAGCGGACTTCCACCTATCGCCGATTTACTTCGACAGCGCGGCGCGAGCGGGCGCGCAGGAGATGAAGTCCGCCATCGCCGCGGCGGGCGGCCCTAAGACACTGAAGCTCTACATCGAGGCGCAGAACCGGTATCTGGATGCTCGCTATGGAAAGCGCGATGCGGCGCCGCCGCGCGTGCCTGTTCCCATGCTCGTGCCGGTAATGACATCGCTGACATCGATCCAGCACACGCCGGCAACGATTCCGCTGCTCGCGCCGATACCAAGGCTGGTGCCGGTTCCCGACATCGCCAAGGCCAACGAAGCCGAACGGCTGAACTTCCTGCGCAGCGAAACCGTCAGGGACGCCATGCTAGTGCTGGAAGCCGCCCCCAACGCGGCTGTCGACCCGTCGTGGGCCAGGGACTTCGACCAACGCTTCACCATCAGTGTCAGCGATCTGCGGCTGTCGTATCTGGCCGCGGAGTTTTCCGAATTGGCCACGGAAGCCGGCCAACTAGGTCTGCATAGCGCTATTTCCGCGCGGCTGCGGCACAGCCTGATGCGCCTTTACGATCATTCGGAAACCTTCCGCAGGCTGGCGAACCGCATGATGGACCGGAGTCGCGTCGCGGACGGCGACGGCGATGAACCTGGGGGCGGGCAATGGCGGCTCCAGGTCGTCCTGCCCGTACGCGTCGAGAATGCGCTGGCGGTATACGAAAGTCCGCCCTCGGTGCATCTGGAAGAGCGGCGGGTCGAGATACCCATACCCAAGCCCGAGCATATCCAGGGCGAATACTATGTGTCCCGCTCGGGGACGGTGTACGCGCGGCAGACTCCCCGCGTCACCGCGGAAAACCTGGCCCGGATGATGACGCACGACATCGCCCCGCCCCAGCCTCGCGCCGTCCCCGCCCCGACGGACGGCGCGATCGACTCACGGGCGCTAGGCGAGCGCACGGGCATCGGATATATCGTGGAGCGCATCTGTGCCGAGATGGCCTTGAGCGATACGGATTGGGAGCTTCCGCCGCGCCTTTCGGCCGTGCCGTTCAGCGAGCGGCAGATCGATGCGGCCGGGGGCCGCGATGGCAACGATCTGTCCCATGGCCGGCTCAATGCCGAAACCATGCAGGCGATAAACGCCGTGGGCGGCCTCGATGCACTGGAGCTTTATTGCCGTAGGCAGGATTTCCATCTGGAGTCGATCCATCCCATCCGGCGGCCGATGGCGGCGGCCGCCATGCAGCGGCCGGCCGAGGATACGGCAGGCTCCCCGCCCGCGCCGGCGGCGCGGCGGCGCCCGGCGGATACGCCGGCCGACGCCCCCGCGGCCCGCCGGGAGCGGCGGGAAGACGACCCCACCGGCACAGCGTTTGCTGCCCAGCAGGCGCGGATCCGTTCCGCATTTTTCCCCGCCTCGGACGCGTGGCTCAGCGACGCGGAAGCGGCGGGCGCATTCATGCAAAAGGAGCCAGCAATGAAGCAGCAAAACAGCCAGCAGAACCAGCAAAACCAACAAGGCCAGCGCCAGCATAGCCAGGAAGGCCAGGGCGGCCAGCAGCACAACCAGAACCAACAACGCTCGCAGCAACAGCAGCAGCAGAACCGGTCCGACCAGCAGCCAGGCCAGCAGCGCCAGGGCTCGGACCAGAAGCGCTGATAAGTCCGTGTAGTGAAAGGCCCGTCCAGGCGGGCCTTTTCGTTTCCGCGGGCGCGTGACGCGCCTTGGCAACTTTTTCCAGCCGAAAACGGGGCCTGCTTGAGCATCCTGCTCAAGCAGGCCTCGCTTCTTGGATCAAGCCGGCAGGAACGGCCGCGGCTCGATGGGCGTCGGAATGCCCGCCATCTGCGCAGTCAGCAGCGCCGCGCTGCCGCAGGCCAGGGTAAAGCCCAGCGCGCCCTGCCCCACGTTCATCCACAGATTGGACGCCGCGCGGCTGGGACCGATTATCGGTTTGCCGGACGGCGTGGCGGGACGCAGGCCCGCCCAGGGCTGCGCGGCGGCCAGGGGCAATGAGGGAAAGGTATCGGCGGCCTGGCGCTTCAGCAGGGCGATGCGCCGCTCATCAATGGCGGCATCCCCGCCGATGTCCACCATCGCCGCCAGGCGCAGCACCGGGCCTATCCGCGCATATACGATGCGGCGTTCGTAGTCGGTCACGCTGATCGCGGGACCTGCGGCATCGTCGTCCTTCATCGGCACGCTCAGGCTGTAGCCCTTCAGGCCATAGATGGGCACATCCTGCCCCAGGGATCGGAGCAAGGCGCGGCTGCCCATGCCGGACGCCACCACATAGGCATCGGCTTCAATATCGCCGGCCGTGGTGTGCGCCGCCACGATGCGCGCGCCTTCCCGGCGCAGCGCGGACACCCGCGTGCTCATCAGGATCCGCGCCTTGGGTTGGCGCGCCAGGCGCTCGAAGAGGCCTTCGGTAAAGCGCAGGCAATCGCCTACCTCTTCGCCGGGCGTGTAGACCGCGCCCGCCAGATCGGCACGCATGCCGGCCAGGGCGGGTTCCATGGCCACGGTTTGGCCGGCGCTCAATACCTGCTGCTCCGCGCCATGGCCGGCCTGATACGCCACCAGGGCGCGCGCCTTTTCCAGCAGCGCCTTGCTGCGGTAGACGATCAGCTTGCCGTTGCGCAGATGGCTGAAGGACAGCGGCTCCTGTTCCAGCAGGGCATGCATCACGTCGCGGCTCAGGTACGACAGCGTGAGCATTTCCGCGGTGACCCTGCGCGAGACCGACCCGCGGCAGGCCAGGGCGAACTGCAGGCACCAGCGCCATTGGTGCGGGTCCAGCCGTGGCCGGAATCGCAGCGGCGAATCATCGCGCAGCAGCCATGCGGGGACGCTGGGCAGCACGCCGGGACCGGCCAGCGGCGCGACATAGCTGTAGCTGAGCTGGCCCCCGTTCGCGTAGCTGGTCTCCTCGCCGGGACGGGGCCGGCCATCCAGCAGCGTTACCTCGTAGCCCTGGCGCGCCAGAAAATAAGCCGACGCCACGCCAACCACGCCCGCGCCGATCACGCACACGCGCATCGCACCATCCTGAAATCATTCACAAGGGAGGCATTCTGGCCACGCGCACGGACGGCGGCAAATGCCAAAGCCACCGGAATGCATAACCTTTGGCTATGTTCTACCTCGCCGGGGGCCCTATTCCCGCACCAGGTGCCCCCCATGGCGCCCCCGCGCACGGCACTGGAGAGCGGAGGCGCGGCCGGCCATCTGCACCCGCCCGCAACGCGCCGCCCTTTACTTGGTGCGCGAGATAGCGATCCGATATAACCTTTTGCTATCCAGTCCCGTCCGAGGCCAAACCGTGCGCCTGCGTCATATCGAACTTTTCGAGGCCATCCGGGCCACCGGCTCGCTGAGCCGCGCCGCCCAGGCCCTGCATATATCCCAGCCGGCCGCCAGCAAGATGCTGGCGCACGCGGAAGCACAGGTGGGATTCCGCCTGTTCGAAAGGGTAAAGGGCCGCCTCCGCGCCACGCGGGAGGCCGACATCCTGGCCCCCGATATCGCACGCCTGTCGCGCGATCTGGAAAGCGTGCGCAAGCTGGCGGCGAATCTGCGGCACCATCCGCGCGGCCATCTGCGCATCGGCTGCGCGCCCAGCCTGGGCCTGGGCGTGGTGCCGCGCGCGGCGGGGATCAGCCGCAGCCGCCAGCCGGACATCACCTTCAGCCTGCAGACCCATCATACGGATGAGCTGATCGCCGGATTGCTGGCGCGGGAGATCGACATGGCGGTCACTTACGAGCCGCCGTCCCACCCCGGCATCGCGCGCATCGATCTGGATCGCTCCGAGATGGTTTACGTCAGCCGGGAACCGGGCGGGCAGCCGGTGCCCCTGGCGGCCGTGCGGCCCGATAACCTGATCGCCATGAATCCGCACGATCCGCTCGGCAACCTGTTGCAGGCCGCGCTGGCGGAGCACGGGGTCGGCATGAATACGGCCCTGCAGGTGCAGACCCATTACATGGCCTGCGCCATGGTGGAAGCCGGTTGCGGCGATGCCATCGTGGACGCCTACAGCGCGCATGGGATCTCGCGGCCCGGCCTGTCGATACGCCGGCTGGAGCCGCCGGTGCATTTCCATATCGGCGCCCTGGTGCATGCGGATGATCCCATGTCGGCGCTGCATCATGGCTTCGTGCAGTGCCTGCGGCTGGCCTGCGCGGAAGTCGCCCAGGCGCTGGCGCCCTGATCAGGGCCAGCGGCCGGCCGGCACGATGCGGGGCTCGGCCGCGCCCCGGGCCGTGCGCCACAGCGGCGCGTCCGGCGGCGCCGTCAACGCGGGTTGCACCGGCGCATCGGACCTTCGCCAGACCACGGACGCCAGCCAAACGTCATCGATGACCGCAGACCATGCGCTCCATCCGACGCCGGGCGCGCGCAGCCGCCAACCCGTCCACGGCCGGCCGGCGCCGGCGAGGCCCACCGTACGCATATCGGCCGGGAATGCCAGACCGGCGGCTTTGACGAACGATTCCTTGATCGTCCACAAGGCGTAGAACGCCCGCAGGCGCTCGGCGTCGGTTTCGCAGCTTGCCAGCGCGCGCGCTTCATCCTCGGCGCAGCACCAGGGCGCCAGCCGCGCGGTGTCACGCGGCCGGATGGCTTCCAGGTCCACGCCGATGCGCCAGCCGGCGGGCGCCGTGGCGACCAGCGCGTGGCCGCGCGAATGGCTGATCGACACCGCCGGCGCCGCGGACATGGCGAACCCGGCGGCTTCAGGGGCGGCGCGGGAGGCGGCTTCGACGTGAGCGTGGCCGGCCGCATCGGCGCCGGCGCCGGCGGCCAAGGCCTGCTGCAACACGGCCCGGCTGACCCGCCAATCCAGCTCGGCGCGGGCCGAACGCGCCGTTTCCGCGCGCGGCCTGTCGGCGCCATGCAACAGATCGGCGCGATACCAGCCGGCCAGCGCCGGGTCCCCCCACCACAGGGTCAAGAGGCCGTTCAAGGCGAAGTCCCCCTTCGCATCCTTACAACTCGCTGAAAAAACGTTGGAATGGGGAGAATAACGAGGGCGAACATGGTTTGAACGATAACAACAAAGCCCCTATCGGGTCCGGTGGACCGGTACACTTCCGCGCATGTTCAACTTCGCACTTTCCGCATGGCACGCCTGGGCGCCAGGCATCGAGGATTTTCCCGCATGGGAGACCTGGGCGCGTACGCCGTACCGCCCCGATGTCGGCGCCGCGCCGCCCAACCTGGGTTTTCTGCCGCCCCTGCAACGTCGCCGGCTCAGTCCGCTGGCGCGCATGGCCGTCGCCTGCGCCTGGCCCTTGGCCGACGGGCGTCCCGCCATGCCCGTCGTCTACGCGTCCCACCATGGCGAAACCTCGCGCAGCTTCGAACTGCTGCAGTGCCTGGCTCGCGATGAGGCCTTGTCGCCGACCTCCTTCAGCCTGTCCGTGCACAACGCGACGGCCGGCATGTGGTCCATCCTGCGCAAGGAAACCGTCGAATCGGTCGCCCTGTCGGCCAGCGGCGACGGCCTGGAAAGCGCCATCGCGGAAGCCTGCCTGCTGCTGGACGCGGGCCACCCCGACGCGCTCGTGATCCTGGCGGAGGAGACCCCGCCCGCCGCCTACCGCCCATGGATAGACGACGTCCCGTTCTCCTATGCCCTCGCCCTGCGCGTCAGCCAGGGGGATGAATTCCAGCTGGACCTGCGTCCGGCGGACCCGGCCGGCCGCGCCGCCGCCGATTGGCCCCACTCCCTGAGCCTGCTGCGGCATCTCCTGCTGGGTACGCCCGTATGGATGCACCCCGGCCGCGCCGCCGATTGGCAATGGCGGCGCGCACGATGAACGCCATGCCGGCCACCGCCGCGCGCCAGGATGCCTGGCTGCTGCGCCTGATCGCCACCGCGGTGGCCTTCAGCCTGTTCGGCCTGGGCGGCCTGTTCCTGCGCCTGGTGGTGTTTCCCGCGCAGCGCCTATTGATCGCCAACCCGGCACGGCGTCACCGGCGCTCGCGCGCCGTCATCAATTGGACCTTCTATCGCTTCGTGCGGTTGCTGGTCGGCATGGGCGTGCTGACCTACGAGTTCCGCGGCGTCGAACGCCTGGGCCGCCCGGGCCAGATGATCGTCGCCAACCACCCGTCCCTGCTGGACGTGGTGTTCCTGATCGCCCACGTGCGCAACGCGAACTGCGTGGTCAAGCACAGCCTGGTCAGGAATCCCTTCACCGCCGGGCCGATCCTGAACGCGGGCTACATCACCAACGACGAGAGCATGGACATGCTGGAGCGCGCGGCCCAGGTGCTGCGCGACGGCGAAACATTGATCGTCTTTCCGGAAGGCACGCGCACCCCGGTCGACGCGGCGCCGCGCTTTCACCGGGGCGCCTGCGCCATCGCCGTGCGCGGCGCCAGCGTCATTACGCCCGTCGTCATCACCATGAACACGCGCAGCCTGACCAAGGGCGAGCCGTGGTACCGCATTCCCCATCGCCGCATGCACTATGTCTTCGAGGCAGGCGCGGACATCGATCCCCGGCAATGGACGGAGCGCCATCCCGCGCCCATCGCCGGACGGCGCATGAACGAACATCTACATCACTATTTCGAAACGGAGCTAGGCCTGGATGGAACAGTTGGAAAGTGAAATCAAGCGACTCATCATCGAGTCGCTGGGGCTGGAAGATATCACGCCCGAAGATATCGCCAGCGATGCCGAACTGTTCGGCGACGGATTGGGGCTGGACTCCGTCGACGCGCTGGAACTGGGGCTGGCCCTGCAGAAACGCTACGGAATTGCCATCGATCCGGAAACGCGTAATATGCGCGACCATTTCGCCACCGTGGCCAATCTGAGCAAATTCGTATCCGCCCAGCGTGGCGCCTGAGCAACGGAGCTAGTGTTATGCAAACCCGGGAAGACATCTTCAGCGTCCTGCGCGAAGCCCTGGTGGAATTATTCGAAATTCCGGCGGAACGCGTCGTGCCTCAGGCGCATCTGTACACCGACCTGGAGATCGACAGCATCGACGCCATCGACCTGCTCGATCACATCAAGCGCGTGACCGGATACAAGCTGGCCGCCGAAAACTTCCGCACCGTGCGCACCGTGCAGGACGTGGTCGACGCCGTATGGGAGCAACAGAAACAATTGCAGCAGCAGCGGGAATCGGCCGCATGACGCGGGCCGTCCTCGCGATCGCCCTGCTCCTGGCCGGCGTGGCCTACCCCTTCTTCGTGCACGCGAACCTGCAGAACGGCGCCGCGCGGTGGCTGCTGCTGCCCTTGGCGGGCTTGTGGCTGGCGCGCGCGCTGGCCGATCGCAAGCGGGTGGCGGGCGGCTGGCTGCTGCCGGCGATCGTGACGGCGTTTTGCGCGATCGTCGTGTTTTTGGATGACGCCCGCTGGCTGCGCGGCTACCCGGTCCTGGTCAATGCCGCCATGTTCGCTGTGTTCGCGTCCAGCCTGTGGCGCGGCATGCCGGTCGTGGAGCGCTTCGCGCGGCTGCGCCATCCCGAGCTGCCGCCCCATGCCGTGGCCTATACCCGGCGCGTCACGCAGGTCTGGGCCGCTTTCTTCGCTTTGAATGGACTGACGTCCGCGGCGCTATCGCTGTGGGCGCCCTGGCATTGGTGGACCTTGTACAACGGCGTCATCAGCTACGTACTGATCGGCCTGCTGATGGCGGGCGAGTGGCTGGTGCGGCCGGCGCCCGGTAAACAAGCCGCTGCGCCGGTGCCGGTCCAGGCCATGGATGCACGCGCCGTCGCGCGCGACGGCCGTTGAGAACGCGCGCCATGACGTGGATGGACCCCACCGGGCTGTTGACGGGCGCGCGCCCGGACGTGCTCTACGCGCGGGAACCCCGGCTTACCCATGATGCCTTCGTGCGCCAGGTACTGGCGGCGGCGGCCGGGCTGCGGGCGCGAGGCGCCCGTCAGGCGGGACTGTGGTTCGATGACGCCGCCATGCTGGCGATCGCCCTGTTCGCCTGCTGGCGCGCCGGCGTGGTCGCCAACCTGGCCGGCGACGCGCGGCCGGCCTCGTGCGCGCCGATCGACTCGCGGGTGGACCTGTGGCTGACCGACCTGGCGACGCTGCCCGTCGCGGAAAGCCGGCGCCACTCCCTGTCCGCCATGGCCGATGCCGCGGCGCCCCTGCCCGCCTGCGTGCTGGATCCGCATGACGGCGGCGTCGTGCTGTGCACGTCGGGCTCCAGCGGACAGCCCAAGCAAATACATAAGCGCTGGTCCCAGCTGATCGCGGAGATCACCGCATTCGAACAGTCGTGGGCCTGGTCGGCGCGGCCCGCCTGCGTGCTGGGCAGCGTCAGCGCGCAGCATATGTACGGCCTGCCTTTCCGCGTATTGTGGCCGCTGGCCGCGGGACGCGTGATCGGCCGGGCGCAGCTCGCCTTCCCCGAAGCCCTGCAACAGGCCAGCCTGGCGCACGCATCGTTCGCGTGGATCGCCAGCCCCGCGCTGCTGAAGCGCCTGGGCGAAAAGCTGGACTGGCCCGCGCTGGCGGGCGGCATCACGCAGATATTCTCGGCGGGCGGACCGCTGCCCGGCGCGGTGTCCGACATGCTGGCCGACCGGCTGGGTTGCCGTCCCATCGAGATCTATGGCAGCTCCGAAACCGGCGCGGTCGCATACCGCCGCGGCGGCGATGCCTGGCAGGCGCTGCCGGGCGTGACGACGGGCATCGCCGATGGCGCTTTGTGGGTGCGATCCCCATGGCTGGACGACGCCGATCGCTACATGACGGCGGATGCGGCCGCGCCGGCCGGGGCCGGTTTCGTCCTGCACGGCCGCCTGGATCGCATCGTCAAGATCGAGGAAAAGCGCATCGCGCTGCCGGAGCTGGAAGCGCGGCTGATGGAGCATCCCCATGTCCGCGAAGCGCGGCTCGGCATAGTCGCCGGCACGCCGCGCCTGACCGCCCTGGTGTCGCTGGCGCCGTCCGGCATCCACATGCTGCGCAACCACGGCCGCAAGGCGCTGGTGGAGGCCTTGCGCGCCCACATGGCGGCCGCCGTTCCGCCTCTGGGCGTACCGCGCCATTGGCGCCTGCTGCGCGAACTGCCCTGGAATGCCCAGGGCAAGCTGCCGCAGGATGTTTTCGCCGCGGCCGCGATCCGCCCGCGTTCACCCGATGCGCATTTGCTGTCGGCGGCGGAAACCGCCGAAGGCGGGCGTGAGCTGCGGCTAAGCATGGAAGTGCCGCTGGACCTGGCGCATTTCAATGGCCATTTCGCCGATATGCCGGTCGTCCCGGGCGTGGCGCAGATCGAATGGGCGATGGATCTGGCGCGCCGGCATGGCGCCACGCCGATGGGGCCGGACCTGCGCTTCCACGGCATGGAGGTGCTGAAATTCCAACGTCTGGCGCGTCCTGGCGACCCATTGGAATTGACGCTTACCTGGCAGCCGGCGCGGGCCAAGCTGTACTTCGAATACCGGTCGTCGGGCCAGCCCTGCTCGTCGGGCCGCATCCTGACCGGCGCCCCGGCCACGACGGGAACGCCATCATGACCGGCGTCGATCAGCGGCCGCACCGCATGTGCGCCGTCATCCCCGTCTACAACCATGGCGACACGGTGGGCGCGGTGGTCGACCGCGTCCGCGCGTACGGCATCCCCTGCATCCTGGTGGACGACGGTTCGGCGCCCGCCTGCGCGGCGCGCCTGGACGCCCTGGCCGCCGCCGGCAAGGCGATGCTGGTGCGCCGCGCCGGCAACGGCGGCAAGGGGCGCGCCGTGCAGGACGGCCTGCGCCACGCCGGCAGCCAGGGCTATACGCATGCCTTGCAGATAGACGCCGATGGCCAGCATGCCCTGGACGATATTCCGGAGATGGTGCGCGCGTCGCAGGCCCACCCCGACGCCCTGGTGGGCGGATCGCCCGCCTATGGCGACGACGCGCCGCGCAGCCGGCTGTACGGCCGCTGGCTGACCCGCGTTTGGGTGTGGATCAATACGCTGTCCACCGCGATACCCGACGCGATGTGCGGCTTCCGCGTCTATCCGCTGGCGCCCACGCTGGCCTTGCTGGAACGCCGCGATCCCGGGCATCGCATGGACTTCGACATCGCCGTGCTGGTGCTGCTGCATTGGCGCGGGGTGCCGATGGTATGGCGCCCCACGCGCGTAATCTATCCGGCCGGCGGCGTGTCCCACTTCCAGGGGCTGCGCGACAATGTGCGCATCAGCGCCATGCACGCCAGGCTTTTTTTTGGCATGCTGCCACGTGCGCCGGGCCTGCTGGCCCGCAAGTTCAGAAACCCAAAAGCATGACCAGTCCCCCCGCCCGCCACTGGGCCGCCGAACGCGAACGCGGCGCGCCCTTCCTGATGCGCCTGACGGCGTGGGCGGCGCGCGCGTTCGGCCGGCGCGCGCTGCGGCCGGTGCTGGCGCTGATCGTTTTTTACTTCTACTGCTTCAGCCCGTCCGCGCGCCGCAGCATCGCCGAATACCAGCGGCGCCTGCGCCAGGCCGACGCGGCGCAGGCCCTGCCGGCGCGCCGGCCCGTGTACGGCCAGTTCCAGGCCTTCGCCGACGCCATCCTGGACAAGCTGGACGTCTGGCAGGGCCGCCTGACGGCGGGCGACGTCGTCATCCGCGATCCCGACCAGTTGCATGCGCAGATGCGGACGGGCCGCGGACAAATCCTGGTGGGCTCGCACCTGGGCAACCTGGAAGTCTGCCGCGCGCTGGTGGAACGCAGCGGCCTGCTGACGATGAACGTCCTGGTGCACACGCGCCATGCCGAATCCTTCAATCAGTTGCTGGCGCAGGCCGGCGCCAGCCGCCTGCGCCTGATCCAGGTCACGGAGCTGGATGCCGCCATCATGCTGCAGCTGAACGAGCGGATCGAGCGCGGCGAATGGCTGGCCATCGCCGGCGACCGCGTGCCGGTGCGCGGCGGCCGCACGGTCGAGGCCGACTTCCTGGGCGCGCCCGCGGCCTTTCCGCAAGGACCGTGGCTGCTGGCGGCGTTGTTGAAATGTCCGGTGAACCTGCTGTTCTGCACCAAGATCGACGGCCGCTACCGCATCACGCTGGAACGCCTGGCCGACCGCGTCGAGCTGCAACGCCGCCGGCGCGAGGAAGGCGTGCGCCATTGGGCGCAGCGCTACGCCGACCGCCTGGCGGCGGAATGCCGCGACGCGCCGCAGCAGTGGTTCAATTTCTATCCATTCTGGAGGCGTCATGCGTAAGCGCGGTGTCTATGCCGTGGAGACCGCCGTGACGGTGCCCTTCTTCGACGTGGATTCGATGAACGTGGTCTGGCATGGCCACTACGTGAAATACCTGGAGCAGGCGCGCTGCGCGCTGCTCGACGCCATCGGCTACGGGTATGACGCCATGCTGGCCTCGGGCTATGCCTGGCCGGTCATCGATCTGCAATTGCGCTATATGAACCCCGCCGTATTCGGCCAGCGCCTGACAGTGCGCGCCGAACTGGTGGAGTGGGAGAACCGATTGAAGATTCATTACCTCATTACCGACGCCGGGGATGGCACGCGCCTGACGCGTGCCAGCTCCGTGCAGGTGGCCGTCCGCATGGACAATCGCGAAATGCAGCTGGTCTCGCCCGCCCCTCTGCTGGACGCCGTGCGCAAGGTGCTGGCATGATGCGGCGCGCACTCCGCTGGGGCCGTCGCCTCGCCGCCGCCGTATTGCTGGCCGCCGGCGCCGCGCCGGCCTGGGCCTTCGACCTGGCCGCCCTGCAAACGCAGTTGCGCGACGCGCCGGTCGTGCGCGGGCAGTTCGTGCAGCAGAAATTCCTGCGCTCGCTGCCGCAGCCGCTGACCAGCACCGGCCTGTTCACCCTGTCCACCGAAGACGGCTTGTTGTGGGAGCTGCGCGCCCCGCTGCACCAGGACCTGCTGCTGACGCCCAGCGCCGTCTTCCGCCGCGACGACGGCGGCAAATGGCAGGCCCTGCCGCAGGCCGTGGGCGCCGGCCGCGAAACGCGCATGTTCCTGACCGTGCTGAGCGGCGATACGCAATCGCTGCAGGACAACTTCGACATGGCGCTGAGCGGCTCCGCCGGCGATTGGCAATTGGTCATGACGCCCAAGTCCGCCCTGCTCAAGCAGATCTTTACCGACATCCGGATTTCCGGCGGCAAGCTGGTCCAGCGCATCGAACTGCGCGAGACCCAGGGCGACAAGACCGTCATGGAAATGAAGAACACGCGGGCCGATACCAAGCTGAACGACGATGAGCGCCGTGATTTCAACCCCTGAACGGCGCGTGGCGCGCGAACGGCGCCTGACCCTGTTGTTCCGTATCGCCCTGGCCCTGGTGGTCTGCCTGGGCCTGTGGGAGTGCCGTCACGGCTGGCCGGTATCGTCCAGCCTGCTGGACCTGGTGCCCACGGCGCAAGGCGACGCGCTGCGCCAGCGCGCGGACGACCGTATCCAGGAACCGCTGCAACGGCAGATCGTCGCGCTGGTCAGCGCCGGCGACCGCGAACGCGCGATCGAGCTGGCGCGCGGCATGGGCCATTTGTGGCGGCACAGCGGGCTGTTCACCGACGTACAGGTGGACGCCGATGTCAACATCGACGCGGTGCGCCAGCAGCTCTTGTCGCAGCCGCTGGCGCTGCTGCCGCCGCGCGCGCGCGAAACCCTGATCAAGGACCCGGCGGCCTACGCCGCGCGGCGGGTGCGCGAACTGGCCGATCCCTTTTCGTCGACGGGGCTGGTGCCGGCCAATGACGACCTGCTGGGTCTGGCGCACGCCGCCGAACGCGGGATGCGCACGCTGGGCACGGTACAGCTGGACCTGGTCAGCGGCACCCTGATCGCCCATGACGGCGACAAGGATTGGGTACTGGTGCGCGCGCAGACCAGCGGCAACGCCTTCGACGCCGCGTCGCCCGGAGAGGTCGCGCGGCTGGTCGACGAAACGCGCGCTTCCATCGTCAAGGACGGCGGACAGATGCTGGTGACGGGCGGGCCGCTCTATGCGGCCGAAGGCCGCGCCCGCGCCGTCGGCGAAAGCACCTGGATCAGCGCCATGGCGATACTCGGCATCATCGCGGTGCTGCTGCTTACCATGCGCGGCCTGCGTTCCCTGCTGGCCTTCCTGCCGGTGGCGGTGGGCATGCTGTGCGGCGTGGTCGCCTGCGTGGCCTTGTTCGGCACCATCCACGTCCTGACCCTGGTGATAGGCGCCAGCCTGATCGGCATCGCCATCGATTTCCCCATGCACCTGCTGGCCAAGCGCTACGGCATGCCGGACTGGCAGCCCTGGCCCGCGCTGCACCGCGTGCTGCCGGGGCTGACCATCAGCCTGGCCGTGACGCTGGTCGGCTATCTGGCGCTGGTCTTCACCCCCTTCCCGGCCCTGACCCAAACCGCGGTGTTCTCCGCCGCGGGCCTGCTGGGCGCCTATGCATGCACGGTCTGCGAATTGCCGAACTGGCTGCGCGGCTGGCAGCCGCGCCCTTTCATGCCGCTGGGCAGCCTGTCGCATGGGCTGCTGCAACGGCTGGCACGCTGGAGCGGGCGGCGTCCGACGCTGCCCTGGCTGGCGACCGGCGTGGCGCTGCTATGCCTGGCCGGTGTCCTGCATCTGCGCATCCAGGACGATCTGCGCCAGTGGCTGTCCTTGCCCGGCCCGCTGGTGCAACAGGCCTTGCAGATCCGCCGCATCACCGGCATCGAGGCGACCAGCCAGTACTACCTGGTGCGCGCCGCCGATGCCAATGCGCTGTGGGAACGGCAGAACGCATTGGACGGCCGGCTGGACAAGCTGGTGCAGGCGAAGTCGCTGGACAGCTATCTATCGCTGAACCAGCTGGTCGCGCCGGAGGGCGCGCAGCGCGCCCTGCTCGATGCGATGCGCGATCCCAACTGGCGCGCCCGCCTGCTGCCTTCTTTCGAAGCGGTCGGCATTCCGGCGCAGGCCGTGCTGCAACAGGTGGATGCGCTGGCCGCGCAGGAACCGGTCACGGTGGAAAGCGTGTTGCGCGGCCCGCTGGGACAGACGCGCAGCATGCTATGGCTGGGCCAGGACCATGGCCAGGTGGCGGCCATCGTGGCGCTGCAGGGCCTGCACGATACCCGCGCCGCCGCGGCCGCCGCCCAGGGGCTGGAAGGCGTGAGCTTCGTCGATCGCACCGGGCAGCTGAACGAGACCTTCGCCCAGACCCGCATACGCGCCGCTGAACTCAAGCTGCTGTCCTATCTGGTCGCCGGCGTGCTGCTGTGGCTGACGCTGGGCCGCTCCGCCACGTGGCGGCTGCTGGCCGTGCCGCTGGCCGCCACGGCGTGCACGCTGGGCGCGCTGGGCCTGCTCGGGCAGCCGCTGACGCTATTCAGCCTGTTCGGACTGCTGCTGGTTTCCGCGATCGGCCTGGATTACGCCATCGTCATGTACGAACGCGTGGCGGGCGCCGCCGCCAGCTTCGTCGGCATCGTGCTGGCCGCCGCCACGACCATGCTGTCCTTCGGATTGCTGGCCTTCAGCAGCACGCCGGCCATTTCGAACTTCGGCCTGTCGGTGGGCATAGGCGTGGCGTTCTGCGTCCTGTGGGCGCCATGGGTGCGCCCGGGCGCCGGCGCCGGGCACGAGCCCGCCCNTCCCGCCGCGGCCGGCTCCCGCCCTCCCTACAACAAAGCATAACTAAGGCATACCGTGGAAAACCGAGAAATCGTCATCATCGGGGCCGGCCCCGCCGGCGCGGTGGCCGCCGGCCTGCTGCGTCGCCATGGGCATGATGTGCTGGTGCTGGAACGGCAGCGCTTTCCACGCTTTTCCATCGGCGAAAGCCTGCTGGCGCATTGCATCGAATTCATCGACGAAGCCGGCATGCTGCCGGCGGTGCGCGCCGCCGGCTTCCAGGAAAAGAACGGCGCCGCCTTC
Organism: Bordetella sputigena; assembly: GCF_965137885.1. Classification (NCBI taxonomy): domain Bacteria; kingdom Pseudomonadati; phylum Pseudomonadota; class Betaproteobacteria; order Burkholderiales; family Alcaligenaceae; genus Bordetella; species Bordetella sputigena. The sequence goes on from NZ_CBCSCA010000005.1 coordinate 436,800, forward strand.
GCCTGGGGCGAGCGCTACACGGCCTTCGATTTCCGCGACAAATTCTCGCCGGGTCCCGGCACGACCTATCAGGTGCTGCGTTCCCGCTTCGACCAGATCCTGGCCGACGAGGCCGCGCGCCAGGGCGCGGAGGTGCGGTACGAACAGGAAGTGGTCGCGGCGGATTTCTCCGGCGCGCAACGGGCGGACGGCAGGCCGCTGCTGTCGGTGCGCGCGGCCGGCGTGGCGGATGCGCCCATCCGCCGGATATCGGCGCGCTTCGTGCTGGACGCCAGCGGCTACGGCCGCGTCCTGGCGCGGCTGCTGGACCTGGAACGTCCCAGCGGCCTGCCGCCACGCAAGGCCCTGTTCACCCATATCGAAGACCGTATCGACGACGCCGGCTTCGATCGCCAGAAGATCCTGATCAGCGTGCATCCCGAGCAGCCCGACATATGGTTCTGGACCATACCCTTCTCCAACGGCCGCTGTTCGCTGGGCGTGGTGGGCAGCGCGGAGCTGATCGGTGAAGCCGCCGATCCCATGGCGCGGCTGCGCGAGCTGGTCGACGGCGCGCCCAGCCTGAAGCGCCTGCTGGCCCATGCCGTGTGGGACACGCCCGCCAATACGATAGGCGGCTATTCCGCCAGCGTGACATCGCTGCACGGCCCGGGTTTCGCGCTGCTGGGCAATGCGGCGGAATTTCTCGATCCGGTCTTTTCATCCGGGGTGACCATCGCACTGCATTCATCCAAGCTGGCGGCCGACGCCCTGCATCGGCAACTGGGCGGCGCGACCGTCGATTGGCAGCGCGAGTTCGCCGATCCGCTGATGGTGGGCGTCGAAACCTTCCGCACCTATGTGGAAGGCTGGTACACCGGCGCCTTCCGCGATGTCGTGTTCTATGAACGCGCGCAGCCGGACATCCGCCGCATGATTTCATCTATCCTGGCCGGCTATGCCTGGGACAGGAACAACCCTTTCGTCGCCGAGCATGCGCGCCGCCTGCGCACGCTGGCGGAGATCTGCCGGCTGCCGAATGCCGCATAAGCTTTACCCATGACGCTACTCCGAACCTCCCGCCGCCGCCTGCTTGCCACCCTGCCCATTGTGGCGACGCTGTGGCTTGCCGGGTGTGCGAGCGTACCGCCCACGCCGGTCGCGCAGGCCGATCTCGGCCTGCCGCGCCGCGTCCACGTCAGCCTGCAGTCGCCCGGCCAGGCGCGGCAGGACGCCCTGCTGGTCGTGCAGGCGGAAGGACCCGATGCCACACGGTGGTCGATGTTCGATCCGCTGGGCATGCCGATGGCGCGGCAGATCCTGCAGGACGGCAAATGGCGCAACGACGGCTTCATGCGGCCCAACGCCCAGGCCAGCGACATGTTTTCCGCCATCCTGTTCGCCTGGACGCCGCAATCCTCCCTGGCTGGCGCCTATGCCGGCAGGGATTGGCGCCAGGCCGCCACCGCCGAAGGCGGCCGTGAACGCGTCATGGAGGACGACTGCAACGTACGTTGGCGCGTCGTGTGGCAGCCCGGCGCTCCCGCCGACACCTTCGCGATTACCACCGGCGGCGGCACGATTTGGCGTGTCGAACCGCTGAAGGAAACGCCATGACGGCCTGGCTCGGAACGCCCGGCATCGTCTGCGCATTGGGACGCGGCATCGATGCGGTGGCCGCCGCGGCGCTGCAGGGCGACAGCGCCGGCATGCAGCCGCGGGACGGCTGGATAGCGGGCCGCTGCATCGTCCTGGGCGTGGCGCCGGCCGGCCTGCCCGACCTGCCGCCGGATATGCCGGACCACTACGACAGCCGCAACAACCGCCTGCTGATGGACGCCGCCTTGCAGATCGAACCCGCGCTGCGCGGCGCCATCGCGGAATTCGGCGCACTGCGCATCGGTATCGTGCTGGGGACCAGCACCTCCGGCGTCAACGAGAACGCCCATGCCTACCGGGTACTGGAGCGCGACGGCGCCTGGCCACCGGAATACGACTATCGGCGCCAGGCCCTGGCATCGCCCGCCGCCTTCCTGGCCGATTGGCTGGGCGTAGCGGGTCCGGCCTATACCCTGTCGACCGCCTGCACGTCCAGCGCGCGGGCGCTGCTGACCGCCAAGCGCCTGCTGGCGCGCAACGCCTGCGACGCCGTGATCTGCGGCGGCGTCGATACGCTCTGCCCGCTGACGATCAACGGCTTCGCGGCCCTGGAAGCCCTGTCGCAGGGGACCTGCAATCCGTTCTCCGTGCATCGCGATGGCATCAACATCGGTGAAGGCGCGGCCTTGTTCCTGATGCAGCGGCAACGTCCCGACGGCGCGGCCGTGGCCCTGCTGGGCGGCGGCGGCAGCTCCGACGCCTGGCATATGTCGGCGCCCGATCCCACCGGGGCGGGCGCGGCGCAGGCCATGCGCGCCGCCCTGGCCGACGCCGGGCTGGCGCCCGCCGACATCGGCTGGCTCAATCTGCACGGCACCGCCACGCAGCACAACGATGCGATGGAAAGCAAGGCGGTCGACGCGGTTTTCCCGCAAGGCGTGGCCTGCGCATCAACCAAGCCGCTGACCGGCCACACCCTGGCGGCGGCCGGCGCCATCGAGGCCGCGCTGTGCTGGGCCGTGGTCGCCGACACCTGCCTGGCCGGCCGCCTGCCGCCCCAGCGCTGGGACGGCGCCGCCGATCCCGCGCTGCCCGTGCTGGACCTGACCGCGCCCGGGCGGCGATTGCCCGCCGGCAAACCGCGCACGGCAATGAGCAATTCCTTCGCCTTCGGCGGCAGCAATGCCAGCCTGATCCTGGGGGTCGGCCCATGACCGCCTGCCCCTGGCCCGTGGCGCAGTTGGTGCCGCACTCCGGCGATGCCATCCTGATCGACACCGTGGACGACTGGGATGAAGAAACGCTGCGCGCCACTGCCGTGGTAAAGCCGGATGGCCTCTACAGCAACGCCGACGGCAGCCTGCCGCCGTGGATGGGCCTGGAAATCATGGCCCAGGCCGTGGGCGCGTGGGCAGGCTGCCAGGCGCGGCACCACGGCCAGCAGGTCGGCCTGGGCTTTCTGCTGGGCACGCGCCGCTACGAATGCCATGTGCGGGGTTTCGCGGCCGGCACCCGGCTGACCATCCATGTCGCGCAATCCCTGCGGGATGCGGCCGGCATGGGCGTATTCGAATGCGAACTGCGCGCCGATGCGCGGTTGCTGGCTTCCGCCCGGCTGAATGTCTACCAACCCGCCGATGCCGGCGCCTTTACCCGCGAGCCGGCCCCCGACGCGACCGGCGCGGACGTACCGCCCGGCGCCACGACGGCTGGCGATCCACTCACCTTGGACGGAAGGGCTGCCGGAACCGCCACGGCTTCCTCGCGCTCTCCGTCCGCGAACCGCGATTCCGCGCCATGACAGACGCCGCACATGCTCCCGCCCCCGCTCCGGACACCCAGGGCCTGCCGGTACTGGTGACCGGCTCCAGCCGCGGCATCGGCCGGGCCATCGCCCTGACCCTGGCGCGCGCCGGCTATGCCCCCATCATCCATTGCCGTTCGCGGCGCGAGGAAGCCGACGCCGTGTGCGAAGCCGCGCGGGAACTCGGCCAGCCCGCCCGCGTGCTGCAATTCGACGTGCGCGACCGCGCCCAGGCCGCCGCGGCGCTGAACGCCGACATGGAGGCGCACGGCGCCTATTACGGTGTCGTGCTCAACGCCGGCCTCACGCGCGACGGCGCCTTCCCCGCGCTCAGCGGCGACGATTGGGACGATGTATTGCGCACCAACCTGGACGGTTTCTACAACGTGATGCATCCCGTGGTGATGCCCATGATCCGCCGCCGCGCGCCGGGGCGTATCGTCTGCCTGACCTCGGTATCCGGCATCGTCGGCAACCGCGGGCAGGTCAACTACAGCGCCTCCAAGGCCGGCCTGATCGGCGCGGCCAAGGCCCTGGCCGTGGAGCTGGCCAAGCGGCGCATCACCGTCAACTGCGTGGCGCCCGGCCTGATCGATACCGACATGATCGACGACAACGTTCCCGTGGATGAAATCCTGAAAGCAGTCCCCGCCGCGCGCATGGGCACGCCCGACGAAGTCGCCGCCGCGGTGGCGTTCTTCCTGTCCCCCGCCGCCGCCTACATTACGCGGCAGGTACTGGGCGTTAACGGAGGACTCTGCTGATGAAGCGCGTCGTCGTCACCGGCATGGCCGGCATCTGCGCATTGGGCACCGACTGGCTGACCGTGCGCACGGCGTTCGAGGCCGGCCGCAACGCCATCCAGTACATGCCGGAATGGGAACGCTACGCGGAAATGGGCACGCGCCTGGCCGGCCCCGTGCATGACTTCGCGCCGCCCGCGCATTGGACGCGCAAGCAGCTGCGCAGCATGGGACGGGTATCGCAGCTATCCGTGCGCAGCGCCGAAATGGCGCTGGCCGACGCCGGCCTGCTGGACGATCCGGCCATCGCCGACGGCCGCATGGGCGTGGCCTGCGGTTCATCCACCGGCAGCACGGCGGAGATCAAGGCCTTCGGCAATATGCTGTTGAACGGCGTCACCGACGACCTCAGCGCGAATTCCTACGTGCGCATGATGCCGCACACCACCGCGGCCAATATCGGCATTTTCTTCGGCCTGAAGGGCCGCATCATCCCGACATCCAGCGCCTGCACCTCGGGCAGCCAGGGCATCGGCTACGCCTATGAAGCCATCCGCTACGGACGCCAGACCCTGATGCTGGCCGGTGGCGCGGAGGAACTCTGCCCCAGCGAGGCCCTGGTCTTCGATGCGCTGTACGCCACCAGCCAGCGCAACGACACGCCCGACCGCACGCCGCGCCCCTACGACAGCGCGCGCGACGGCCTGGTGGTCGGCGAAGGCGCCGGCATGCTGGTCCTGGAAGACCTGGACCACGCGCTGGCGCGCGGCGCCCGCATCCATGCCGAGATCGTCGGCTTCGGCTGCAATTCCGACGGCACCCACATCACGCGGCCGGAAGCCGCCACCATGCAGGTGGCCATGGAAATGGCCCTGCGCGACGCCGATCTGCCGCCGTCGGCGGTCGGCTATGTGAATGGTCACGGCACCGCCACGGAACAGGGCGATATCGCCGAAACCCTGGCCACCCAGGCGGTCTTCGGACCGGACATGGCCATCAGTTCGCAGAAAAGCTATCTGGGACACACGCTGGGCGCCTGCGGCGCCTTGGAATCCTGGTTCAGCATCGAGATGATGAACAGCGACTGGTATGCACCCACGCTCAACCTGGAGCAGGTCGATCCGCGCTGCGGCACGCTGGACTACTTGCGCGGTCAAGGCCGCACGCTGTCCAGCGAATACGTCATGAACAACAACTTCGCCTTCGGCGGCATCAACACGTCCTTGATCTTCCGCCGCTGGCGCTAACGTTTTTCCAACCGCAAAGGAGCTTTGCCGATGTCCCCGAGCCTGAAATCCCTGGCGTGCCTGGCCCTGGCGCTGGCCTGCGCGCCCGCCGCGCACGCCGCCGATCGCACGGTCATGCAATCGTTCCAGGAGGCAGTCAAGAACGCCACCGAAGCAGGCAAACTCGATGGCAGCGTGAAGTTCTACCTGGCCGGCACCGGCCCTTCCGGCAAGGTGCTGGAAGCCAATGTCGTCACCAACCGCAAGACCAACGCCTTCGGCAAGAGCGACGAAAAAGCCTGCGACTGGGCCGCGCAGTCCGCCCTGATCTCGCTGCAGGAAGCGGCCAAGAAGGCCGGCGCCAACGCGGTGATCAACATCGTCAGCTACTACAAGAAGAACGTCCACAGCGATCCCGCCAAGTACGAGTGCCATGCCGGCGGCGTGATCGCGGGCGTGGCGCTGCGAGGCGACCTGGCCACGGTCAAATAAGAAGCGGCGTTTGCCCGCGGGGGACGCGCGGCCGCGTCATAATACGGGTGCCGCGCCGTTCACCGTCATTACCTATCAGCAAGAGGTTTCCCCATGAGCACTTCCTCGCTCAAAGACAACTTGGCCGCCGCCATCAAGGACGCCATGCGCGCCAAGGCCACGGCGCGCCTGGGCACGCTGCGCTTCCTGTCCGCGGCGGTCAAGCAGAAAGAAGTCGACGAACGCCGTGAACTGGGCGACGCCGAAATCACCGCCATCATCGAAAAGCAGGTAAAGCAGCGACGCGAGTCCATCGCCGCCTTCGAACAGGCGGGCCGCACCGAGACCGCGGAACAGGAAAAGGCCGAACTGGCCGTGCTGCAGGAGTTCTTGCCTCAGGCCGCCACGCCGGCCGAAATCGACGCCGCCATCGCGGCCGCCATGGAAGAAGTCAACAAGCAGGGCGTCACCGGCCCCGCCGCCATGGGCAAGATCATGGCGATCCTGAAGCCGGCGCTGGCCGGCAAGGCCGACATGTCGGCCGTATCGCAGCAAGTCAAGAGCCGCCTGGCCTGACCACGCCGCAGCCCCTGCGCGCCGGCTATCGGAACCACTGCATAAAAAAGTGCCCCGCCGCGCAGCGCACAGGTGCCGCCCGATCGGGGACGCCGAGGATCCGGCTCCGCCGGTCCTCCAGCGTCGCCCCCTTGAGGGGGAAGCGCGCAGCGCTTCGGGGGTGGGCCCATCACCCACCCTCGAACAGATCGACTTGCCGCGCGATATCCTCGCCGTCCGGGAAATTGCTCATCCCTACCCCCACCAGCCGGTAGCGCGTCGAAGGCGGCAGCTCCACCCGCCCGCGCAGCTGCCTGGCCATCTCGGCCAGCGCCTGCGCCGAGGCCGGCGCGCCGGGCAGCGTATGGCTGCGGGTCAGCAGGCGGAAACGATCGGTCTTCAGTTTCAGCGTGATCGTCCGGCCTATGCCGCGCTTGCGCGAGGCCTGCTCCCATACACGCTCGGCCAGCCGGCCGATGGCTTCCCCAAGCTCTTCCAGCCGCAAATCGGTTTCGAACGTGGTTTCGGCGCTGACCTGCTGCGCCACCTGGTCGGCCTCCACCGCGCGTTCGTCGATGCCATGCGCCAGTTCGTGCAAGCGCCGCCCATAACGGCCGAAGTAATGCTCCAGTTCGTCCACCGGGCGCAGCTCCAGATCGCCCACGGTCAGAATGCCCAGCTCCTCCATCCTGGCCTGCGTTACCTTGCCCACCCCCGGCACCTTGCGCACCGGCAGCGGGCGCAGGAAAGCCATCACGTCGCGCGGCCGCACCACGAAAATGCCGTCCGGCTTATTCCAATCCGAGGCGATCTTGGCCAGGAATTTGTTGGGCGCCACGCCGGCCGACGCCGTCAGCCCGGTTTCCTCACGGATCTGGCGGCGGATCGTCTGCGCGACCTCGGTGGCCGAAGGCAGCGCCAGCTTGTTGGACGTCACGTCCAGATAGGCCTCGTCCAGCGACAGCGGCTCCACAATGTCCGTGTGGCGAACGAAGATCTCCCGCACCTGCCGGGAAACCTCGCGATACCGCGTAAAATCCGGCGCAACGTAAATCGCCTGCGGACACAGGCGCAGCGCTCGCGCCACCGACATCGCCGAATGCACGCCGAACTGGCGCGCTTCATACGACGCCGCGCACACGACCGAACGCGGACCTTTCCAGGCCACCACGACAGGCAGGCCCCGCAGCTTGGGATCGTCGCGCTGTTCGACGGACGCGTAGAAAGCGTCCATGTCGATGTGTACGATTTTGCGCATGGTGATGATCAACTGCAAACCGACGGCTTATGGAAACGAAGCACCGCGATAACCCGAACACCGGCACCGACTACTTCGGCGCCCACATCCCGCTGATGGAATACCTGGGCCTGTTGCCCGACCATATCGAACCGGGGCTGGCGCGCACCCGCCTGCCGTGGCGCGTGCAGCTTACCAACAGCCGTGGCGACGTGCACGGCGGTACGCTGATGAGCGTACTTGACTTCACGCTGAGCGCCGCCGCCCGCGCCGACCTGGAGCCGGGCATCAGCATGGCCACCATAGACATGACCACGAGTTTCTTTTCGCCCGCGAACGGCGATCTGGTCATCGAGGCGCGCTGCCTGAAACGCGGCCGGTCGATCGCCTTCTGCGAAGGCGAGATCCGCAACGCCGATGGCGAGGTCGTCTGCAAGGCTTCCGGAACCTTCCGCATCGTCCGTCCCAAGCCCGACGCGGGACAGCCGGCGCGAATCGGAACCGATTAACGCTTGGGCTTGCCCTTGACCGTGGGATCGCTGGGCATATACGACACGCAGGCCGGGATCTGGAACTGGATGGCGTCGCGCATCGCGATCACCGCGTCGGCGTTCCAGATGCCCTCGCCCCACATCTCGATATGCACATCGGTATTGCCGTCGTCGATGGCCGATAGATTGACCAGCGCGATATTGTTGTCGGTGAACGGCGCCAGCACCTTCACCTGGCCCTTGCGGCCCACGGTATCCAGATTGCCCACCACCCGGTAGGCCGACTTGCCGGTCAGGCATTGTTCAGCCTGGGCCTTGGCGACGTTATAGGCCGACTGGTAATTGACCGCGATTTTGTAATCGCCGGACGGCGATTCGCGGCCGGGCGCGATACCGAGCGTGCATCCGGCCAGGCCGATGGCCAGCGTGGCGGCCGCGGCGAATATCCTGAACATAGGTCCTCCGATCAAGGAGGCGCAATTATCCCTCATCCGGCCGCCCCCCGTCCCGCCTGCCGGCCGCACCTGGCCGGCCGCACCTGGCCGGCCGCACCTAGCCGGCCGCACCGGTTCGACATGGCCCCGCGTCGCGTGGCATCATCGAACGCACTGCGCGCACACCGCGCGACCGGATCACACGGCGACTCAAAAGGAGACCGCATTGTTCAAACTCATGACGCGCACCCTGCTGGCCGCGGCCCTGATAGGCGCGGCGCCCGGCGCGCCGGCCGCCACCCCGCGGCAATATCCCCTGAAAGACTTCTTCCGCAATCCCGAGCGCGGCTTCTTCCGGCTTTCGGACGACGGCGCGATGATCTCCTTCATGCGCCCCGTCAGCGTGGACGGCCAGGCCCCGCGCATGAATATCTTCGTGCAGCCCCTGCAAGGCGCGACGCCGGTGGGCGAACCGCGCAAAATCACCAACGAGTCGGCGCGCGACATCAGCAGCTATGTGTGGAAGGGCTCGGACACGATCCTGTACGCCAAGGATTTCGGCGGCGACGAGAATTTCCACGTCCTGGCGGTGAATGTGCACAGCGGCAAGGTCCTGGACCTGACCCCGTTTGAACAGGTACGCGCCGGCATCGAAGACGATCTGGAAGACGATCCGGACCACATCCTGATCGGCCACAACCACCGCGATCCGCAGGTTTTCGACGTATATCGCGTCAATGTGCACACCGGCGAATCGGTGCGCGTGGCGGAGAACCCCGGCAACGTGGTGGGCTGGCAGACCGACCACGCGGGCAAGGTGCGCGCCGCGCTGACCAGCGATGGCCTGAACACGACGCTGCTGTACCGCGACGACGAGGAACAGCCTTTCCGTCCATTGATCACCACGGACTATCGCACCAGCGTCAGCCCGGTGCTGTTCACTTTCGACGACAAGCAGCTCTATGCGCTGAGCAACCGCGGCCGCGATACGCTGGCGCTGGTGCGCATCGACCCCGCCCGGCCCGACGCCGAGGAAATGCTGTTCGATCCGCGCAAGGCCGATCTGGGCGGCGTCGGCTACTCGCGGCGCCGCAAGGTGCTGACGGTGGCGACCTATGAAACCGACAAGCCGCAGCGCAAGTTCTTCGACATGCAGATCGAGGCCATCTATCGCAAATTGGGCGAGCAGCTGCAGGGTTATGAGTTCGCGCTGCAAGGCGAAACCCGCGACGAAGACAAATTCATCGTTGCCGCCTACAACGACCGTACGCCGGGTTCGCGCTACGTCTACGACGTCAAGAGCGACACCCTGGTCAAGCTGGCCGACATCAATCCGGCCTTGCCGGAAGCCGACATGGCGCCGGTCCAGCCCATCAGCTTCCAGAGCCGCGACGGGCTGACGCTGCACGGGTATCTGACGCTGCCGGTGGGCCGTGAACCGCGCGGGCTGCCCGTCATCGTCAACCCCCATGGCGGCCCGTGGGCACGCGACAGCTGGGGCTATAACGCGGAAGCCCAATTCCTGGCGAACCGCGGCTTCGGCGTGCTGCAGATCAACTTCCGCGGGTCGACGGGCTACGGACGCAAGTTCTGGGAAGCCAGCTTCGGCCAATGGGGCCTGGCCATGCAGGACGACATCACCGATGGCGTCCAGTGGCTGATATCGCAGGGGATCGCCGATCCCAAGGGCATCGGCATCTACGGCGGCAGTTATGGCGGCTATGCGACGCTGGCGGGTATCACCTTCACGCCGGATCTCTACGCCGCCGCGGTGGACTACGTGGGCGTGTCCAATCTGTTTACCTTCATGAACACGATTCCGCCTTACTGGAAACCGCTGCTGGAAAAAATGTATGACATGGTCGGCAATCCGGAGAAGGACCAGGAGCGGTTGAAGGCGACCTCGCCGGCCCTGCACGTCGACCGGATCAAGACACCCCTGTTCATCGCGCAGGGCGCCAAGGATCCGCGCGTGAACAAGGCCGAAAGCGACCAGGTCGTCGAAGCCCTGCGGGCGCGCGGCGTGGAAGTGGAGTACATGGTCAAGGAAAACGAAGGGCACGGCTTCCACAACGACGAGAACAAGTTCGAGTTCTACGAAGCCATGGAAAAGTTCTTCGTGCAGCACCTCAAGCCTTGAGGGCGACTGACCGGGACCAAGCCGTCACGCCCGTCCCGGCGTGACGGCGACCTGGCCGCGCCACCGCGCCACCGCGGCGGCATCATCGCCGCCTGCCGTCACGCCTTCGCGGGCCGGTTCCCCCGCTCCATGTCCGGCAGGAATATCGCCATCATTCCCAGGAAGGGCAGGAACGAGCACAGCTTGTAGACGAACGCGATGCTGGTGATATCGGCGATATGTCCCAGCACGGCGGCGCCCACCCCGCCCATGCCGAACGCGAAACCGAAGAACAGGCCGGCGATGGTCCCGACCTTGCCGGGCACCAGCTCCTGGGCATACACCACGATGGCGGCGAATGCGGACGCCAGGATCAGGCCGATGATCGCCACCAGCACGCCGGTCCAGAACAGATTCGCGTACGGCAGCGCCAGCGTGAAAGGCGCCACGCCCAGTATCGACGTCCAGATCACCGCCTTGCGGCCGACGCGATCGCCTATGGGCCCGCCGGCCACCGTGCCCACCGCCACCGCGGCCAGGAAGATGAACAGATAAAGCTGCGCCGACCGCACCGTCAGGTCGAACTTATCCATCAAGTAGAAGGTGAAGTAGCTGTTCAGGCTGGCCAGGTAGAAGTACTTGGAGAAAATCAGCACCGCCAGCACGCCCAGCGTCGCCGCCACGCGTCCGCGGCTCAGGGGCGGCGGGCCGCCGGCGGCGCGGACCTTGGGTTTCAGGCGCCAGCGGTTGCCGGCGTACCAGCGCCCCACCCCCACCAGCACCAGCATCCCGAACAAGGCCGCCAGCGAAAACCAGGCCACGCTGCCCTGCCCGTGCGGAATGATGAGCAGGGCCGCCAGCAAGGGACCCATCGCGGAACCCACGTTGCCGCCGACCTGGAACAAGGACTGCGCCAGCCCATGCCGCCCGCCGGAGGCCATCCGCGCGACCCGCGAGGATTCCGGATGGAACACCGACGATCCCGTACCTACCAGGATCGCCGCCAGCAGAATGTAGGGATAGGACGGCGCCACCGACAGCAGCAGCAGGCCCACCAGCGTGAAGCCCATGCCCACCGGCAAGGAATACGGCAGGGGCCGCTTGTCGGTGTACAGGCCCACGCAGGGCTGCAACAGCGACGCCGCGATCTGGTAAGTCAGCGTGATAAAGCCGATCTGGCTGAAGCTCAGCGCGAACGAGTCCTTCAGCATCGGATAGATGGCCAACAGGATCGACTGGATCATGTCGTTCATCAAGTGCGCCACGCTGATCGCGCCCAGTACCTTGAAGGCGGTGGCGTTGGAAGCGGCGGGCACGGCGGGGGTGGCGGCGCCAGGGACCGTTGCGGTATTCGGCAAGGGAGCGTTCATGGCCAGCAAAAAGGAAAATGAAAGTAGGTAACCAGGAGTGTAATAAGTCATGCGCCCGCTGGGGTGACAACCTTCGTCGTTTAAGTGACACTGGCGGCTGATGCCCCCGCCCCGTTCCAAGCCCATGCC